>NZ_WQQB01000046.1:0-1485 GCF_018785565.1 Blautia sp. MCC283 | reverse complement strand
GAGACTGTGAGAAAAAGTCTGTAAATAAGATTCTTCTATGATATGCAAGGGTGGCAAGCCTGAAAATCAGGCTTCTCACCCTTGTTTTATATATAACAGTTGTTGAATGGCATGTCAAGAGCAGGCGGTTTTCCGCCCGTCTTATTCGCCCGTTTATTCGTTACTCTGGGAGGCGTCCTTCGTACATAATACTCAGTTCACCATACACCTGTGCCCAGTTGCGGATCGTACTGGTCCATTTCTTTGTAGCTTCAAATGTAGCAAGATACAGTGCCTTTAATAGAGCTGTATCGCTTGGAAATACGCTTCTCTGGCGATTCAGTTTCCGGTAGGTAGAATTCAGGGATTCAATAGCATTTGTAGTATAAATCACCGTTCTGACCGTCGTTGAAAATTTAAAGATCGGCGAGATTGCGTCCCAGTTATCCTTCCAGCGCTTCATGGAATTCGGATATTTCGGTGTCCATTTTTCTGTTACACGCTCTAAGGCTGCCAGAGCTTTCTTTTCATCTGTGGCCTGATAAATGGTTTTCAGATCCGTAGCGAAGGCTTTTCTGTCTTTATCCGGGACATATTTCAACGTGTTTCTTACCTGGTGTACAATACAGCGCTGGTATTCCGTCTTTGGAAAAGCTGCTGCGATCGCTTCTTTGATTCCGGTTAAACCATCGGCACAGATGATTAATACATCTTTGACACCACGATTTTTCAGTTCATTCATAACGGAAAGCCAGTATTTTGCGCTTTCGTTATCGCCAACACTGATGGTTAAAACTTCTTTTTTCCCTTCCGTGTTGATTCCCAGAATCACGTAAGCAGCAAGCTTTCGGATCACGCCATTATCCCTTACAGAATAATGGATTGCATCAATGTAGAGAATGGGATAGACCTCGTCCAGTGGCCGGTTCTGCCAGTCTTCGATCTGTGGCAGGATCTTATCAGTCACATCAGAAATAAAACTTTCAGAAGTTTCAAAGCCATAAATATCTTCGATGGTTTCGGAAATCTGCCGGGTAGTCATTCCTTTGGCATACATGGAAATGATCTTCTGATCAATATCGGAAATATCTTTCTGACGTTTTTTCACAACCTGTGGTTCAAACGTTGATTTGCGATCCTGTGGCACTTCGATTTCCATCGAGCCATACCGGCTGTTGACCTGTTTCCGCTTATAACCATTGCGATAATCATCATTATCTGAGCGTTCGGATTTTTCGTAACCAAGATGATCATCCATTTCAGCTTCCATCATTTCCTTAATGGTGCCGCCTAAAAGATCCTTGAGCGCATCCTGAATGTCTTCTGCAGACTGGATATCGTACTCTTCCAGGAGCTGATGGATGATGTTTCGTTTTCCTTCTGTCATTTGTACACGATGTACAGGTTTCTTTTGTCTTGCCATAATAAAAGGCCCTCCTAATGATATTTATTGTATCATAGAAGAACCTTATAAACATTATTTTACAGAAAAAGTTTCATACTCTC
>NZ_WQQB01000045.1:0-406799 GCF_018785565.1 Blautia sp. MCC283 | reverse complement strand
ATTGCAGTACCGTAAGGTGTTTGCCAATGCAGTAGTGGGAGAAGCAAGAATCCCCCTGCTTTAGCTGTGGGGAGTGTCAAACAGGTCTGCGCTATGAGGGTGGACGAATGGTGGATATGTACCGTACTCTGGACAGTATCCCGGTTCTTGCAAAAGCAGGCGGTATTCTGGTGATGACCGATGAAATCCGTGGAACAGAGGCGGAAAAGAATCCGGAAAGCCTGAATATCCGGGTATTCCCGGGTGCTGACGGAAGCTTCAGATTGTATGAGGATGACAACGAAACCTGTGCTTACGAAAATGGTGCCTGTGTATTTACGGAAATGGATTATAAGGAAAAGGATCAGGCAGTGTTTACCATTCATCCCGGACAGGGAAAAACAGAGCTGATCCCGGCAAAGAGAGCTTATACCGTGGAGTTCTGTAATTTTGCGAAAACAGGAACAGATACTGTGAAGGTTCTGGTTAACGGAGCAGAGACTGAGGCTGCTGTAAAATATGAAGAGAAGCTTCAGAAGATCTGTGTGGAAGTGGAAGCAGACACAGCGGCAGAGGTGCAGATCATTCTCGCTGGCGAAGTGGCAGACAATCAGACAAAAGAGCGTGTCTTTGATTTCCTGAACCAGGCAGAGATCGGTTTTGTACTGAAGGACAGATTATATCAGCTGATCACAGCCGGAAAGAAGCTGCCGGTTCTTTTATCTGAGCTTCAGTCTATGGAGCTGGACAAGGATCTTTATGGAGCACTGATGGAGATCCTGACTGCGTAAAACATGAATAAAATCGCGTTTCCAAACCATACTATCATTATTATCAAAAGAAAGGATGATCATAATGATATTAAAGGAAAAAGAACGCACAGTGATCCAGGATCTTCAGACACAGGAAAAAAGCTGCATTGAAAAATACGGAAAATACGCACAGCAGGCCAGGGATCCGGAGCTTAAAAGCTTATTTCAGACTCTTCAGAAAAAAGAGCAGGAGCATTACGATTCCCTGAGCCAGGTGCTTTCCGGTACAGTTCCCCAGGTAAACTGCAACGACAGCGACGGACGGGATTACCAGCCAAAGGCTGCTTACACATCGGTAATGTCCTCAGAGGATAAGGAACACGATGCTTTTCTTGCAACAGACTGTATCGGAACAGAAAAGCTGATTTCCGGAGAATACAACTCGGATGTTTTTGCTTTTGAAGACAGTGGTGTGAGGAAGCTTCTGGCAGATATCCAGGTGGAAGAGCAGAATCATGCGGAGATGCTTTACAAATACAAGACTGCGAACGGAATGTTCTGATATATAAAAAAGAGGGAGGATTTCAGTAATGGAATTCTTCCTTTTTTTATTATATAATCAGGAGAACAGCAGGGAGAAATACTTTCCTGCAAAGAGAGGAGAAATAAATATGAAGGGAACCAGCTGCGAATACTGTGCAAACTATACATATGATGAAGAGTGTGACGAATATTATTGTGATGTCAATCTGGATGAGGATGAATATTATCGTTTTGTGAGCAGTGATTACAAGGAATGTCCGTATTATCGTTCCGGAGATGAATATAAGGTGGTACGTCATCAGATGTGATACAGAGTAACGGAAAAAACAGAGCAGAAGATAATGCGATAAGACAAATGCGGGTTTTCCACGAAAAGGAATGCGAGTTTTGTGGAAAATCTGCATTTTGATGTTTTGATATGTGCAAAAGGCTTCAAATTTGTAAAAATTGGCGTGTTTACATTTGAAAAAAATATCTTTATAATAAAAATATTGGTCTGACAGGTGGAACCTTTATACCATCCAGACGATGATAATGCTACAGGATTTTGTTTGAGACAAAATTTCGGGTAAGCGTCTGACAGACTTATAATAGATTTTTTGATTTGACGGAGGATGTGACAGATTGGATATTATAAAGAAATTCGGGGATATGGTGGGAGAGAGATCCATCAGGGATCCGGAAAAAGCACGAAAACTTCTTCTCACTGGATACCGGCTTCAGGAAAAACGTCTGCAGCTTTTTCCTGACAGGAAGCTTCCGGCTTCGGGACAGTATGTAGCCCGTGTAGTCATGCAGAATATTATCAAAGCCCTTGCAAAACCGGACGATACCGCGCTTGTGAGCATTTTTGTACCGGGAGAGCTTCTGACAGCAGCAGGGATCACTCCGTATTCCGTGGAGGCAATGTCCTGCTTCATCGCCGGAACCAGATGTGAGCAGGCATTTCTGGCACAGACGGAATCAGAGGGCTTTCCGGAAACCATGTGCTCCTATCACAGAGTTTTTTTGGGAGCGTCCATGACAGGATTGGTACCGAAGCCCAAATGTACCATCTACACAAACCTTGCCTGCGATGGAAACATGATGACGTTTCCTTATCTGAAACAGAAATATCAGATCCCGGGCTTTTATATTGACGTACCCTATGAAAAAAATCAGGATTCCATCAGCTATGTTGCAGATCAGCTCCGCGAGCTGAAGAAATTCCTGGAGGATGTAGGCGGGAAAAAAATCTCCGAGCAGTCGGTACAGCGTGCAGTTGCCAACAGCAATGAAGCGGCCTCCTATTACAGCAGCCAGCTTGCCCTCAGAAAGGATCACGATCCGGTGACTTCCCTGACAAATGAGCTGTATGCGATCTTTATGTGTCATCTTCTGGCGGGCTCAGAGGAATCCCTGAAATATACAAAAATGCTTCTTGAGGATGTGAAGAAGGCACCAAAGGGGGAAGGTCTTCATATTTTGTGGATGCATATGATGCCGTTTTTGCAGGAGCCGGTAAAGGATGTATTTAATTACAGCCAGAACGTGCATATCAGTGCCTGTGATTTTGTTGCAGACGGTTTTCAGCGGATGCAGGCCTCGGATCCTTATGAGGCCCTTGCGGAAAAAATGGTCAACTGCATTTACAACGGAAGTGTGAAGCAGAGGATCCGGCGTGCCCAGGAGCTGGCGAACCTTACAGAGGCAGACGGCGGGATCCTTTTTGCGCATTGGGGCTGCAAGGGAACCATCGGAGCTTCCAGCCTGATCAAAAATTCTCTGGAAAATGCAGGACTTCCAACCATGGTCCTGGACGGTGACGGCTGTAACCCGGCCAATTCCAGTGACGGCCAGGTATCCACACGACTTCAGGCATATCTGGAAATGCTGTCAGAAGGTAAGGAGGAAAAACGGTCATGATACATTACGTCTGTAAATATACACCGCTGGAGCTGTTTAAGGGCTTTGGCGAGGAATGTGCGGTTCTTGAGGAAATGCCGGAGAATTTTGAGCTTTCGGACCAGATCGCCCATGCTAATCTCTGCGGCTTCGGAAAATCTGTGATCCAGGCAGTGCTGGAGGGAAAGGTAGAGCAGCTTGTTCTTGTTAACTGCTGTGATTCCATGCGCCGTGTGTACGACATTGTGGAAAGTACCGGTAAATGTAAATTTCTGTACATGCTGGACATGCCTCATGAGGATAACGACTGTGAAAAGGTGAAGCTTGCCCAGGGCATCCACCGTCTGAAGAAAGCTTATGAGAAATTTTCGGGGAAAACCTTCGACAGAAGTGGATTTCTGAATGCTTTTTCCCATGAGCCTGTGGATAACCAGCCGTATATCGGTGTTCTGGGTGTCCGTGTCAGCGGCATCTTGGAAAAAATGATCCGGGATAATATCCGCATGGATGTGGAAAACCTGACCTGTACAGGTGGAAGACGTCTTGCAGTGATCCGTGAGGAGCTGGAAAAAATGGAAGACGATGCCATGTTCCTGGCTTATGCGGATGCACTTCTTTCGCAGATGCCCTGCTTCCGTATGAACAACAGCACCCGAAGAAACCGGCTGTATCTGGATCCGAACCTGAAGGGGATCATTTATCATACTATTAAATTCTGCGACTATTACGGATTTGAGTATGCAAGTATCAAGCGTGATATCAAGGTTCCGCTTCTGAAGATCGAGACAGATTTTACAAGCCAGAGTGCAGGACAGCTCCTTACCAGAGTGCAGGCTTTTGCGGAGACCCTGGAAGGCTCTGAGGATATGGACCCATCAAAAGGAATCAGCGAGGAGATAAGGAAAAAAATGGAATCAGGAGTTTATTATGTGGCAGGGATCGACAGCGGTTCCACAAGTACGGATGTTGTGATCCTGGATAAAGACGGAAAAATTAAATCGACCATGATCATTCCCACAGGCGGCGGCGCTATGATGAGTGCAGAGAAGAGCCTGGAGATGGCCGTGGAAAAAGCAGGGATCAGGAAAGAAGATATCGTGCGTATCGTTACTACCGGATATGGACGTGCCTATATTGACAGTGGTGATGACAGTATCACAGAGATTACCTGTCACGCGAAGGGCGCTCATTATCTGAATCCGAATGTGCGTACAGTTATCGACATCGGCGGTCAGGATATCAAGGCGATCAGCATTGACGAGAACGGTGCGGTAAAAAATTTCCTGATGAACGATAAATGTGCAGCAGGAACCGGACGATTCCTGGAAATGATGGCCCGTACTCTTGGACTTTCCCTGGAGGAGATGAGTACCCGTGGCCTGGAGTGGAAAGAGAACGTAGTGATCTCAAGCATGTGTACTGTATTTGCAGAGTCCGAGGTAGTTTCCCTGGTTGCCCAGAATAAGGACGTGGCAGATATCATCCATGGTCTGAATGTATCTGTTGCTTCCAAGGTAGGAGCTCTTGCAGCCCGCCTTGGCAAAAAGAATCCGGGGGAATACATGATGACCGGTGGTGTTGCCAGAAATAAAGGTATCATCCAGGCATTGGAGGAGAAGCTGGGGGCGAAGCTTTATATCTGTGATGAGGCACAGCTTTGTGGTGCGCTTGGTGCGGCACTGTTTGCTTATGAGAAGTGTAATGCGGCACGGTGATCAGATCAGACAAGTTGCCTGCGCAGTAAATGCAGAGTGTGAATATCCTTTTGGTCAGGGGCGGCGTGCCCACTCACTGGGCGAACAGCCACAGTTCTTTCGGAAGTACCGGCTGAAGTGGGAGAGATTTGAAAATCCGCACAGCAGAGCCACCTGTTGAACAGGCAGAGCTTCGTTGGTGAGCAGATTTTTGGCTTTTTCCAGACGGAGCAGATTCAGGTCAGCATGAGGGGTGCTGTCAAAAAAATTCCGGTAACAGGAATAAAACTGACTTTTTTCGAGATTAGCCATGGCGCAGAGCTTTTCTGTTGTCCATGGCTTTTCGTAATTTGTAAGCATTTCCAGACGGATTTTTTGGAACAGGCTGCAGAGCTCCGAGTCTGAAGACTTGCCTGTATCTGTACTGCGGAGTTCCCGCGAGGCTGTGATCATCAGCTGGCAGAGCAGGGCATACTCGTAGTCCCGGGAAAAAACTTCTCTGTTCAGATATTCATGCTGCAGCTTCTGGATACAGTGATCGATCTCCTGGCAGTCACTGGGGTAAAAAATTTCGTTGCAGGGAAGTCCGAACCGTTTTGCCAGATTTTCTCCGCAGGAAAAATGGACATAACTGTTCCGGAATTTTCGCACAGCCTGATAATGCTGGGGATTTCCCGGAATATAAAAGATGCAGGCATTTTCCCGGGTGACAGTAAGCTGACCGCCCAGATAAACCTTCATTGGTGTTTTAAATAAAAGAAAAAGAAAATCTCCGCTTCCCTCCGGCCGGAAAATCCTGTCGTAATCTGAGTTGGAACGGTTGTATTCGCAGAAATTTAAGGTGAAATCCATGAAAATGCTGGCTCCTTTCATTACGTAGATCAGACAATCCGACTGTGGCATTGTAAAGAACTTTCTGTCTGGAAGTATAAAGTAAAGTGACAGAGGGACGTCCGTCTGGTAAGACTGTCTTTACGATAAATCTTACCGGAAAAAAAGTCAACTATTTCGGAAGATAATCACTGGTATGGATAGAACAGGATGGTAAAATGAAACATAGAAACGGTTGATTTCCGATCTGTCTGAGAGTGTGTGAGCGAACAGAGGCGTAAGAGCCTGTATATGGCGGAATCGGAAACAGAGTCCAATGCAGTGGCAGGCAGAAAATAATAATTTACAGGAGGATTTTTACAATGAAAAAAGCGCAGATCATCGTGGACAAATATTTCCTCACCGGAAAAACAGACAAAAGGATCTATGGTTCCTTTATAGAACATCTCGGACGTGCGGTTTATGAGGGGATTTATCAGGAAGGCAGCCCCCTTTCTGATGAGCAGGGATTTCGGAAGGATACTCTGGAACTGGTAAGGGAGCTTCAGGTACCGATCGTTCGTTATCCGGGCGGAAATTTTGTATCCGGATTCCGCTGGGAGGACAGCGTCGGACCGAAAGCTCAGCGTCCGTCCAGACCGGAGCTGGCCTGGGGTGTCATCGAGACAAACCAGTTTGGACTCAATGAGTTTGTGGACTGGTCCAGAAAAGCCGGCAGCGATGTGATGATGGCAGTAAACCTGGGAACAAGAGGACCGGAGGATGCGAAAAATCTTCTGGAATACTGTAACTTTAAGGGTGGTACCTATTACAGTGATCTCCGTAAGGCTCACGGCTATGAACACCCGCATGATATCAAATTATGGTGTCTCGGAAACGAGATGGACGGTCCGTGGCAGATGGGACATAAAACTGCGGCAGAGTACGGAAGAGTTGCAGCAGAGACTGCCCGCCTGATGAAATTTATGGATCCGGAGGTTGAGACTGTTGCATGCGGAAGCTCCAGTCTGGAAATGCCTACCTTTGGCTCCTGGGAGTATACGGTTCTTGACGAGGCTTACGATCAGGTGGATTATCTTTCCCTGCATCAGTACTATGGAAATGCATCGGGAGACACTGCCGATTTTCTGGCAAGCTCCAAGGGCATGGATGATTTTATCTCAGGAGTGGTTTCCATCTGCGATGCTGTAAAAGCAAAGAAGCATGGAAAAAAACAGATCAATCTTTCCTTCGACGAATGGAACGTATGGTACCACAGCAATGAACAGGATAAAAAACTGGAAAAATGGGTACAGGCGCCCCATCAGCTGGAGGATGTTTATAACTTTGAGGATGCACTTCTTGTGGGAAGTATGTTGATCACACTTCTCCGTCATGCAGATCGCGTAAAGATCGCCTGCATGGCACAGCTGGTAAATGTTATTGCGCCGATTATGACATCCGATACAGGCGCATGGCGTCAGACGATCTTTTATCCGTATATGCTGACAAGTATGTTTGGAAGAGGAACCGTCCTTAATACACAGGTTCACACACCCATATATGAAAGCAAGACTTATGGAGAAGCTCCATATCTGGATTCTGTGTGCGTCTGGGATGAGGAAAAGGATACGCTGACGATCTTTGCAGTGAATAAGAGTCTGGATGAGGATATGGAAGTTTCCTGTGACTTAAGACAGTTTGAGGGATATAAGATCGTAGAGCATATTGTACTCAATAATGACGATCTTCAGGCAACCAATACAGAGGCTCAGCCGGAGAATGTAGTTCCTGTAAAAGCCAGTGCAGAGTGCTCAAAGCTGGACGGCGGAAAACTGGAAGCAGTTTTTGCAAAACACAGCTGGAATATGATCCGTCTTGCAAGATAAACGTGGGTGAAGTATAGTAAAAGCAGTTACAGAAAATGTAAATCATGCTACATTATGGGAGGTTTTTATGTACACACCTGCAAAGGAACGATACGAAACCATGGAGTATAACCGCTGCGGTGAAAGCGGTCTGATGCTTCCGAAGGTGTCTCTTGGATTATGGCATAATTTCGGAGATACTTCTGATTATGAAAACATGAAGCAGCTGTGCTTTACAGCTTTTGACAATGGTATCACACAGTTTGACCTTGCCAATAATTACGGACCTGCCTATGGAAGTGCGGAACGGAATTTCGGCAAGATCCTGAAAGAAGAACTGATGCCATACCGTGATGAGCTGATCATCACAACAAAGGCAGGCTATGATATGTGGGAGGGCCCTTATGGAAACTGGGGCAGCCGCAAGTATCTTCTGGCGAGCCTTGACCAGAGCCTGAAGCGCATGGGTCTGGAATATGTGGATATTTTTTACCATCACAGAATGGACCCGGAGACTCCGCTTGAGGAGACTATGGGAGCGCTGGCAACAGCGGTTCAGCAGGGCAAGGCCCTTTATGTGGGACTTTCCAATTATGATGGAAAAACCTTAAGCCAGGCGGCAGCGATCCTGAAGGATCTGAAATGCCCCTTTGTGATCAACCAGAACCGGTATTCCATTTTTGACAGAACAGTGGAAGAAAACGGTCTCAAGAGAACCACCGGCATTTTGAAAAAAGGTCTGATCACCTTTAGCCCTCTTGCTCAGGGACAGCTGACAGACCGTTACCTGAACGGGATCCCGGAGGACAGCCGTATCCGCAAAGATGGAAGATTCCTTAAGGAAAGTGTGCTGACGCCGGAGCGTCTGGATCAGATCCGGAGACTGAACGATCTGGCAGCCCAGCGTGGAGAGGAGCTGGCTGATATGGCGCTTGGCTGGCTGCTTCAGCATAAGGAAGTTACCAGTGTTCTGATCGGAGCTTCCAAGCCGCAGCAGATCCTTGATAATGTGAAAGCGATCCACTGTGCACCGTTTACAGCTGAGGAGCTGCGTCTGATCGACGAGATCTCAAAATAAGATTTATATACTTCCTGTTTTACTATGAAAAGTAGTGAAGCAGGGAGTTTTTTATGTCGAAATAATTGTTTAACTGAATCAGGAAAGTCTCCGGGTTACTGTTCACTGGTAATATTCCGCGAGGTGTTTTTTGTGAGCGAAGGTCACAGAAAACCCGAGACATACCGCGCGAATTTATGCGATTAGCATAAATTCTGTGCATCGCGAAGCGTGTTGCTGAGAACGGAGTGAACAGTAACGTCTCCGGCGGGAGTGCAAAGAGCAATAAGCAGTGGAGGTTTGACAACGGGATAGGTGTGTGCTATATTGAAAAACAGAAAAGAAAAGAGCCAGCGGGAGCTTGTGTGACAGGCTGAGAGGAAGATAGATCTTCGACCGTACCTGATTTGGGTAATGCCAACGGAGGGATTGTGATCTGAGAGCGTGTCTCCGTGGAGTTTGCCATGGGATGCGCTCTTTTCGGATGCAGGAATGGAACTGGAATGGTCTGACAATGTGGGGATGTGAAAGTGACAGAGACTGCATGTGGAGCTTCTGCGGCGAGCGGGCAGGAAGGGGAGCGCCTTAATGTCTGGCAGGAGAGTGATATTCCGGAGGATTTTTCCGGAAGGATCATGTAAGCGATGGGAATCCGTGTTTTCGGAGTGAGAGGAAGTAAGGGAACTTCGACCGCCAAAATCTAAGGGCAGACTGCAGCAGACGGGAAGCTTTTGCCCGGATCTGACAGGGCTCTGCCTGATATTTCAGGGAGGAAAAACACTATGGAAAAACAAAGGATGCACACGCTTCGTATGGTAATGCTGGCAATGATGGTTGCGATCGGTGTCGTTATTTCACCGATCCTGAGGATTGAGGGAATGTGCCCCACGGCGCATCTTGTCAATATCGTATGCTCGGTTCTGATGGGACCGTGGTATTCCCTTCTCTGTGCGACCATGATCGGCGTGATCCGTATGATGTTCATGGGAATCCCGCCACTTGCACTGACCGGTGCAGTATTTGGCGCATTCCTTTCAGGTGTGTTCTACAGACTTTCCAAAGGCAAGATCATTTGCGCGGTGATCGGTGAGATCTTTGGAACAGGTATCATCGGATCCATGGTTTCTTATCCGGTGATGGCATTCCTGATGGGAAGAGGCGGACTGACAGCATTTTATTATACGCCGATGTTCCTTGCAGCAACCACAATGGGAGGATGTGTTGCCTATATTTTCCTGAAGGCTCTGAGTAAAGCAGGTCTTCTGGTGAAATTCCAGGCAGCTTTGGGTTCAAAAACATATGAGACAAAGAATTTTACAACTGCGAAAGCGAATTAAAGAAGAAAAGCCGCTGATCCATTGCATCACCAATCCGATCTCGATCCATGACTGTGCCAACGTGGTCCTTGCAGTAGGTGCAAGGCCGATCATGGCGGAGCATCCGGCAGAGGTGACAGATATTACGGCATCGGCTGGTGCGCTGATGCTGAATCTCGGGAATATTACCGATGCCAGGATCGAGTCAATGAAGCGTTCTATGAGAACAGCGATGGAAAATAAGATCCCGGTTCTTCTGGACCTGGTAGGGGTTGCCTGCAGTGATCTCAGGCTGGATCTGGCACGGGAGCTTTTAAGGATCGGTCATCCGGCAGTGCTGAAGGGAAATATGTCAGAGCTTCTGGCTGTTTCCGGGCTGCCGTCTCATGCGATCGGAATCGATGCGGGTGTCGAGGATGCTCTGACTGAGGAAAATATCGATGGAGTCAGTGAAGTGCTTAAGGCTTTTTCTAGAAATAATCAGGCAATCGTGCTGGCTACCGGGAAACAGGATTTTGTTACGGATGGTGAACGGGTTGTTCTGGTACAAAATGGCAGTGCGGCGCTGTCCGGGATCACAGGAACCGGCTGTATGGTCGGGGCACTGACTGCGGCGTTTTTGCCGGGGTGCGAAGATAATATTGCGAAAGAGATGACGGATAGTATAGAGGCAGGTGTCTGGTCTGGCGTTGAGATGGAATTAAATGGGAGATCCGGGAATTATCTGGCTGCGGCAGTGCTTGGTACTGCACTTATGGGTATCGCCGGCGAGGAAGCGGAGAAGATTTCCCGCGGTCCGGGAAGCTTTCAGGTAAATCTGCTGGATGAGATCTATGGGCTTTCGGATCGACAGCTGCTGGATCTGTTGAAGATTGAAATGTACTGAAAAAGAGGGGATTAGGATGGATAGAAAAGATTTGGATGTAACGTTGTATCTGGTGACGGATAGTTCTTATCATACGGAGGAGTCTTTGCTCCGTACGGTTGAGGAGGCTTGTAAGGGTGGTGTGACTCTGGTCCAGCTTCGCGAGAAGAATAAGGGTGGACGGGAGTATCTGGATAAGGCTTTTAAGGTGAAGGAGATCACAGATCGTTACAATGTGCCGCTGATCATTGATGATCGTGTGGATGTGGCGCTGGCCTGTGATGCGGCTGGTGTGCATGTTGGAGCTTCTGATATTCCGGTTGCTGTGGCAAGGAAGCTGATGGGACCGGATAAGATCGTGGGGGCTACTGCCAAGACGGTGGAGGCTGCTGTGAAGGCTTATGAGGATGGTGCGGATTATCTTGGTGTGGGGGCGATTTATCCTACTACTACTAAGGTGGTGACGATCCTTACCAAGGTTTCTACGTTGAAGGATATCTGTGAGGCGGTTCCGATTCCGGCGGTTGCGATCGGGGGATTGAATGCCGGGAATATGGATGTGCTTGAGGGTGCCGGTATGAGTGGTATGGCGGTTGTTTCTGCGATCATGAAGGCGGAGGATCCGAAGAAGAATGCGCGGGAGCTGAAGGAGAAGATTGTTGCTTTGATGGGAAAGTGATTTAGGAAATGAATGGAGAGCAGTGGTGGATTTGAGGTTCATTGCTGTTCTTTTTTTGTTGAAATACGGACGCCCGTGAGGCGTGTGCTGCCTGGCGCCGGGGCTTCGTCGGGGGCTGGCTTCTAGGCTGCCGGAATTCTGCTAAAACCGTTTTCCAAAAGTCCGAACTCGCGTCTTGCAGCCTCTCAGACAGCGGACTTTTGAAAAACAACGCAGATTTCCGCCAGCCAAGAATCAGCTCCCCTCCTGCAGAGTCCGGCGACAGGCAGCACACGCCTCACGGGCTGGTTTTTCAAGGCGGCAGGGGAGGGTGGTTACTCCACCGGCAGATCTCTGTGTTCTACGCTGGTGGAGAATACGATCTGTGTTTTGGTGCGGCCGAACTGCTGGAGTTCGTTGATGAAGTGGTCCAGTTCCATGGTGGAGCGGAAGGCTACTTCGATGAGCATGGAGTAATCGCCGGTGACGCAGTTGCATTCGATGACGTTTGGGATGGACTGGATGAAGGGATAGAAGTCTTTTTTTTGGTTGGGTTCTACTTCCAGGTTGATGAATGCTTTTATATGATAACCGAGAAATACCGGGTTGATCTGGGCGTGGTAGCTTGTGATCAGCCCGTTTTTTTCGAGGTGTTCGATCCTGGCGGAAACAGCGGGGGAGGAGAGGAAGACTTCCTTTGCGATTTCCTTTACCGGGGTGCGGGCGTTTTTCTGAAGCATTTCGATGATCTTTCGGTCGATGTTGTCGAGTTTGTGTTCCATGTAGAATGTCTCCTTTCGATGAAAAAATGTCATTTGTAACTGGTACAGAGCTGCGTAGGGAAGTGGATTAAAAATAGGTATTTCTGTATTGATTATACTGCGTGTGTTATCACAACACAAGAAACGACTTAATAAAAATAAGAAAAATAAAAGAAATTCTTAAAAAGATTAATGTAAACTATTGAAAAACACGGATAATCGTGGTTTTCCATTAAAAGTATTTACAAGCTACAAAGAAAGTGTTAGTTTCTTAGGCATCAGAAAAACAGCTGCTGATAAAAATGAAAATAACAGAATGATTTGTAAACAGTGAATATCCGTCGGACTGAAAAAATGAGATCAGAGGGCGGAGCAAATCAGATGTGCACAGGATCAGAAGAAAGAAGAGGGATGATAAAATGACAACAGAAACAAGACTGGAAGCAGATTCGATCGGAACTATGGAAGTGCCTGCAGAGGCTTATTACGGAGTTCAGGCTTTAAGGGCAAAACAGAATTTTCCTATTACAGGTACAAAGCTTCATCCGGTATTTATCAGGAACCTGGCACAGATTAAAAAAGCAGCAGCTATCACTAATAATAATGCAGGGCTTCTTCCGGAGGATAAGGCAGACGCCATTGTCAGAGCCTGTGATGAAGTGATCGCAGGAAAATTGGCTGAGGAATTTATCGTAGATGCCATTCAGGGTGGTGCCGGAACCAGCGCAAATATGAATATGAATGAGGTGATCGCAAACAGAGCCGGTGAGATCCTCGGATGTCCGAAGGGTAGCTATAAAATGGTCCATCCAAATGATCACGTAAACATGGCGCAGTCCACCAATGATGTGATCCCGACGGCCGGTAAGCTTACCGTTCTGGATCTTCTTGCACCTCTGGAAAAAGTATTGGTAAGACTTGAGAAGGAGCTTGCAAAAAAGGCAGAGGAGTTCGATGATGTGATCACTATGGGACGTACACAGCTTCAGGATGCAGTTCCGATCCGTCTTGGCCAGGTGTTCCACGGTTATGCGTCCATGGTTTCCAGAGACCGGAAACGTATCGAAAAGGCTCACAGGGAAATGTACACTGTAAACCTTGGAGGAACTGCAGTGGGAACTGCTATCAACGTGTCCGATTCTTATTTTTATAAGATCGTGCCAAATCTGGAAAAGATTACAGGTTATCCGCTGAAACAGGCTGAGGACCTTTTTGATGCAACAGAAAATCTGGACGGTTTTGTTGCCGTATCTGGTGTGGTAAAAACCTGTGCGGTGGATCTTTCCAAGATGTGCAACGATCTTCGACTGATGTCCTCCGGCCCGAAAACCGGATTTGGGGAGATCAACCTTCCGGCGAAGCAGAATGGGTCGTCCATCATGCCAGGTAAGGTAAATCCGGTCATTCCGGAGGTAGTAAGCCAGGTTGCTTTCCACATCGTAGGACATGATACCACCATTACCATGGCAGCAGAAGCCGGACAGCTGGAGTTGAATGCTTTTGAGCCGGTTGTATTTTGTAATCTTTTTGAATCCATTACGACTCTGGAAAAAGCAGTGGATACATTGAGCGTAAACTGCATCACAGGAATTACCGCAAACCGCAAACACTGCAAAGACCTGATGGAAAGCAGTGCAGGAATTGCAACGGCTCTTTGCCCGCATATTGGTTACAAGGCGTCTGCAACCATCGCAAAAACTGCAGTAAAAACTGGCAAGTCTGTCCGGGAACTTGTTCTGGAACAAGGGATCATGACCGAGAAAGAGCTGGAAGAGGTTCTTGATCCGTATCTGATGACAGAAGTCGGAGAAGAGCGGAAAGAGGATGAAGCAAGAAGGAAAGCCTGCTGAGAAAGTTATCTGTACCAACGTATGACGGGAACGTCTGATGCAGCAATTCATTTCAGAGCAGCTGAACCTGATGCGGGATTTTATGGAAATGCTATAGGCAGATCAGGAATGAGATATCAATGAGTACTATAAGGAGACTTGTCACAGTGCAGGTCTCCTTTTATAATGGAAGAAACGCGATAAGAAAAGAAGGGAAAGATGCATGCTTAAACGAACAGCCATACGGGCACTTTGTAATACAACGGCATATCAGAGAGGTCTTGATATTTACCGTACCGGAAAGAGGATCCAGTCGCTGGATATTAAGTCGGAAGGAGCTGTGGATAAAATATCTGCAGCAGTGAAGGGAAGTGGGCGTAATGTATACAATACAGGCTTTCAGTATGATACAGAAGCGGACCGCATAAAAGAAGCATACTGTGACTGCCCGGCCTTTCGCAGCTATTCCGGGATCTGTAAGCATTGCGTGGCAGTGCTTCTGGAATATGGAGACCGTAAGGCCTATGAGCGTGTGAAAATCCGCAGACAGCAGGATGAGGAACAGAAGCAGGCAGAGCTATTCAGCGGAACAGCATTTCCGGCTGCTTTATCCGGACCAGGGCAGCCTGCAACGAAAACCACCGTTGAGCTGAAAAGCCTCCTTAATCGCCAGCTATACAGCCGTATGCTTCCGTTTTCCGGGGATCCGTATTTTGGCAGGGTGGAGCTGGAAACCTGCCTGAAATTTAATTCTGTGAGAAATTGTTTTACCGTGGAATTCCGCGTTGGCTGTGAGAAAAAATATATCCTCAAGGATGTGTTGGCCTTTGTGTGGAATCTGGATCATAATGAGAAGGTTTCTTATGGAAAAAATCTGGAATTTATCCATTCAGATGAAGCCTTTTCAGAAGGATCCAGAAGCGTGCTGGCCTTTATCCGGGAATGGGTCGAGAATCATCACGGCACTTACATGTCCAGATATGAACAGCTGAAGGATATAGCTGTGGAAAAGGTGAGGGATCTTACCGTTGACAGAAAAGAACTTGAGGATCTGCTTCTTATACTTGGCGAAAAAAGTTTTAAGTTCAAAATGAACAATGATCCGGAGACAACATGGCATTCTGTCAGAGAAATTCCGGACAGGACGCTGATGATCCGGAAGAAGGATCAGGGGTTATCTCTTGAGATCGCGCCGGTATACAGTGTGACAGGCATACGGTATCATATGTATTTTGATAATGCGAAGGTATATCTGGTTTCCAGGCAGGAGCTTGGAGCAGTGGAGGAATTTGTTACCTGTCTGGAGCGGCTTCCTGCAGGCCGAGGCTTTATTGATGAACCGGATGTGCCTGCGTTTGTGCGTGAGCTGCTTCCTTCCCTGAAAAAATTTTTTCACTGTGATCTCAGGGATTTCCCGGAAGAAACAGGTCTTGAATGCTACAAGGCTGCATATGAGATCTATCTGGATGCACCGGAGCGTGACTGGATCACCTGTAAGGCATTTTCTGTTTACGGGAAGGATAAATTTTCGGTTTTTGACCGAGATGTGTCTGCCCGCACCAGGGATATTCCGGGAGAGCTTGGTGTGTTTGCGCTGCTGTCAAAATATTTTAACGGATATGATGACCAGCGGATGGAGCTGGCATTGGATTGTCGTGCCGAGGAACTGGAATCTTTGTGCAGGGAAGGTTCAGGGAAGCCCGACAGTGTGAAAGCTTCCGAAGAAAAGCTCTACCAGCTTCTTACTGAAGGGATCCCCGCCATGCAGAAAGTTGCAGCTGTCTATATTTCCCAGTCCATCAAACAGATGCGGGTGACAAAGCTGCCAAACATCCGTCTTGGCGTTTCTCTGTCAGCCGGACTTCTGAACCTGGATCTGGATGTGGAGGGGATGGATCAGGCGCAGCTTTTTGATATTCTTTCCAGGTACGATCGCAGGAAAAAATATTTCCGCCTGAAGGATGGCAGCTTTCTGGATGTTTCCGATGGTCAGCTCAGGGAGCTTTCTGCTCTGAAAAATGGACTGCAGATCAGTGATCGTGAACTGAAAAAAGGAAAGACTCAGGTTCCGGCCTATCGTGCTATGTATCTGGACAGTCAGCTGAAGGGCGGCGATCTGATCAAGGTAGAGAAGGACAATGCCTTTCGTGCGTTGATCCGGAACATGCAGACAATGGAAGAACATAAATTTCAGATTCCCAGGGAGCAGGAAAAAATCCTCCGGGGCTATCAGAAAGAGGGCTTTTACTGGATCAAAACTCTGAAGCATAATCAGTTTGGAGGGATCCTGGCAGATGATATGGGACTTGGAAAAACCCTCCAGGTGATCACATTTCTCTGGTCAGAATTTCAGGAATCTGCGCCGGGAGAAAACAGACGTGCCCTTGTGATAACGCCTGCTTCGCTGGTGTTTAACTGGATGAACGAGATCGAACGTTTTGCGCCGGGACTTCCGGCTACCGTTGTGACTGGTGATGTGAAGGAGAGGAAAGCGCTGATCAAAAATGCAGGAGAACGGGAGGTTCTGATCACCTCCTATGACCTTCTGAAACGGGATCTGAAGGCTTATCAGAACCTGGATTTTGCTGTGCAGATCATTGATGAGGCGCAGTATATCAAGAATCACGGAACTCAGGTGGCAAAGGCTGTGAAGGAGATCCGGTCGGAATTCAGGCTTGCGCTGACCGGTACACCGGTGGAGAACAGGCTCAGTGAGCTGTGGAGTATTTTTGATTTTCTGATGCCGGGATTTTTGTATTCTTATGAGAAATTCCGCAAGGAAATAGAGCTTCCAGCTGTGCAGTACAGCAATTCCGATGCGATGGAGCGTCTGCAGAAAATAATCCGTCCTTTTGTGCTGCGGAGATTGAAGAGGGATGTGCTGAAGGATCTTCCGAATAAGCTGGAAAAAGATATGTTTTCCCCGTTGGAAAGCGAGCAGAAGGAGCTGTATGAGGCCCATACGGAACGGCTTCGCCTGATGCTTGGGATGCAGTCGGATGCGGAGTTTCGCACTTCTAAACTGCAGATCCTTGCAGAGATCACGAGGCTGCGGCAGATCTGCTGTTATCCGGGACTGGTATATGAAGGATACAAAGGGAATTCTTCCAAGCTGGAGATGTGCATGGAGTTGGTTCAGAATGCGGTGAATGGCGGACATAAGCTCCTGTTGTTTTCCCAGTTTACTACCATGCTGGATGTGCTGGCTGTCCGTCTGAAAAAAGCAAAGATTTCTTTTTATATGCTGACGGGGGCTACTTCCAAGGAAAAACGTGCGCAGATGGTACAGGCATTTAATGAGGACGATACTTCTGTTTTCTGCATTTCTCTGAAAGCAGGAGGAACAGGCCTGAATCTTACGGCAGCTGATATTGTGATCCACTACGATCCATGGTGGAATCTTGCTGTGCAGAATCAGGCAACAGACCGTGCCCACCGCATCGGTCAGCAGAACGTTGTCAGTGTCTACCGCCTCTTTATGAAAGACACCATAGAAGAACGAATCCGGGCTCTTCAGGAAAGAAAACGGGAACTGGCTGATGAGATCTTAAGCGGCGAGGGAATCGGCCAGGCTTTGATCAGCAGAGAGGAAGTACTGGAGCTGCTAGGCAGGTAAAATTCTTAACTGAATCAAGTAAGTTCCCTGCTTCAATTACGAAAAGCAATACGCGGTGAGGGGACTTGCTTGTATCGGGAAGAATGTAGGCTGTGAATATCCGCCTGACTCAACAAAAACACCCCCGATGGAAATCGCGTGTGTAAATCACATACGATATCCGTCAGGGGTGTTTTATTTAAAGTTTTATTTTATGCAAAAAACTTATCGTACAGACCAAAGAAGAAGATAAACAGAATGATCAGCGGCAGGATATAAGTGATGTATCCGCGCATCCATTTCCGGATCTTCATGCCTTTTCCGGTGTTGGCTTCTTTTGTGAAGTTTTCCCAGCCCCAGCCCCGTTTGGAAACACAGAAAAGCAGGTATACAAGAGAACCAAGCGGGAGCAGAATGTTGCTTACCAGAAAATCTTCAAGGTCGAGAATTGCGCCGCCGAATACCTTGAGCCAGTCCCAGGACCATACATTGTATCCAAGTACGCATGGCAGAGACAGAAGGATGATGGCGATGGCATTTACAAGACTGGATTTTTTTCGGCTCCAGCCGGTAAGCTCCATACCGCAGGAAATAATATTTTCAAATACAGCCAGGATGGTAGAGAAAGCTGCAAATGACATAAAGATGAAGAACAGGCTTCCCCACAGTCTTCCAAGCGGAATGTGGTTGAAAATATTCGGCAGTGTGATGAAGATCAGGCTCGGTCCGGAAGTCTGGTCAACATTGAATGTGAAACATGCCGGGAAAATAATAAGTCCGGAGGTGATCGCAACAAAAGTATCCAGAAGCGCAATATTCATGGATTCACCAAGCAGTGCATGATCTTTTCCGATGTAGCTTCCGAAGATAGCCATAGCACCGATACCAAGGCTGAGAGTAAAGAATGCCTGGTTCATAGCACCGGTAATGGTAGAAATAATACCGATTTCTTTCATACGCTCGAAATCCGGGATCAGGTAGAATTTCAGTCCCTCTTTGGCACCATCCATGGTAAAACTGTTGATGGCAAGAACAACCATGATCACCAGAAGAGAGATCATCATAACCTTGGTAACTTTTTCAAGGCCGTTCTGAAGACCGCGGGAGCAGACAAAAACACCTGCAATAACAACAACGATCATCCAGAATCCCATAGTAACGGGCTGGCCAAGCATGTTGGTAAACTGTCCTGCAACACCGTCGGAATCAAGTCCCTGGAATTTACCGGTGGCTGTCATATAGAAGTAATTCAGCATCCAGCCTGTAACAGTGGTGTAAAACATCATCAGGAGATAACATCCGATCAGAGTGATATATCCATGGATGTGCCATTTCTGTCCTGGTTTTTCCAGTGCGTAATATGCTTTGACAGGACTCTTCTGGCTGGCACGTCCAACAGAAAACTCCATAGTCATAACAGGAAGTCCAAGAAGGGCCAGGAAGATCAGGTAAAACAGTACGAATGTGCCGCCACCGCCCTGTCCGGCCATGTAAGGGAATTTCCAGACGTTTCCGATTCCGATGGCACAGCCAGCAGAAATCAGAATGAATCCCAGACGGGATCCAAGTTTTTCTCTTTCTTTCATAACTCACCTCATTGTTGCAGTTTGGTAAACTGCTATTTGTATAAAGTCGCAAGTTTTATCTTAACACATTCCTCGATATTGCACAATAAAAAGAACTTGCATTTTGCATAAAACATATGTTAAAATAAAACATTATTTTAACAAGATAAAGTGGTGGATCGTTACACTTTAAAGAAATAAAAACATCAACAGAATCTGAATGTCCGCTTTAATAACTATTCTCTTCAGTCAGGGATACGAAATTTTTCGGAGAGATCCCGTAATATTTCCGGAAACATTTACTGAAATATCCGGAATCAGAAAATCCGCATAAAGAAGCTACATTTTGAATGGAAGGGCTGTCTTCCAGAAGAAACTGTCTGGCTTTTTTCATGCGGCAGACATTGATATATGAGGTAAGTGTAACTCCGGATTCCTGACTGAATACAGTAGAGAGATGCTGGGGATTGACAAAAAAATGGGAAGCAATGGTTTCAAGACGAAGATCCGGCTGATTAAAATTCAGACAGATATATTCCTGAACCTGGGATACAAGAGCTGACTTCCGCGGATTTTTTTCATCAGCAAGAGAATCCAGAACTGCCTTGCAGGTAGACTGGAGCAGTTGTTTTAACTGCAGGGCACTCTGGCAGTTCTGGTAAGTATTCAGGGCGTTTTCCAGAAGAGGAAAAAGCGTTTCACGCTGACTGCACTCCGTAATAAAACCGTCAAGTACAGTAAGAAAAGCAGCAGCTACACTCCAGGTCTGCCGGATATGGATTTTTTTGGTGATGATATCGTTGAAATATTCATCAATATATTTACAGAGAGCCGGTGAATTTTGCTGGCGCAGAAAGATCAGGATATCATTATAAACCAGAGGCTTTAATGTAAAATCACCGGAATGGGACTGGGGCGTGAAATAAAGAAATCCGGAAGAAGACGCAGTTCTGTTATGAAAAACAGAAAGAGCCTCTTCATAGGAATAGCGGATTCCTTCCACGCCTTCATGAGGTGTTCCACAGCAGAAAAAAGTGGAAATCTGTGCGATATTATCATATATCCCGGCAAGTCTGAGACAGGATTGTTCCAGATCGGTAAAAGAAAAATCAGAGCTTTTTTCCATGATGATATACTGTCTCATCTGAGAATAGTCAATGTAAATAAGCTCTTTGCACACAGGCTGTAAGATTTCCCTGCATATATTTTCCAGGATGGTGTGGAGCAGAGAAAAATCACCTTTTTCATCCCATATTTCCGGATTGGCATTGTGGATCTCCATAAGAATGGTAAGATAATCGGAAGTTTTATGAACCGGAATTTTTTCCAGATCATCCGGGGAAATGGTTGTTCCACTGATCACTTTCTGGAAGAAATTAAGCTGCATTTGTCGTGTATACAGATCGCGGAACTGAAAATAATTATTCACATAACTGTTTCTGGAATTTTCCTGATCGATCTCGTCACTTACTTTCTGGAGTGTCTCCATAAGCTCCCGGTGATCCAGTGGCTTCAGGAGGTATCCGCGGACCTGAAGAGAGATGGCTTTTTTGGCATAGTCAAAATCTTCGTATCCTGTGGAAAGGATGAATCTGGTATGACAGTCTGTTCCAAGAGCTGCAATCATATCCAGACCGCTCATAACCGGCATGGATATATCCACAAGGGCAATATCGGGTTTGACATTTTCAATAAGCTGGATTCCGGCCTGTCCGTTATTAGCTTCCCCTGCAATGTTATAAATGTTTTGTTTTTCAAGAAAATTGATCAGAGATTTTCTGAAAAAAATTTCATCGTCAATAATTACGAGTGTTTTCAATTTATATTTCCCCCTCAATCAGATTTTTTTGTCAGGTATTACTATGGTTACAGTGGTTCCCTTTTCAGGTGAACTTTCGATGGTGAGTCCGTAATTCTCACCGTAGAGAAGAGCAATCCTGTGGTTGATACTTGGAAGCCCGAAAGAATGTCGGGCAGTTTTGAAGTCTCTGATAGAACGGTTAAGTTCGGCAAGTTTTTCCGGCGGGATACCGGAACCATTATCAGAAACAGAAATACAGATGGTACCATTTCTGATAGAAACATTTAAGTGAATATGGCATATCTGGCTGGTAAGTCCGTGGACAAAAATATTTTCCACAACAGGCTGTATGGTCAGCTTGGGTATCTCTGCCCCATGATCCTCCCAGGACGGCTCATAGGTGATCTCGTAATCAACAAAATCCATATACCGCAGATTCTGGATATAAAGATACTGTTCTGTAAGAAGCAGCTCCTGGCGCAGAGGAATGATAAACTGTCCCTTTGAAAGAGAGTTTCTGTAGAAAGATGACATGGAAGACACTGCTTTTACTGCAGTATCATTCATGTCAAGTTCTATGAGAGACTTGATGGTGTTTAAAGTATTATAAAGAAAATGGGGATTGATCTGGGACTGTAAAAGACGTACTTCCATTTTCTGTTTGGCATTTTGTTCCTCATAGATATCGTTAAGTAATGTCTGGATCTTCTGCATCATAAGGTTAAACTGGTTATAGAGAACTGCAAGTTCATCATTTGAAGAGTAACTGGCAGAAATATTCAGCTTTCCGGCAGACGCAGATTTCATTTTTTCTACAAGTTTCTGTATAGGTGCGGTGACAGTACCTGTACATAATATGGAAAAAAATACAGATAAAATAAACACTACAATGCTGATCAGAAGAATGTTGTGCAGGATCACCATATGATCCAGAGTCAGGCTTTCCAGAGGAATCAGGTTGATCACATTCCAGTTCAGGTCAGGATAGGATTTGCAGATAAAAAGAGTGTCAGTGCCGTCTACGGAAAAAAACTGCCTGTCGGTTTCTGTCAGGGTTTTATAATTCTCTGAACTGATTTTTGTATAGGATGAGAAGTCTTTATAAATACCTCCGGATGAAGAAGAGGAAAGTATCTGTCCATTTTCATCAGTAATATAGAAATCCCTGGAAGAGCTGTCCGGAAGGTCGCGGAATGCAGAGGAAATATTTGTTTCTCTGATCAGAAGGACCAGGGCGCCCAGATATTTGGTGTTATCAATGTTTGTAATACTTTTTAAGGCTACAAAGGTTGGCTCCCCACTTATCTGGAAGGGTCCGAGAAACTGAAAGGCCAGATTAGTCTGAAGGCTGTCAAGGACTTCGGGACCTAAAATGGAATCAAGCTGATCTGTTTCTGTGGTACTGCTGTGAAACCAGTGGTTTTCTGTATCCAGGATATCCCAGGCATAGATGTTTTTGTGAAGTCCGATGATACGCTGGGCCTGGTCTGTAAGCTCGGAATTTACCAGAAAATGTTCCAGTGTGTTTTCGGGAACTGTGGGATTTTCTTTTAAAACATCGGCGATATTGCTGTTGATGGAAAGGGTGATGGCATAGTTTGATATATTATCGATCTTTTCTCCAAGGTTGCTGGTGATCAGGGATAGCTGCTGCTGACTGGAAAGTGCGGCACGCTTGATCAGTACTTTTTTGGATGCAGTATAAAAAAACACGGAAGTAAGCATGAGTATCAGAGAACTGAGCAGCAGATATGTAATAAAAAGCCTGCGTTTCAGACTGATTCCTAAAAATAAGTGAAACACCTTTTTTTTCAGATTTTCTATCATGGAATCCCCCCTCTGGTTTTATTGGCTACATTATATAATAAGGGAAAAATTCTCACAAGTGTGGGGGAAAGATTGGAGAAAATATTCCAGGTACAGCGAAGATTTTCCATGTATTTTTCCGGACGGATTTAATATAATGGTCTCATCGATAAGGAAAGCGGAACAAAATATTCAATCCGGATGAATAGAAATGTACCAAAAGGAGGACGAAAATGAAATTAAAAAAAGTGATGGCTGCTACACTTGCCACAATGATGTGTCTCTCTTCATTCAGCATGATGAATGTGTGGGCAGATAAAAAAGAGGATTCCGAACCACTTGTGATCAATTATATCAGTGCCAGGGGCGAAACAGATGCGGCACTGAAAACATTGAAGAAGCTTGCAGA
The DNA here is from genome assembly GCF_018785565.1 of Blautia sp. MCC283. Classification (NCBI taxonomy): domain Bacteria; kingdom Bacillati; phylum Bacillota; class Clostridia; order Lachnospirales; family Lachnospiraceae; genus Blautia; species Blautia sp. MCC283. The sequence goes on along the minus strand of NZ_WQQB01000045.1, from coordinate 383,607 downwards.
AGATTATAAAAAAGATCACCCGGATTTTGAATTCAATGTAGAGTCTATTGCAGACAGAGAAACATATCTTCAGAAGATCAAGATCCTTGCATCCAGCAATGAGCTGCCGGACTGGTTTGACGCAGATCCGGAGGCATTTTTTGAAGGACTTTGCAAAAAGGATCTGATCTACAGTGTGGATGACCTTTATGATGAACTGGGTATCAAAGACAAGTTCTTTGATATTGCACTGAATTATCCGAAACTCAGTGACGGAAGCAATTACCTTATGACCTGGCAGGGAAATGTAGAGTATTTCTGGTATCACAAAGACATGTTTGAAAAAGCCGGAATTACTGAAACACCTCAGACACTGGAAGACCTCCTGGATGTGTGCAAGAAGCTGAAAGATGCGGGAATGACCCCGATATCCGCAGGAAATTACGACATGATCATGCGTTATCCTGCATTTAAGGCTTTCAGACTGGAAGGAAATGACTTCATTGACAATGCAAGAATGGAAAAAGAAAAATTTAATTCTGAGACAGGTATCGCAACAGCCCAGTATACACAGGATATAGCCCAGTATTTCAGTGAAGGATGGACAAGTTCAGATGCTACCGCACAGATGGATCTGTTTCTGAACAGTGGTGCGGCAATGTTATACACCGGAACATGGGATACACCGGATCTTACAGATGATGAGGGAAATCTTAAAGATGACATTTCCATGTTCAAACTTCCTGTAGACAGCGAAGGAACCGCTACAGGAGAAAATGATTACTATGCGAATTGTGGAATCGGAACTGCCATTCTCAAGGATTCCATGAGTGATGAGATGAAAGATTTCATCAGTTATGTATGGGATAATTTTGCTGATACGGCAATGTATGAGTTCAATATGCTTCCATCCATGATGCCAAGTGATTCGGAGAAGCTTCCGGAGCTTACACAGCAGATTTTAAGTGATCTTGAGAACTGCGGCACTTTTGCCCAGTGCTGGGATGTTCGTCTGGATCCTTCTACAAACGAGGTTTACAGAAAAGAGTTGGCAAGCCTTGGAATGGGAGAATCAACTCCTGAAGAGTTCTGCGAAAACATGGACAAAGCTGTAGAACAGTATGCATCTGATTATTTTGACACTGAAGAATAACTGAGAGAATACGCAGATGCAGATAAAATTCCGCATCTGCGTATGAAAGGGGAGAGGATATGAAGCCCAGAAATAAAATCCAGCCTTTACCGTTTGTTCTTCCTGCACTGTTCGTATATATTCTTACTGTTATCATCCCAATTCTGTGGTCAATGGGTTACAGCCTTTTTTCCTGGAATGGAATCGGTGATATGAAGTTTATCGGACTGGAAAATTATGTGAGGATGTTTCAGGATGAGACATTTCGTGAGGCTGTTGTAAATAATCTTAAATTTGTTGTATTGGGAAGTTTGTTCCAGTTATGTGCAGGACTGATCCTGGCAATTTTGCTTACACATATTTCCAAAGGTGGAAATATTCTGCGGGTTATTTATTTTATTCCATGTATCATTTCATCTATGGCGATCTGCCAGATTTTTTCCAAAATGCTTTCTGTCCAGCCCCAGGGCCTGGTTTGCTATGTGATGGAAAAACTGGGAATGGAACCTATCGCTTTGCTGGCAAATTCCCATACAGCGCTGATTACCATAACCCTGATCGATGGATATAAATACTGTGGTCTGTACATGATCATTTTTTATTCCGCATTTGTATCCATATCAAAGGATGTGATCGAGGCATCTACAATGGATGGCTGCAATGTTTTTCAACAGTATCGTTACATAAAGCTTCCACTGGTGAAAAATATATTCAGCATTGTCATTGTAATGCTTGTAAATGGTTGTCTGAAAACCTTTGATGTATTCTATATTCTTGACAATAAATCCAGATCAACAGAGATGGTGGCAACTTATATGTATAAAACCGCTTTTAATTCGGCTGACTTTGGCTATGGAAGTACATTGTCCGTTTTTCTGGTCATTGAATGTCTGGTAGCAGTAGGGATTATACAGAAATGCCTGGGATCGGCGAAAGGAGATGGGTCAGAATGATAAAATCAAGAAAAAATATACCTATTCGTGCTGTGTTCTATGTAGTGATCCTTATTTTTGTCATGATACAGGTCTACCCTATTTTCTGGGTTATCTGCTCCAGTCTGAAAACACCGGATGAAATGACATATACTGCACAGTATGCCCTGCCATCAGGATTTTATCTTGGAAACTATATCAGCGCACTGACGATCTCATCCATTCCAAGATATTTTCTTAACAGTACGGTTGTGGCAGTTCTCACACTTCTTGGCATCGTAGTCCTGGGATGCCCGGTTGCATTTGTGATCAGTAAGGTAAAGGTAAAATATGCCAATGCACTGATGGCATTTTTCCTGTTTGGAATGATGGTGCCTATTTTTTCCTGCCTTGTACCCATGTTCCAGATTTATAACAGGATCGGACTGAGAAATACATACTGGGCACTGGTGCTTCCGCAGATCGGGTTCGGACTTCCAATGTGTATCTATCTTTACACCGGATTTTTTAAATTTATGCCGGATTCTCTTCTGGAAGCGGCAGTTATTGACGGTGCCACAATGGGAACCACATTCCGCAAGATCGTGGTACCTATGGCTAAAAATACTACAATGACAGTTCTTACATACAATTTTGTTTTTGTATGGAATGAATTTACCTATGCCAATACGTTTATCTCATCTTCTGATATGAAAACTCTGCCAATTGGCCTGAATGACTTTGTGGGGCAGTTCGGAAGAGTGGACTGGGGAAGTACATTTGCGGCGATCGTAATATCGATCCTGCCTACACTGATCGTGTATTTTATTCTTAACAGGAACATAATCGAAGGTATGGCTGCAGGTGCGGTCAAGAGTTAGGAGGCTGAAATGGAAACAAGGATTGAATTGAAACAAGGATGGAAAATTTTGCAGGATGTTCATGATACAGGGGAAAAGATCGGGCTTTATGCTGCCAGGGAAGCAGATACTTCCGTAGGTTCCCAGGTGTCTGAATGGGAGGAACTGGAGGAACTGAAACATCTGCAGCTTATCTATGCCAGACAGCCATATTTCGGGCGTGAACTGAGATATTTCAATCAGGCACCCTGGTGGTACAAAACAGAGTTTGAAGTTCCGGATCAGAAAGTTACGGATGCTGTCCTTAAATTTACCAATGTGGATTATTATGGAAAAGTATGGCTTAACGGAGAATTTCTTGGAGAGCATGAAGGATATTCCGCTCCATTTTCCTTTAATGTAAAAGATAAGCTTGTTTTTGGAAAGAAAAATTATCTCATTGTAAAGGTAAGTTCTCCATGGGATGATGAGGTGGAGCTGGATGCACAGGATTCCAGAACCACCCTGGTAAAAAGAAATATGGTAAAAGGTACCTACGAACATTCTGATACATTTATCCAGAGAGATGTAAATCCTGTAGGAATCTACGGAAAAGTGGAGCTGATCCTGACAGAAGAAGGTGTTCTGGAAGATCAGACAGATCTGAAGTATGAACTGGATCCAGATGGAAAGAAAGCAGACGTATATGTGGAAACTGAAGCGCGAGGTCTGAAATCCGGGGAGACATATGATTTTAATGTAAAGATCCGGGAAAAAGAGTCCGGTCTTATAAAGGCAGAAAAAACTGTTCAGATAATGGCAGAGAAAGCAGAGACAGGCTTTAAATGTGAGCTTAAAGTGGAAGATGTCAGACTGTGGTCCACATGGGATCATGGTTATCCCTGGATGTATCAGGCAGAACTTACGTTAAGCAGGGGAAAAGACATACTGAGCAGCAGAACAACGAATTTTGCTTTCCGGGACATTCAGATTGAGCGTAATGAAAAAATAACAAGATTCTGGCTTAATAACAGGAAGCTGTATATAAGAGGAACCTCTTATTTTCCGGATTGTTATATTTCCGCAATGACAAGGGAACGGTACCTGAGAGATCTTCTTAATGTAAAGGCAGCAGGTTTTAACCTGGTACGAGTACATGTCCACACAGAGCAGGAAGTTTTTTATGATCTGTGTGACGAGCTGGGAATTGCAGTTCTTCAGGATTCGGAGTACAATTGGACGCATCCTTCAACAGATGAATGGGCGCAGAGATTTGCAGATGTTTACAGAGAAAATGTGAAACTTCTGAAGCATCATCCGTCTCTGATCTGCTGGATCATTATGAATGAACCGGGATGTGTTGATCCGGATGGAAATGTGAGAAGGAGATTTATGGAGGAAAATCCGGGACCTGCTCTGTATAGGGAGGTACAGAAGATGGATCCGGGCAGACCGATCATCAAGGGTTCTTTCTGCGAAGATGATCCGCTTAGCGGGGACAGCCACAATTATCTGGGTTCTTTAAGCGGTGGAGAATATGCAGATATTTATGAGCAGACAGAAAAGCTGAATACAGAGTACGGATTTGATGCACCGGGCAGCAGTGAAAATCTGAAAACTGTTCCGGCGGTATATCATCGTCTGGAAAAACTGGTGGATGATATCCCGAAGATCCAGGAATATCAGTATAAGCTTCTGAAATATTATACAGAGCATTACAGGATCCAGAAATATGAACCTTGCTCAGGATATGTACAGTTTATGTTTATCGACCTGTGTCCTCAGAGCTTCTACGGTTTATATGACTGGTGGGGAATTCCCAAAAAGGGTCTTCAGGCTATACTGGAAAGCAACGCACCAGTGGGTGTTTTTGCAAAGCACAAAGACCATCTGGACAGTCTGTATATTGTAAATGATACAGATGGAGCTCTGGGAGAGTGTGAACTTACATGGATCATTACAGAAACATTGAACGGAGAACTGGTGGAAAAGGGAAGTGTTAAAGCAGAAGTTCCGGCAGACAGCCGTGTCATGGTAAAAACCTTTGAGAAAGAATACGGAAAAGGCAAGAAGTGGAACCTTACACTAATTCTTTCTGATAATAGCGGTAAATGTATGGCAAAGAATACCTATCAGGATATCTGTACTTTGCTTTCAAGAGTTGATGGGCATCCGGACCGTATGAGCCATGAGTTTGGAATGAGACTCTACTGGGCCTGAGCTATCTGCAGCTCACAGGCACTTTCATCCTTGACTTGTATCAAAAATCACAACATGTTATACTTTGTGTATAAAGGAAGATTTTCGGCGTGGAAGGAGCGATATTATATGCGTTTACAGAAAGTACAGGATGCTCTGAACAAAAAAAATATCAAATTCGAATACACAGAGGAAGATGGTTGCGGAAGTCTGGATTTCATGTTCCGTGGACTGAAATTCCATGTATGGGAATACGAGGACAACGGTTGGGGTGCCGAGACCAATATTTATGCGGCTGGAAGAAGTGAGGACATTGACGGAGATTATGAAGAGAAGATTTCTGCAGAGATTCTTTCCTGGCCGGATATGATCAATAACTGAATATAATAATATTGAATAAAGTGGCTGTAACTGAACGAATACGCTCAGTTACAGCTACTTTTTATCGGAGAAAAGTTTTCTGAAGAACTATAGCTGTACGTTCAGGTATTCACTGGGAAACATCTGACAGTTCTTTTTAAAAACCTTGCTGAAGTAATTTCCATTGCTGAAACCAAGATGCCAGGCAATGTCGTCGAGAGTTATATCCGTAGACTGCAGAAGCCGTTTCACCTCGGTGAGCTTTAACTGCATAGCATAGGAAAAAAGATTCTGACGTTTTTTTAAAACAATCTGGACAGATGCTCCTTACTTAGAAAAAAGATTCTGCAATATCGGCCAGGGAGATATTTTCCAGATAATGTGCATTGATATAATCAAAAACATCACTGATTACCCTACTGGTGAATGCAGAGCAGGGTTCGGGTGATGAAGCAGAATCGGAAGTCCCAGTTTTGCCTGCTTCACTTTCCAACTGAGAAATTGTGGCTGAAAGCGCATTGTTCAAATTCTGGGGATCAACAGGCTTCAGTATGTAATCAATAACACCAGCCTGGATCGCAAGTCTTGTATATTTGAAATCGCTGAATCCGCTGATCACACTGATTTTGCTGTCGATGTGAAGTTCTTCCGGCTTTTTTTAGAGCTGTATTCCGTCCATGACGGGCATTTTCATATCTGTGATAATAATGTCAGGATGCTCTTTGAGAATGATCTTCAGGCCATCTTCGGCATTATCTGCTTCCAGAAGATCACTGTTTGCTCGGATTTATCCCATGGTGTTTTGAACTTCCGGATAAGGGATATGAAGAAGCTTGGGAGCAGATTGTGAATCCGGAAGGTTTTGCCTCCCCCTGTGGCCCTACAACTGCGGAACAGAGACATCCACGGTACGGAGGCAGATTATGAATGTCTGTGGGACGGTCCATCCTAGCCATTTTCAACGACACAGACACAGACAGCAATGGCAAATCTTCTGAAAGATTATCCGCAGACTTATGTGACAAATATGGTCTATCCGTAAGGTTTTTGGTTGTTACTGAAAAAGATTTCATGGTTCAGGATTCCACATCAGTGACATTGATCTCATCCTGGAATCCGTCAGTATAATGCAGTTCATAATCTTCTGTGATAAAAACGGCCTGCACTCCTTTTTTCTCCGCAAATTTCAGTCCGTCCTCCAGACCAAGGGCGAAACAGGTGGTGCTTAAGGCATCGCCGTCCACAGACTGGTCGGAGATGATCGTCACAGAGATCAGGCTATTGTCATATGGAAAGCCGGTTTTGGGGTTCAGGATGTGATGGTATAATTTTCCGTTCTGCTTAAAGCACCTCTCATAAATTCCGGAGGATACAACGGATTTTCCGGTGATATCCATAACGGCTTCGGTTTCATTGCGGTCTGCAAAAGGCTTCTGGATGCCTACTTTGAAGGGAGTGCCGTCAGGCTTCGAGCCGATGCAGAGGACATTGCCGCCAAGGTTGATGATAGCACTGTTTACGCCTTTTTTTACCAGAAGATCTTTCATGCGATCTGCGATATAGCCCTTGGCAATGGCGCCGACATCGAACTGAATATCATCAGAGGGAAGTGTGATATCCTGATCATCAATGGTAACACCATCAGAGCTGCACAGAGGGAGTGCTTTCTGAATAGCTGCATCATCCGGAACCTTCGGATCTTCTGCTGTGAAATCCCAGAGAGAGGTCAAAGGCGCAATGGCGATGTCAAAGGCACCGTCGGACTCCCTGGTGATAGAAAGTCCTTGGGAAAGCAGAGAGGCAAGGTCTTCAGATATATGCCAGGTGTCTGCTGTGCCGCTGATCGGATATGGAATAGTCTGCCCATCAGCATTGGGATCTTTATCCGATGTATCTTTGCGGTGATTTAATTTATAAAGCTCGCTGTTCTCATTTGTCCGGCTGAAGATCAGCTCATACCTATCGCACAGTGCCAGACAGTCATCCAGGAGGGACTTATCCTGGGAATCGTAAATGGTGATCTGTATGGCTGTGTTCAATTTGATGCTGCTGATGCTGATAGGCTCCTTCTCGGTGGCAGTGCTGGTGCCAGTGGTATTCTGGCAGCCTGTGAAAAGGAGTATTGGACAGACAAGAACTGTGCACAATATTAAATAGAAGAAACGGGAATGTGAGCGGCTTCTTTTGGAATGAAAAAAATAAGTTAACATAATATTCTCCTGTTTTCTGATTGACTGACTTAACTGAAGAGCATTTATTTGATGCAAATCTATGTAGTACATGTGGATGGGGTTATTCACTTAACCGGATCAAGCAGCGACGCGGATTGCGGATATACGCTTGACCGACATCGGACAGATTTATGAAATCTCATTATACCATGTATTTCTGAAATCAGAAAGGCATATGCCTGTCGCAAAAATCATTGTATTTTGCAATAATATAAGATATAATTTCTCCGAAAAAAGGACATATTTGCTATGGATCCGAATGATTGACCGGAATTTTTACAGATAAAAGGAGAAATTTTTCATGATAAAAGTAATTGCAAGTGATATGGATGGCACACTTCTTGGTGATGACCATAGAATCGCACCGGAAACCCTTGCGGCGGTCAGGCGTGCCTGCGATGCGGGAATCCGCTTTATGGTTGCCACCGGCCGGAATTTCCCCGGTGCCATGGAGGAACTGAAGGGAACAGAGCTGACCTGTGATTATGTGGTGAGCAGCGGTGCTGAAGTACGGAATCCGCAGCAGGAGGTTGTAAAGAGTACACCGATCTCTATTGAGCTGTGTGAGGAGGTCTACAATACGGCAAAAAAATACCCGGTATCTGTAGCATTTTTTACGGATCGCTATGATTACCGTATTGGAACAAAGAAGGAAATTGAAGACGGGATCATTCAGCAGATCCGTCTTTTCAATATGGACATAGATACCAGCGAGGAGATTGTACGGAAATCCCCGCAGTACCGCAGAATCGCCGGAAACACGAAAGGGATTTCCGATATCCGTTCCCTGGAGAGCAGCGGTGCGCCGATATATAAGATCTTCATTTTTGCGGCAGATGTGGAGCAGCTGGAGAAACTCAGCGATGAGCTGAAAGAAAATCCAGCCGTTGCAGTGGCTTCTTCCTTTATATATAATCAGGAGATTACAGCAGTAGAGGCGCAGAAAGGCCCGGTGCTGAAAGAATATATCGAGTCTCTGGGTTATACCATGGATGAGGTGATGGTCCTTGGTGACAGCCTTAATGATTATTCCATGATTTCCATGGATTTCGGCGCAACTGTTGCAATGGAAAACGCAGTTCCGGAGATTAAAAGAGCAGCAAAATACATCACAAAGAACAACAATGAATTTGGTGTGGCCTATGCTATTGATCAGGTTCTGGAACGCCAGGGAAAATAGTTTTTCCCCCTTTTGAAAAAGTGTCATATATATTATAATGTAGAAAGATGAATACAGAAAAGCGAAAGGCTTGCATTCCGGTGTATGAAGCAGAGTGGAATGAGAAGTTTCGCTTTACAAAAAACACAGACAAAGAGAGGAAATCACGATGGAAAAAATGAAAAATGTTTATATTATGGATCACCCGCTGATCAAACACAAAATTTCAATGCTCCGTGATAAAAATACAGGAACAAACGAGTTCCGTAAACTGGTGGAGGAAATCGGAATCCTGATGGGATATGAGGCGCTTCGTGATCTTCCTACAGAGGAAGTGGAAATCGAGACACCGATAGAAACCTGTAAGACACCGATGATCTCAGGTAAGAAGCTGGCAGTGATCCCGGTCCTCCGTGCAGGACTTGGAATGGTAAACAGCATTCTCACACTGGTACCGTCTGCAAAGGTCGGACATGTGGGACTTTACCGTGATCCGGTAACACATGAGCCCCATGAGTATTACTGTAAGCTTCCTGAATCTATTGACGAGCGTATTTCAGTGATCGTTGATCCGATGCTTGCAACCGGCGGTTCTGCCGAAGCTGCCATTGATTTTGTCAAGAAACAGGGCGGAAAGAATATCAAGTTTATGTGTATCATCGCAGCTCCTGAGGGACTGAAACGTCTCCATGAGGCACATCCGGATGTACAGATCTACTGTGGTTCCCTTGACAGAGAGCTCAATGAGAACGCTTACATCTGCCCGGGACTTGGAGATGCCGGAGATCGTATTTTTGGTACTAAATAATTTTGAAAAAATCTTAAAAAAATACTTGACACACCCGGCACTGTTATGGTATTGTACCTAAGAACGCTGCCGAAGACAGTAGGTGCCGTAAGGCATAAGGATTAAAACGCCTACCGAGGTCCAAGTATTCTGAGTTAAGATTACACAAGGCCTTATTGCGAAGCAGTAAGGTCTTTTTTTAAACAGATTGACTTATTGCGACGGCGGTATACAAAATCTATAAGGAGGTGTACCATTTCATGGCAAAAGTAGAACTGAAACAACCAATCGTAGAAGAGATCTCTAACAGCATTAAAGACGCACAGTCTGTTGTACTTGTAAACTACAGCGGTCTTACAGTTGAGCAGGATACAATTCTTCGTAAAGAGTTAAGAGAAGCTGGTGTTCAGTACAAGGTATACAAGAATACCATGATGCGTCGTGCATTCGAGGGTACAGCATTTGAGAGCCTCAGTGATCATTTACATGGCACAAATGCGATCGCTATCTCCGAGACAGACGCAACTGCTCCGGCAAGAATCCTTGCTAAATATGCAAAACAGTTCCCGGCACTGGAGCTGATCGCAGGTGTAGTTGAAGGTAACTACAATGATCAGGCCGGAATTCAGGCACTGTCCACAATTCCTTCAAGAGAGGAACTTCTTGGAAAACTGCTTGGAAGCATGCAGTCTCCGATCGCAAACTTCGCTCGTGTGCTTAATCAGATCGCAGAGCAGAACGGCGGAGCTGACGCAGCAGCTGCTGAGTAATCCCAGCAACGTGCAATTGGCGGCATAACGACCGCATGATTATTAATTAAAATTTATAAATGGAGGGAAATTAAAATGGCAAAATTAACAACAGAAGAATTTATTGCAGCAATCAAAGAATTATCTGTATTAGAGTTAAATGACCTTGTAAAAGCTTGTGAGGAAGAGTTCGGCGTTTCCGCAGCAGCAGGTGTTGTTGTAGCAGCAGCAGGTGCAGCAGGCGAGGCAGCTGAGGAGAAAGATGAGTTTGACGTAGAGCTTACAGAGGTTGGCGCTAACAAAGTTAAAGTTATCAAAGTTGTTCGTGAGGTTACAGGTCTTGGACTTAAAGAGGCTAAAGCTATCGTTGATGGTGCTCCGAAGGTTGTTAAAGAGGGCGCTTCCAAAGCTGAGGCTGAGGACATCAAAACTAAACTTGAGGCTGAGGGAGCTAAGGTTACACTTAAATAATCCAATCAGATCAGAAGTTTTAAAGGCTGTTGTGTCTGCCGGTTTACCGGCGGCACGGCAGCTTTTTTTGCGCCAAAGTCAGATGACATTCCAGGTGGAGAATCTGTGATATACCTTGCTTTTTACGGTTAAAGAGGTGATAATAAAATAAGAAGGAATGCAAGGAGGAGAAATATGAACAGAAAAATTGCTGCCTGTTTTCTGGCAGGAATTCTGAGTATAACAGCGGTTCCGGTTCCGGCAGCAGCACAAGAGGCGGTTTCCGGAAAAAATGTGTCAGAAGAACCGCTGGACGCAATTCGAGCACAGGAAATTGCAATGGAAAAACAGGAAGAACTTGAGGAAGAGGAAAATATGCCGGCAGAGGAACCGGATCCGTTGGTGTTGGATGAGGACGGAAAAGTGGTTCCGGCGTCTGCGGCTTCCTGGACAGAAGAAACACAGGAACCAGAAAATGCTGAAACAGCAGAAGAGTCATTGACGGATGATTTTTCTGACGGAAATCCTGATGGAAATGCGGAGGAAATTTCCGATGCTCCGACGGATGGTGACAAACCGGAAACAGAAGAGGAATCTCTGGAGACAGAAGAGAAAAGTGCCGGTACATTGTCTGAGAATGATGAAGATACAGAACTGGTTCCGGAGCAGAACACCATGGAGGATACCCAGGATGAAATTCAGCTGGAGGATGGGGCAGAAGAGATATCTGAGGATAAGGGTACCACGGATGAACTTTCAGATAATGCAGAAGAAGAAATATTTACTTCTGAGGAAGCGGACAGATTTTCAGATGGAAGTGCCTCCGAAGGGGAACTGGGAACCTATCAGACGGTAACATTGGAAATTGAAGACGGACAGGATATCACGGCGCCGTTAAATACCTTGTTTCTGCAGCTGAAAGAACAGGCATCAGAAGAAACTCCCTGTAAAGTTATAATTCCGCCGGGAAATTATAAACTCACAGGAACACTGTGTATGTACAGCAATATGTACCTGTATGCAAAAGGCGCAACAATTACAAAAACCTCACCGACCAAACATTTGATTCTTCGACTTGGAAATACAAAAGAATCAGAAGGGGAATATGAAGGCTACCGAAATGTTATCATTGATGGTGGAACCTGGGATTTTAATTATCAGTGCGTGGCAGAAAAAGATGAACCAGGTGGATTTGTGGGATTCTGTATCGGACATGCCACCAATGTCACCATCAAAAACGCAACATTCCTGAATAATCTGAAATCTCATTTTCTGGAGTTCGGCGGAGTAAAAAATGCCAAGATTACCGGATGTACATTTCACGGGTATTATAAGAATTATGTAAAAGGCGGACAGGAATGCATTCAGATTGACTGTTGTACAGATGAAGATAATGTTTTTCCACAGTATATGCCATACGATGGAAGCACCTGCGAGGATTTTGTTATTGATGGAAATGTGTTTGAGGACGTTTTTGCAGGGGTGGGAACCCATAGCATGATGGCAGGAAAAACATATAAACGGATTACCGTTACCAACAACACCTTCCATAATGTAAAAAAACGATGCATAGAATTTCTGAATTATGAAGATTCCACAGCAGAAAACAATACCATGGTAAATGTAGGGCTTGGGGTGGAAGTCTCAGCTGTGAATAAGAAAAATACACATTTGACACAGGGATACAGTGGAGAACCGGATGCGAAGAAGAACAGAAATATCCGGGTAGCAGGAAACTATGTCAGCCTTGCAAAGACTTCCAGCATCGGAGGCATTGCGTGGATCTGCAGTGGCGTTAAAGTTATAGGCTATAATATGAAGAATTCAGGAGAAGTGATTCCGGAAGGAATATATCCGGTAAAGGGAGTAACTGTAAAAGATAATCAGATTTCCGGATATGGAAACGGTATCAGTATTACTCTTGCAGATACGGATACCGTGATGGATAATCAGGTAAAAATGAAAAAAACTTCCGCATATTCCAATCTTGGTATTTATGCGGAAGATTCCAGAGGAAGCATTATCAAAAGGAATCAGGTTTCCGGAACTGCAAATACAGGAATTTATATGAAAGATTCTTCCTATGCGGCAGGATCAAAACAGAAAAATCTGATAAGCGGAAATACGGTTGCATCACCGGGAGGAGATGGAATTTATCTGCAGTCTGTAAATGCAACCTCCACAGCAGAAAAAAACACATCAAAATCCACGACTGGCTCCGGAATTCGTGTGAAATCCGGAAAAAATATCAGTGTTCTTAATAATTCCTGTTCTTCAAATAAAGAACATGGTGTCAAAATTGAATATGCACAAGGTGGCATCCGTGTAAAAAGTAACCGCCTTGTTTCCAACGGAAAGAGCGGAATTCTGCTGTGGAAATCAAAAGCAACAGAAGTTTCCGGAAATACGGTTGCAAAAAATAAAGGAAATGGTATTTACGGATATGGTTCTGTGATATCGGCCATGAAGTCCAATGCTTTCAGCGGAAACGGAAAAACGCAGGCAGTATATATGAAGGGCTGTAAAGGCTGGACAAATATTGACCGTCCTTCCTGCAAAAAAATCACAGCACAGAGCACATCCGTAACAGGAAGTGCGGCAGGCGGCCGGAATGTTATTGTTTATGCACAGCGATCCGGAAAAAGCATACGTCTGGGCTATGCAGCTGTAAATAAGAAGAAACAGTTTACAGTAAAAATAAAAAAGCAGAAAAAGAATACTGTGCTGAAAATTGTATCAAAAGATAAATATGCAAACACAGTAACTGTGAATTATACTGTGAAATAAATAAGAGCTTCTGTTCCATACATCGTATGTATAAAAGGAACAGAAGCTTTTTTTGAAAAAATGTAAAAAAATTCGAAAAAAGTGCTTGACACGCTTTTTTTCTTATGTTAAAGTGGAGGATGCTATATTATGGCTAGATATGCCTGCCTAAAGGTCAGGCGGGATCATGTTGTAATAAATAATAAAAAAACAGGGGTGAAACGTCAATGGAAAAAAACAGAATTCGTTCTGTAAAAACTGGAAAAAGCATGCGTATGAGCTACCAGAGACAAAAAGAAGTCCTGGAAATGCCAAACCTGATCGAAGTTCAGAAAGATTCCTACCAGTGGTTTCTTGACGAAGGTTTAAAAGAAGTATTCGATGATATTTCTCCGATCGCAGATTACGGCGGAAAGCTCAGTCTGGAATTCATCGATTTCACATATGATGAAAAAGATGCAAAATATTCCATCGAGCAGTGTAAAGAACGTGACGTGACTTATGCCGCACCTTTGAAGGTTCGAGTAAGGCTGATCAATAAGGAAACAGAAGAGATCAACGAACACGAGATTTTCATGGGAGATTTACCGCTGATGACTGCAACAGGTACCTTTGTTATTAATGGTGCTGAGCGTGTTATTGTCAGCCAGTTAGTACGTTCCCCTGGAATCTACTACGCAATCGCTCATGATAAACTTGGTAAGAGACTGTTTTCCAGTACCGTAATTCCGAACAGAGGTGCATGGCTGGAGTACGAGACAGATTCAAATGATGTATTTTATGTACGTGTAGACAGAACAAGAAAGGTTCCGATTACTGTTCTGATCCGTGCACTGGGCATTGGAACCAATGCTGAGATCATTGATCTGTTTGGTGAAGAGCCGAAGATCCTTGCTAGCTTTACAAAGGATACCTCCACAAACTACCAGGAAGGTCTCCTTGAGCTGTATAAGAAAATCCGTCCGGGCGAGCCGCTTGCAGTAGAGAGCGCAGAGAGCCTGATCATGGCAATGTTCTTCGATCCGAGAAGATATGACCTTGCCAAAGTTGGACGTTACAAATTTAATAAGAAACTTCATTTCAACAAGCGTATCGTAGGCCACAAGCTTTCTCAGGATGTTGTAGACACAACAACAGGTGAGATTCTTGCAGAGGCTGAGACTCTTGTTACAAGAGAGCTTGCTGATACTCTTCAGAATTCCGCAGTTCCGTATGTATGGATTCAGGGTGAGGAGAGAGAGATCAAAGTTCTTTCCAGCCTTATGGTTGATATCCGTCATTATCTTCCGGAGCTTGAGGATCCGAAGTCCCTGGGTGTTACAGAGTTAGTATACTACCCGGTACTCGAAAAAATTCTGGAAGAAAATGACACATTTGAGGACAGATGTGAGGCAATCAAACGTGATATCCATGACCTGATTCCGAAGCACATCACCAAGGAAGATATCCTTGCGTCCATCAACTACAATATGCATCTGGAGTATGGCCTTGGAAACGATGATGATATCGACCACCTGGGCAACCGTCGTATCCGTGCTGTCGGTGAGCTGCTTCAGAACCAGTACCGCATCGGTCTTTCCAGACTTGAGCGTGTGGTACGTGAGAGAATGACAACACAGGATGCAGAGAGCATTTCTCCGCAGTCCCTGATCAATATCAAACCGGTAACTGCAGCAGTGAAAGAGTTCTTCGGATCTTCCCAGCTGTCACAGTTCATGGATCAGAATAACCCGCTTGGAGAGCTGACTCATAAGAGAAGACTTTCCGCACTGGGACCTGGCGGTCTGTCACGAGACAGAGCCGGATTCGAGGTTCGAGACGTACATTATTCCCATTACGGAAGAATGTGCCCGATCGAGACTCCTGAGGGACCGAACATCGGTCTTATCAACTCCCTTGCATCTTATGCAAGAATCAATCAGTACGGTTTCGTAGAGGCTCCGTACAGAAAGATCGACAAAACAGATCCTTCCAACCCGCGTGTAACCGATGAGGTTGTATACATGACAGCGGATGAGGAAGATAATTACCATGTAGCACAGGCGAATGAGCCTCTGGACGAAGAGGGACATTTCCTTCATAAGAATGTCTCCGGTCGTTACCGTGAGGAGACTCAGGAGTACGAGCAGCACATGTTTGATTACATGGACGTATCTCCGCGAATGGTATTCTCCGTTGCTACAGCCCTGATTCCGTTCCTGCAGAACGATGATGCGAACCGTGCGCTGATGGGATCCAACATGCAGCGTCAGGCCGTTCCGCTTCTTACAACAGAGGCTCCGGTTGTTGGTACAGGTATGGAGACCAAGACAGCCGTTGACTCCGGTGTATGTGTTGTTGCGAAAAAAGCAGGTACTGTACTTCGTTCCACATCTACAGATATCACCATCAAGAATGATGACGGAACAAAAGATGATTACCATCTGACCAAATTCATGCGAAGCAACCAGAGTAACTGCTACAACCAGAGACCGATCGTGTTCCAGGGTGAGCATGTTGAGGCAGGACAGGTTATCGCAGATGGCCCATCCACATCTAATGGTGAGCTTGCACTTGGTAAGAACCCGCTGATCGGATTTATGACCTGGGAAGGTTATAACTACGAGGATGCCGTTCTGCTTAGCGAGAGACTGGTACAGAATGATGTTTATACATCTGTCCATATCGAGGAATATGAGGCAGAATCCCGTGATACCAAGCTGGGACCGGAAGAGATCACACGTGATGTTCCGGGTGTCGGCGATGATGCTCTGAAAGATCTGGATGAGCGTGGTATCATCCGTATCGGTGCTGAGGTACGTGCCGGTGATATCCTTGTTGGTAAGGTTACTCCTAAGGGAGAGACAGAGCTTACTGCTGAGGAGCGTCTCCTTCGTGCCATCTTCGGTGAGAAGGCAAGAGAGGTACGTGATACTTCCCTGAAAGTACCGCACGGTGAATATGGTATTATCGTAGATGCCAAGGTATTTACAAGAGAGAACGGCGACGAGCTGAGCCCTGGAGTAAATCAGGCAGTACGTATTTATATTGCACAGAAGAGAAAGATCTCCGTTGGTGATAAGATGGCTGGTCGTCATGGTAACAAGGGTGTCGTTTCCCGTGTACTTCCAGTTGAGGATATGCCATTCCTTCCGAACGGACGTCCGCTCGATATCGTGCTGAACCCTCTGGGTGTACCTTCCCGAATGAACATCGGACAGGTACTGGAGATCCACTTAAGCCTTGCTGCCAAAGCACTTGGCTTCAACATTGCAACACCAGTATTCGATGGCGCCAACGAGGTTGATATCCAGGATACTCTGGAGCTTGCCAACGATTACGTTAATACGGAAGACTTTGAGGAATTCCGTGAGAAATATAAAGATATCCTTGCACCGGATGTTATGCAGTACCTTGATGAGAACAAAGCTCACAGAGCACTCTGGAAGGGCGTTCCTATTTCCAGAGATGGTAAGGTAAGACTTCGTGACGGACGTACAGGAGAGTACTTCGACAGCCCTGTAACTATCGGTCACATGCACTACCTGAAACTGCATCATCTGGTAGATGATAAGATCCATGCACGTTCCACAGGTCCATACTCCCTGGTAACACAGCAGCCTCTGGGTGGTAAAGCTCAGTTCGGTGGACAGCGTTTCGGAGAGATGGAGGTTTGGGCACTGGAGGCATATGGTGCTTCCTATACACTGCAGGAGATCCTGACAGTGAAGTCTGATGATGTGATCGGACGTGTTAAGACCTATGAAGCGATCATCAAAGGCGATAACATTCCTGAGCCAGGTATTCCTGAGTCCTTTAAGGTACTTCTTAAAGAGCTTCAGTCTCTTGGTCTGGATGTACGTGTACTCAGCGAGGACGGAGAGGAAGTTCACATCATGGAGACTTCTGATTACGGAGATACTGATCTTCGTCACGTCATCGAGGGAGATTCCAGAGGACGCAGAGATGAGGAGTCCTTCGGTAAACACGGCTATACCAAGCAGGAGTTCAGCGGAGAAGAACTTGTCAATGTAGAAGAAGATGAAGACATTGAAGAAGACGAGGACATGATCGAGTTTGAAGAGTCCTTTGATGATGAGGAATAAGAAAGGGGAAAGAATACATGGCAGAAACAACGAACGCCAATGAAACATATCAGCCAATGACTTTCGATGCCATCAAGATTGGACTGGCGTCCCCTGAGAAGATCAGAGAGTGGTCACACGGTGAGGTTTTAAAACCTGAAACAATCAACTACAGAACCTTGAAACCTGAAAAGGACGGTCTTTTCTGCGAAAGAATTTTTGGACCGAGCAAGGACTGGGAGTGCCACTGTGGAAAGTACAAAAAAATTCGCTATAAAGGCGTTGTCTGCGACAGATGTGGTGTTGAAGTAACCAAATCTGCCGTTCGTAGAGAGCGTATGGGACACATCGAGCTTGCAGCTCCGGTGTCTCATATCTGGTACTTCAAAGGAATTCCGTCCCGTATGGGTCTGATCCTTGACATTTCTCCGAGAACACTGGAGAAAGTGCTTTACTTTGCAAACTATATCGTTCTGGATCCTGCTGATTCCGGACTTATGTACAAACAGGTACTCACCGAGCGTGAGTACCAGGAAGCACGTGAGTCTTATGGAGAGGGATTCCGTGTAGGTATGGGTGCCGAGTCCATCATGGAGCTTCTGAAAGCGATCGATCTTGAGAAAGATTCCGTCGAGCTGAAAGCAGAGCTTCAGGATGCAACTGGCCAGAAACGTGCAAGAATTATCAAACGTCTTGAGGTTGTGGAGTCCTTCCGTGAGTCCGGCAACCGTCCTGAGTGGATGATCATGACCGTTATCCCGGTTATTCCGCCAGATCTTCGTCCTATGGTACAGCTGGACGGAGGACGTTTTGCAACATCTGACCTGAATGATCTTTACAGAAGAATCATCAATAGAAACAACCGTCTGAAAAGACTTCTGGAGCTTGGTGCTCCGGATATCATTGTCCGCAACGAGAAGCGTATGCTGCAGGAGGCTGTAGATGCCCTGATCGATAACGGACGCCGTGGACGTCCTGTAACAGGCCCTGGAAACAGAGCTCTGAAATCCCTTTCCGATATGCTGAAAGGTAAATCCGGACGTTTCCGTCAGAACCTTCTTGGTAAACGAGTTGACTATTCCGGACGTTCTGTAATCGTCGTAGGACCGGAGCTGAAGATTTATCAGTGTGGTCTTCCGAAAGAGATGGCTATCGAGCTGTTTAAACCTTTCGTTATGAAAGAGCTTGTTGCCAACGGAACTTCCCACAACATCAAAAATGCCAAGAAAATGGTAGAGAAACTTGAGCCAGCAGTATGGGATGTCCTCGAGGACGTCATTAAGGAGCATCCGGTTATGCTGAACCGTGCACCTACACTGCATCGTCTGGGTATCCAGGCGTTCGAGCCGATCCTTGTAGAAGGTAAGGCAATCAAGCTTCATCCACTTGTTTGTACCGCGTTCAACGCTGACTTCGATGGTGACCAGATGGCCGTACATCTTCCGCTTTCTCAGGAAGCACAGGCAGAGTGCCGTTTCCTTCTGTTATCACCGAACAACCTTCTGAAACCGTCAGATGGTGGTCCTGTAGCCGTTCCTTCACAGGATATGGTCCTTGGTATCTACTACCTGACTCAGGAGAGACCTGGAAACAAGGGTGAGGGCAAGTTCTTCAAGAGTGTCAACGAGGCAATTCTTGCATACGAGAACAAAGTCATCACACTTCAGACCAAGATCATTGTACGTTGCCATAAGACAATGCCGGATGGCACTGTGTTAAGCGGCAATGTTCATTCCACACTTGGACGTTTCCTGTTCAACGAGATCCTTCCACAGGACCTTGGATTTGTAGACAGAAGCGTACCTGGAAACGAACTGCTTCTTGAGGTTGACTTCCTTGTAGGTAAGAAACAGCTGAAGCAGATCCTTGAAAAAGTTATCAATACTCACGGTGCAACAAGAACAGCTGAGGTACTTGACTCCGTTAAGGCTATGGGTTACAAATACTCCACACGTGCAGCCATGACCGTATCTATTTCCGATATGACCGTGCCGCCGCAGAAGCCGGAGATGATCAAGCAGGCTCAGGATACTGTTGACCGTATTACAAAGAACTACAAACGTGGTCTTATCACAGAGGAAGAGCGTTACAAAGAGGTTGTTGATACCTGGAAGAAGACGGATGATGAGCTTACAAAAGCACTTCTTACCGGTCTTGATAAGTACAACAACATCTTCATGATGGCTGACTCCGGAGCCCGTGGTTCTGATAAGCAGATCAAACAGCTTGCCGGAATGCGAGGACTGATGGCTGATACAACCGGTCATACAATCGAGCTCCCGATCAAGTCAAACTTCCGTGAAGGTCTTGACGTACTGGAGTACTTCATGTCCGCTCATGGAGCACGTAAAGGTCTTTCCGATACCGCTCTTCGTACAGCCGATTCCGGATACCTGACAAGACGACTTGTTGACGTATCCCAGGATCTGATCGTTCGTGAGGCAGACTGCTGTGAGAACAGAGCAGAGATCTCCGGTATGGAAGTTCGTGGATTTATGGACGGAAAAGAAGAGATCGAGAGCCTTCAGGAGCGTATCACAGGACGTTTCTCCTGTGAGACAGTTAAGAATAAAGACGGAGAAATCCTTGTTAAAGCAAACCACATGATCACACCGAAACGTGCAGCCCGTATCATGAAAGAGGGCGTAAGCAACGTGACAGGCGGACCGATCGACAGACTGAAGATCCGTACCATCCTTTCCTGTAAGTGCAAGGTTGGTGTCTGCGCGAAATGTTATGGTGCGAACATGGCTACCGGTGAGCCGGTACAGGTTGGTGAGTCTGTTGGTATCATCGCAGCACAGTCTATCGGTGAGCCAGGTACACAGCTGACCATGCGTACGTTCCATACCGGTGGTGTTGCCGGTGGAGATATCACACAGGGTCTTCCTCGTGTCGAGGAGCTTTTTGAGGCAAGAAAGCCGAAGGGTCTTGCGATCATCACAGAGATCCCAGGTGTTGCCACAATCAACGACACTAAGAAGAAACGTGAGATCATCGTAAATGATCCGGAGACAGGTGATTCCAAGACTTACCTGATCCCATACGGTTCCCGTATCAAAGTCCTTGACGGACAGGTTCTTGAGGCCGGCGATGAGCTGACAGAAGGTAGTGTAAATCCGCATGATATCCTGAGAATTAAGGGTGTTCGTGCAGTTCAGGATTACATGATCCGCGAGGTTCAGCGTGTATATCGTCTGCAGGGTGTTGAGATCAACGATAAGCATATCGAGGTTATCGTTCATCAGATGCTGAAGAAGATCCGTATCGAGGATAACGGAGATACAGAGTTCCTGCCAGGAACACTTGTTGATGTCCTTGATGTTGAGGAAGTTAACGAGAAACTTGAGGCAGAGGGCAAACAGCCGGCAGAGGGCAAACAGGTTATGCTTGGTATTACCAAGGCATCCCTTGCTACAAACTCCTTCCTGTCAGCAGCATCCTTCCAGGAGACAACAAAAGTCCTGACAGAGGCTGCAATCAAAGGTAAGGTCGATCCACTGATCGGTCTGAAAGAGAACGTTATCATTGGTAAGCTGATTCCTGCAGGTACAGGTATGAAGCGTTACAGTGAGATCAGTCTTGATACAGGAATGCCGGAAGTAAAAACAGCTTCCGAGGAGCCTGAGGATACAGAGGAAATTTCCGTAGAGGAAGAGAAGACTGAGACTGCTCCGGAGGAAGAGACCGTTGCTGTTGAAGAGACAGCAGAGGAAACTGCACCGGTAGAAGAATAAGTCAATATACCTTGCTAATATAAATAAATCTCCCCCCGGAAATCCGGAGGGAGATTTCTGTTTATAAGCAGGGATTTTCTGAGAGAGGAGGGATTGCGATGGACAAGGAACTGCCAATTTCCCCGTGGCCGGAATGGAAGATCATAAGTAAGATCGGGGAAGGCTCTTTTGGAAGAGTATATAAAGCTCAGAGAACTGAGAAGGGACGTTCTTTTTACTCGGCAATTAAGATAATCACAATCCCCGCCAGTAAAGGGGAACTGGACAGTGTACGCTCAGAATCCGGTGATGAAAAATCCGTCCGTGGATATTTCGAAAATCTGGTGGAAGAGTGTATTCAGGAAGTAAGCACCATGGAGTATTTCAGAGGAAATTCCCACATTGTGTCGGTAGAAGATTACAAGGTGATGGAATATCTGGATGAGATCGGATGGGATATTTTTATCCGCATGGAATATCTCACAAGCTTCATGGAATATTATGCGGGAAAAAATCTCACAGAAAAAGAAGTGATGAAGCTTGGCATAGACCTTTGTAAATCACTGGAATACTGCGGGCAGCTTCACATTATTCACAGGGATATCAAGCCTGAGAATATTTTTGTATCCAGATTCGGAGATTTCAAGCTGGGAGACTTTGGAATCGCCAGGGAACTGGAAAAAACCATGAGTACCCTTTCCAAAAAGGGGACTTATTCCTATATGGCGCCGGAGATGTACAGGGGAGAAAAGTACGACAGCAGAGTGGATATCTATGCGCTTGGCCTGGTGCTGTATAAACTGATGAATCATAACAGACTTCCGTTTCTGAATCTGGAAAAACAGCTGATCACATACAGAGATAAGGAAAACGCGCTCACGAGGAGGATGTCAGGCGAAACACCGCCTGCACCTGTGGATGCGGGAGAGGCTTTCGGCTCCGTTATCTTAAAAGCCTGTGCTTATGATGCAAAAGAACGATATCAGACTCCTGATAAGTTTCGGGAAGCACTGGAAGAAATCCGGTATGGAACGGCAAACAGAGAACAGGGAGTTCATGAGAAACCGAAACCAGTGGAGGAAAGACCTGTTCCGGAGTCCATGCCGAAGTTTCTCCAGGAGGGTGCAGCCAGACAGCTGGCAAGAACAAGTCAACTGAATACGGAGGCAATCCGTCAGGCACGTAGAAATCCTGCGCCGGTATCTGTACAGCCGGAGAAACCGACAGCCGGAGAAATAGCAAAAAATGCAGCCCGGAATAGGCCAAAGGCTCAGAGTACAATACAGAATCCTCAAAAATCTGCATCCGGAAAAACAGTATCCGAAAGAGATAGTCTGTCCGGTTATCAGTCAGGATTTTCCCGTCAGCCAGAACCCGGTATAAGAAAAACCGGAGCTGTAAAGCCCAGAGTTACTTCTATCACAGATCTGGAAGACGACCGTGACCAGAATCTCCAGGAGTGGGAAGGATCCGTGTCAGAGAATGGTGGAAATACCGATGACGGAAAGAGGCGGAAAGGCATTTTCAGAATGCTCATAGCAGTCGGGATCATTGTTGTGCTGATCGGCGGGATCATTGCGGTACGAACGATACGGAAACCTTCGGACAACGGGGAACCTTCGTATACAGATTCCGATGATTCTGATGCTCTGAACAAAGGAAATTTCGGCACTGTAGACGATGCAGATAAAAGCTTCGCACAGGCAATGGAAACGATACGTGACCATGCGACAACCATAGAAAATGCTCTGGACAGTTATAGACGTGAAGGCACAGAGGGGGATCGCCTGCGCTTTTATAACGGATCAGGAGAGATCGCCAAAGTACTTGTATATCCCGGCAGTTCCGCAGATGGCGTTTATGAGGAATATTTTTACTGGGGCGAGCAGATGTTTTATACTTATGTATGGGACGGAGATGAAAAACAGTATTTTTATTATCAGGACGGCCTTCTGATCCGATGGATCGATGCAGATGGTAAGGTTCATGATAAAGAGAGTGATAACGACAAATATGTAGAACTGGGAGACAAATACTGGAGTAATTCTGTAATGGAGCTTCAGCAATAATGTCGAAGGGGTTTTTACGAAAGGAAAAAGAATGGCCTATCAGATTGATTATGCATATACATGTCACACCGGAAAGGTGAGGACGAATAATGAGGATAATTTCTGGTGCTGCGGAGTGCGGCTGCCAGTGCACAACCAGGGAGTTGACGGAATCCTGGCAGGTCATACGCAGCATTGGCAGCTTCCCGTACTGGCAGTTTTTGATGGCATGGGAGGGGAAAGCTGTGGTGAGATGGCAGCCTCTGCAGCCGTGGAAGCACTGGGTGGTTTTTATGAAGAAAATAAAAAAAGCCTCAAAAAAGAGCCGGTGGTTTTTCTCACAGGAGCCTGTGCAAATATGAATGAAGCAGTATGCAGATACAGCAGGGAAAATCGTATCAGCAGCATGGGAACTACGATGGCACTTTTGTCTTTCAGTGAAAAAGCGATCTATGCCTGTAATCTTGGGGACAGTCGTATTTACCGCCATTTTCAGGGAAAACTGCAGCAGATATCTACGGATCATGTGATCAGTGGAAAAATGCTTGGAAAAGCTCCTTTGACACAGTACCTGGGTTTTCAGGAGGAAAACATGGCTCTGGAACCATCCATTGTGGAGATCGGCTATCAGACGGGAAGCAGTTATCTGATTTGTTCAGATGGCGTAACGGATATGCTGTCAGATGAAGAAATACAGGAAATCCTGAGCAAAACCGGTACCGCGGAAGAAAAAGTAGAAGAGCTTCTTGAAATGGCGCTGTCCAGAGGTGGAAGAGATAATGTAACGATGATCCTTGCCCAGATCAACGGCTATGAAGAAAAAAATCCTCTCAAACGATGGGCAGAACGGCACAGCACCGGGCGGTAGAAACTCTGCCGGTAATAAAGAGCGGCATTGCTTCCAACCGGCTCAGTCTGCCGGTGAGGAATATAAGGGATAAGGAGAATTTGCGATGAGAAATCGAATGCAGGATCTTGATTTTGAACAGACAGTTGCCTTCGATTCTGTGAAGGATTTTGAATTTACCAGAAAGGCGGCACAGAAGTTCCGCCAGGTTGTCAGTCTGGATTCCTTTGAGGATGAGGATGCAGATGTTATTTTTCATTATCTTTATAAAGAAATGGAACTGGTTTCTTTTGGCGATTATCTGAAAAGATATGTTTATGAGCGTGCAGAATTGGAAGAACCTTTTTCCCAGGTACCCCAGGAGGTTTACAGGGATATTGTGGTGGAATCTTTTAAAGAGACTTACACACCGAAATCCATGTCCCCGACTTCTGCCAAGCTGAGTTCTCTGGTGAACAACTGGCTGACCCAGGCTTCTGTGAAACGTGAGACTGTTTTTCTTCTTGGGTTCGGGCTCCGCATGAGTACGGAGGATGTATCGGATTTTCTGACCAGGGTGCTTCGGGAACAGGATTTTGATTTTCATAATCCGGAGGAAGTAATTTACTGGTATTGCTATCATAACCATCTTGGCTATTATAAGGCAGAAGAATATAAAAAAATCTATAAAGAACTGACACCCACGGAAAAAAAGACCGGTGAGGTTGTATACGGAACAGGTCTCTGTCTGGACAGTGAAGAGAAACTTCTGGAATATCTGGCATTTCTGAAAGGCAGATGCGACGATCCGAAATCGGAAAAGAGTCAGGCTTTTCAGGAATTTATGATCCTTCTGGAACGTGCCCGTAAGATCATTGCAGCCATGTACCAGCAGGATGAAGAGGAAAACGGTGGCAAAAAGATCTGGAAGCCTGAGAATATCAGCGCTTCAGATCTGGAGAAGGTCATCTGCAGCGGTATCCCTATCAACAAGATGGGAAATCTGAAAAAAATGTCCGCTTCTATTCTGGCAAAACATTTCAGCCAGAAGCGGTTCAGCCGCCAGAGGATCAATAACATTCTGAACCATAAGTTTCCGGTAGAACGATTTGATCTGATCACGCTGGAATTTTTTGTGATCTCTCAGGAGATGGCAGATGATGATCCATATACAAGATACCGCCATTTTCTGGATGAGATCCAGGAAATCCTGGCACGATGCGGCATGGGTGAGATCTACATAGTAAATCCATATGAGTGTTTCATCCTCATGTGTCTGCTGACAGACTGTCCGTTGGCAGTTTTTTCCGAGATCTGGGAGAAATCCTATGAAGAAGGGGAAGAGAAGAACTGAAAAGAAGAATAAAAAAGGATGATGCGTGTCTGGTGCATCATCCTTTTTTTAACCAACTGCGGAGCAGTTATTTGGTTATGTATGTGCAGTTATTTTGCTCTACCGGTTTTTGTATTATCCGCCCAGGAAAGGATATAATCTGTACCTTCCTGAAGTGTGGAAGAACCGTATTTTACAACGGGCTTCGGAGTTACCGCAGCTCCTTTGAAAATCTGTTCCGGAATATTTGAAAAATTACAGAGTTTTACAGACGTCATCTGTCTCGTTCCGGAATAATTCTGTTTGTAGGAAAGTGAAAAATCAAGGATCTCATTGCTTGCGGAACAGCGAACAGAGGTAATGGTAAAATCATCAGAAGTCAGCTTTGTGCCATTATAAGTGATGATCAGATTGTTTCGCAGATAAGTGGTTACACTTTCGTTTCCGTAGTTTGTATTTGGAAGCTGAATGGTTTCACCGGAGAGTTTCAGCGGATTGATCGTGAAGTATTTGGAAAATCCGCTTCTGTAGATACCAATACCTGTTATATTGACACGGGGCCTGTTAGTTCTGGAACTTGCCATGGTGTTATTGGAATAAGAAAGAGTATAATCAACATCTTTCTTTAAAGTAACACCGTTCAGTGTGACGGTTGGTTCCGGTTTGAATTCTTTGCCCGGGGCATACTCATAATCCGGAATATCACCGATTTCAGCTTCTGTTATCGGTGTAAGGTCGATATAGAA
The DNA here is from genome assembly GCF_018785565.1 of Blautia sp. MCC283. Classification (NCBI taxonomy): domain Bacteria; kingdom Bacillati; phylum Bacillota; class Clostridia; order Lachnospirales; family Lachnospiraceae; genus Blautia; species Blautia sp. MCC283. Next base: position 357,312 of record NZ_WQQB01000045.1, on the reverse strand, counting down.
ATATTTATTTCTTACACCGGTGAAATTCCCCATACCGGAAACGGTAACATAAGCATTGCCCTGACGTTCATTATCATGCCAGGAGAGCGTATAATCTACATTTTCTGTCAGGGTTATACCATTCCAGGTAACCGCTGGTTTCGGAGTCAGTGCTGTTCCGGTATACAGATAGGAGGACTGGGAAAAAGCAATATTTGCCTGAGAGAGACTGACCTGTCGGATAAAGAAATTATTGGTCAGAGTTCCTGAATAAAAACCAAGGCCTGTGATCGTAAAGCTTCCCAGACCACTGTTCTGATTGTTGGAGAAGGAAATGGCATAATCTTTTCCTTCAGCCAGTGTACGGTCATGAAACTTAAGTACAGGAGAAAAAGTGATCGGTTTTCCTGTGTAATTCCAGGAATTTGTGTAGGACAGGGAAGTTTCACTGGAATTTTCCAGATTATAGTAAGCATTGAGATCCGCGGTCAGTGTTTTGGCCGGTCAGGATTTTAAGGTGGCGGTAACGGTAGTGTTTCCTTTGCTTTTCAGTCGGATAACGCCGTTCTGATCTACAGTGGCAATGGAAGGATCTCCTGTTGCCCATGTGAAAGAAGACGGGTCAAGGCTGGAACTCATATAGCTGAATCCGTTGCAGGTTACATAAATAGTCAGTGTCTTCTGCTCTGGTCATAGCGCATTCCAGAAGGTTCTTATCCATAGTAACAGGGGACAGGTTCTTTTTGGCACGTTTCTGGTTTACCAGATCAAGGACCTGATAAGCATAATCATAGCGGCGTGTACCCTGGCTGAGTTTCAGCTCAACAGTAGTCTGGTCAGATGCTGCCTGCACACAGACCACGTGGCCTGGCACCAGCAGAATAAGCAGGAGCAGCAGTGCAGGCCAGAATAAGTGTCTTGTTTTTTCTCTTTCGTCTGGTTCATGATGTTTTCCTTCCCGGTAAAAAATGAAGATATTTTCTTTTTATTATTCGTTGTAATATCCGTAGATCGCACGGCTGTCCTGAGCAATGGTATTCTGTGCCGCGGCGGTATCGTTAAGATCCTGTGACATGAAGCAGATCACAAGGTCGATTCCCTTTGCAGTATCGTAAATGATACCGGCATCATTCTCCACAGTGTCAAGCTCTCCGGTCTTGTTGGCGACTTTTACACCTTCTGGCAGCTGAGCGGGGATTTTGTTGGTTCTTGTCTGCATTTTCAGGAGGTGGTACATGTATTCCGCACCTGCAAGAGTATCTTCTGCCGCGCTGCCCTTGTCCATCTGATAGATGGTCTTCAGGAATTTTCCGCAATCTTTTACAGAGGTGTAATTATCTCCATTGGAATTATCTGCAAGAAGGAGACGTCCCATGGAAGTGTTGGTGTATCCATGATCCTGGCAGAATTTATTGACACGCGCCATTCCGGCTGCGTCATCACCGCCTCCGAGACAGTTGACAAGCTTGTTTGCCGCGTCATTATCACTGACTGTGATCATGGAATTCAGGTTGTTATCCAGGGTTTCTTTTCCGTAAGTTGTGGAAAGACTGTCATAATCTTCATATACAGCACCCATGATATACAGCTTGATCAGACTGGCAGCCTGCATCTTCTGATCATTGATGGCACCTTCGGTATTTTTTGCAAGATTACATACATATACGGACCAGGTACCGTTATCAGTCGGAAGAAGTGACTGTACCTGACTCAGTACGTTGTCCATGCTGGAGTCGGAATTATCGGTAAAAGTGCTGCTTCCACTGGAAGGAGACAGAGTGCCCTCTTCCTGTGAAGCTGCTGCGCTTTCCTGGCTTGCGGAAGAATCTGTGGAAGAATCAGAATTCTGCTCCTGAGAGCTGGAATCCTGAGAATCCGGGGAAGCGGCAGCTGCTGCACTTTCAACGGTAGGATCATCCGCATAAAGAGCATCCAGCTGATCTGCCTTGCTGCTCAGCTCAGCAGCAGAATCAGAAACTTCCTGAACATTTTTCTGAAGGTCGGAAACCTTGGACTGAAGAGATTCAAGCTTGTTCAGTGAACGGACATTCAGTGCACCCAAACCCACCAGGGCAACGGCAAGCACTGCGATCACAACATATAAAAATACATTTTTTTTCATAAGAAATACTCCTTTTACTGCTGAAAATAAGCATCAATTCCATTGGCGATCCCTTCGGCCATTGTCTGCTGGAAGGAAGAATCTGCCATCTTCAGATCATCATTCTGATTGGTCATAAATCCCATTTCCACAATAGTAACCGGTATGGTACTCCAGTTGATTCCTGTCATGGTATCTGTATAGATAATACCGCGGTTCTGAAAACCGGTAGCTGCACAGTAGGAATCAATGATGCACTGGGAAAGACGGTTGGAACTGTCATAGAGACTGGAAACATAAGGATTCTGCTGTGATGGGCACATGGTCAGTGCGCCGGAAACAGAAGAAGAATCATCGCCGTTTGCATGGACACGTACACAGATTTCTGCACCCTGGGATGCTACCAGCTCCGCACGTTCCTTGTTGCTGATCGCAGTATCATTGTCAGTTCTTGTCATTACAACCTGATAGCCATGTTGCTCCAGGATATCTTTCAGAAGAAGAGAGACATTCAGATTCAGCTGATATTCCGGAAGGCCGCTGAAAGAACCACTGGTTCCGGTAGAAGCTTTTGCTTTCATGGTGGAGGAACCAGGTCCGTTGGGCTCTGTGGCGCTCATATCCACGTTTTCACCCTGATGTCCGGGATCAATTCCTACGATGTGACCATTTGCAGCAGAAGCAGTGGTATCGCTGCCTCCGTCAGAGAATCCCTCACCACCGGCTTCACTGAAAACAGAAGGTTTGGAACTTTTCTGGCTGTTTTCGGATTCCGGTGCGCGTTCGTGTTCGCCGGTGTTGTTCTTTACTGCCTGTTCAGTCTGGGAGCGTTGCTGCAGATATTTGTCGGCTGCCTGTTTCTTTTCGATCTTGGCTGTATAAAGGTCAATATCTTCTTTCATGGCTTTCTGCTTCGTTTTGACCGGTTCGATGACGGAAGGCATTTTCTGGTCTGCGGCATCAATTTTCTGATAGGTTTTGTAACTTAAGCCAAAAAGCAGTCCAATACAGATAAGACCCGTCAGAAACAGGACGATCGCCATCAGATGGGGCTTTTTTTCCATAAGATCATGTCCTTTCTTGGGAAATAGTTTGTATTTGTAAAACATTATAAAGAAGGACTTCGGAAAAAGCAATTGCGAAATTCTCCTTGACAAAAGAGAAAAGTATGATACTATATATGTAAAATAATTATATATAAAAATTTTATATATAAAATAATTACATAAAGGGGTGAGCGTATGTATTACTATCCGGTGTCAGCTGTGCTGACGGAATGCCTGATCCTCTCTGTTGTGGAACAGCAGGATTCCTACGGATATGAGATTAGTCAGACTGTGAAGATGGTAGCATCGATTAAGGAATCAACTCTGTATCCTATTTTGAGGAAGCTGGAGACAGGCGGATATCTGACAACTTATTCCGAGGAGTTCCAGGGAAGGAAGCGCAAGTATTATTCCATCACAGAGGAAGGACGCAGTCATCTGGAATATCTGAGGAAAGAGTGGAGAGAATACCGCGATACCATAGATGATATTGTGGAAGGGAGACTTCGAAAATGACGAGGAAAGAGTATATGGAGCAGCTCAGGAAATATCTGAAGCGGCTTCCGAAAGAAGATTATGAGAATGCCATTGAATATTTTTCGGAATATTTCGATGAGGCAGGTCCGGAGAATGAGCAGCAGGTAATGGAGGAACTTGGCGAGCCGAAGGAAGCAGCCAGGGAACTGCTTCTGAATCTTCTGCAGGAGAGTGTGGGAGACGGGAAAGACAGTACCGGAGAAAAAGAGACGGAACTGCCGGCAGAAGGTTCCGGCAACCGACGGAGTGCAGCAGGACAAAATGCAGCTGCTTCAACCAGTGATTCTACAAAAAAGAAACGTTCTCCGGGTAAGATCATCCTCCTTGCAATTCTTGTCCTCTGTGCGTCACCGGTAAGTCTGGCACTTATGTTCAGTGTGCTGGCAGTATTGTTTGCCGTAGTAGTTGTGATCGCAGCCGTGATTTTTTCCCTGGGTGTGACCAGCATCGCAACCATAGCCGGAGGAATCATGGTAGCCGGTTTTGGAGCCACACTGATCCTGAAATCTGTGGCAGCAGCCTGCATGATGGTTGGCGGCGGATTTCTTATGGCAGGAGCCGGAATCCTGGTCGGTGTGCTTACCATATATATCTGTAAATGGTGTGCAACAGGAATCGGACGTCTGGTAAACCGATTTGTAAGAAAGAAGGTGCAAAGAAATGAATAAGATCGCAAAAACAGCATTGATGACAGGCACAGCGCTCTGTGTGGCGGGAGTCGTTCTTTCTACAGCAGGATATTTTGCCGGGGGAAAAGATTTCACATATGCTTCAGATCATGTGTATGTATCCGGAGGAAATTCTTCTGCTCATAAAAACCTTGCAGTTATGAAAAAAGAACAGATCGATGATTTTACAAAACTGAATGTAGATTTTGAGGATCTTGACCTGGATATCCGGACTTCGGATGATGACCATTATTATATGGAATATAAACTTGAGAAAAACGGAAAGAAAGATCCCCTGACCTGGGAGGATAAAGACGGAGAACTTACACTTAAGGAGTCCGAAGGAGGAACGGGAGGTTATTTTATAACATATGATCTGGGAGTCTTTCGGACACATATAGAGCAGACCCAGAAAGAAGATGCGGTAAATACAGTGATTCTCTATGTGCCGGAGAAAGCGCAGCTTCTGGAAGCTGAGATTCAGCTTTCGGACGGAGATTTTACTGCCGATCAGCTTTTATGTGAAAAAATGACAGCGCAACTTTCCGATGGAGATCTGATGCTGGACAAAGGCGTGTTTGAAAAATTTGAGGCAAAGCTTGGCGACGGAGATCTGGATGTAAAAGAGCTTCAGTGTACGGATAACATGCAGCTGAAATCCGAAAGCGGAGATGTGAGCATAAAAAGAGCAGATCTTACAGACGGCCAGATTTCTCTTGATGATGGTGAGCTTCAGATGGGCAACAGCAGTTTCAACGGAGATATGGAAATCACCAGCTCCAACGGAGATGTTTCCATCCAAATGAAAAAGAGCAGCGTGGATAAAACCAACATTTATCTGAAAACCACAGACGGGGATGTAGATACAGGAGATCTTTCCCGTGGAAAATCCAGCAATGAGGAAGACTTCTCTGTTTATGAGAACCAAGTAGGCACTTCCGCACCGACTTTAAGTGTGAAATGTAGCGACGGAGATATTATGTTAACCGAATCTGCAAAGTAGATAATGCGGATAGCAGATATCTGCCTGAACAGTCATCTGACCCTGAATCCGCCAGATAATAAAGAATGATCCAATAAAAGAAATCTTCTGAACAGCAGCAGACAAAAACACTGCCGTTTGGAAGATTCTTTTTGTTGTAAACAAAATATGAGGATGGTAAAATATACATCTGATGTAACGTTATACCGAGCAGGAGAAGGTAAAAAAAATCAAATGATAAAAAAAGATAATACTTCAAAACAGATCAGGATCTACTGTCTGGTCGTAGGGATTATTTCCTTCTTTATAGTATCCGTCTGTGGACAGCTGCTCAACAGGAATACTGTAAATGAAGAGAAAATGCGAGCTGCTTTTACAGCGGAAACAACCGTGAACCGGATAAGATCACAGCTTAACCGATATCTTGATGTCTCAGAATTCTTTCAGAATATAATTGGATCCGGACATCAGATGGACAGTAAAGAATTTCAGGCTCTGTCGCAGATGATCTCCGATGATTCTCAAATTATAAAAGTTATTGAACAGGCACCGGACGGAGTAGTTAAGGATATTTATCCTCTGAAAGGAAATGAGGCAGCTTTTGGAATTGATATGCTAAATAATCCGGCCCGTAAACATGAAGCGAATCTGGCAATGAAAAGCGGCCAGTATACCATAGCCGGTCCTTATGAGCTGAATCAGGGAGGCCTTGGCTCACTGTTGTTTGAACCGATTTATATTACAGATAAATCCGGGGAAAAATCCTTCTGGGGATTCTCAATCCTGGTACTTGACTGGAACCGATTTCTGGAAGAACTGGAACTGGATAAGCTTACCGATGCTTCCTACTGTTATCAGATGTGGAAAAAAGACGGAAATTCCGGAAAGAAAACGATCATTGCCCAGGGTGGAGATGCGATTCACAAAGGGGCTGTACAGATCAGCTGTAAGGTTCCAAATGACACCTGGTATTTTGAGATTATTCCACATACCGGATGGGTTACCGTGAAACAGCAGGCACTGGTTTTTCTGGTTGCTGTAAGCATAGCGGTTCTGGCCACTGCGATCTGTTATCTGATGCTTCACAGAAAACAGAGAGAAAAACTGTATACAGAAGAAATCCGGAAGTCCGCGGAAAAAGCCAGAAAAGCAAATGAGGCAAAGACGAGATTTCTCTTTAACATGAGCCATGATATCCGGACGCCAATGAATGCCATCGTAGGATTTTCCGGACTTCTTGAGAAGAGTCTCCATGATGAAAAGAAATCTCTTGGCTACATAAAAAAGATCAGGGTTTCCAGCGATATTTTGCTGACGATCATCAATCAGGTTCTGGAAATGGCCCGTATCGAAAGTGGAAAGATCACTCTGAATCCGGAAAGTGTAAATATCCGTGAAATGGTGGAAGCCATGAACACCGTTTTTGAATCATCCCTTACAAAAAAATCTCTGGAATATCAGTGCAGCCTGAATGTGGTCCACGATCAGATCCTGTGTGATAAAACAAAGATGGAAGAGATCATTCTGAATGTTGTCAGCAACTCCATCAAGTATACCAATCCTCATGGAAAGATCACAGTATCCATTGATGAGCTGGATTCCGAGGATGAGAAAAACGCAGACTATAAAGTTGTTGTAGAAGATAACGGGATTGGAATGAGCCAGGATTATCTTCCACATATCTTTGAGGAATTTTCCAGGGAACATACTTCTACGGAAACCAGAGTTGCAGGCACAGGACTTGGACTTCCAATCGTAAAATCTCTGGTTGACCGGATGGGTGGAACCATCGAAGTAGAAAGTGAAGAGGGAAAAGGCACCCGCTTTATTATGAAATTTTCTTTTCCTGTCAGTTTAGAAAACCAGGTTCGGGAAAAAGAGAAACAGAATATTCCGGATATTACAGAGAAGCTTGAAGGAAAACGGATTCTTCTTGCGGAAGATAATGAACTGAACGCGGAAATTGCGGAGACAGTTCTTGAAGAAACCGGAATAAAAGTGAAACATGTGGAAGATGGCATCCAGTGTATTGAGGAACTGAAAAAGATGCCGGAGAAATATTATGATGTGATCCTGATGGATGTCCAGATGCCAAATATGGATGGTTACACGGCAACACAGAGGATCCGGGATTTGGACGATTCGAGAGCTGAGATTCCGATCATTGCCATGACAGCCAATGCTTATGATGAGGACAGACGGAAGGCACAGGAAGCGGGAATGGATGGTTTTCTGGCGAAGCCACTGGACGTGGATGAGATGATGCGTCTGCTGGCCCAAATTATAAAAACAGAATAAATGAAACAGCACAAAACGCAGGATTTTTCTGGAGAAAAATTCCTGCGTTTTTTTGGCGGAAATGTATTGACAAATCCCTGTACTATGATATAATTCAATCAAATCACAGAAAACATATATAGTTACTAGGAAATAAGGAAATAGAGATAAGGAATTAAGGAGGATATCACCATGGGTAAAATTTACGGAAGCGCACTGGAACTGATCGGAAACACACCACTTGTAGAGATCAAGAATGTAGAGAAGTCAGAGGGACTTGAGGCTACCATTCTTGCCAAGCTTGAGTATTTTAACCCGGCAGGAAGTGTTAAGGACAGAATCGGTAAGGCAATGATCGAGGATGCAGAGCAGAGAGGCGTTCTGAAACCGGGCGCAACCATCATCGAACCAACATCCGGTAATACAGGAATCGGACTTGCAGCCATCGCAGCTGCCAAGGGATATAAGACAATCCTTACCATGCCGGAGACCATGAGTGTTGAGAGAAGAAACATCCTGAAAGCATACGGCGCAGAGGTAGTTCTGACAGACGGAGCTAAAGGAATGAAAGGTGCCATTGCCAAGGCAGAAGAACTTGCCAAAGAGATTCCGGGAAGCTTCATCCCCGGACAGTTTGAGAACCCGGCTAACCCGAAGGCACATGCAGCAACAACAGGCCCTGAGATCTGGAATGACACAGACGGAAAGGTAGATATCTTTGTAGCTGGTGTCGGCACAGGCGGAACGATCACAGGTACAGGTGAGTACCTGAAGAGCCAGAACCCGAATGTGAAGGTTGTAGCTGTTGAGCCTGCAACTTCTCCTGTACTTTCCGAGGGAAAAGCAGGCCCGCATAAGATCCAGGGTATCGGTGCTGGTTTTGTTCCGGATACACTTGACACCAAGGTTTATGATGAGATCATCGCAGTAGAAAATGAGGATGCATTTGAGACATCCAAACTCCTTACCAAGAAAGAGGGAATCCTTACAGGAATTTCTTCCGGTGCAGCTCTCTATGCTGCGATCCAGCTTGCAAAACGCCCGGAGAACAAGGGAAAAGTGATCGTAGCACTTCTTCCGGACAGTGGAGACCGTTACTACTCCACACCACTGTTTACAAAATAATCGATCCGAAGACCGCTTCTTTTGCCCCGAAGCGTGATCCTTCGGGATTATTTACGGCGCTCCTGAATGCCTGTCCAAGCAGGCTGCCGGAGCGCCGGTTTTATTCTTATTTTTACCGAATCAAGTAAGTCCCCTGCGGGGTTGCGAAAAACAATAAGCATTGGATGGAGACTTGCTTGTATCAGGAGGAGTGCAGGCTCCTTCTGATAAACTGCGAAGCAGTTATTCGGTTATGAGCAAGTAGCAAAGCGGATTGCGAATATCCGCTTGACTTGTATCAGATAGTTTTTTAGGGTATAATAGAGAAAACAAACAAAACCTATTAACAATATAAAGAATAAAGTCTGCAAAGCAGATTCTGTTTCTTATGAAAGAAGATACAGGAAGCTGCCTGTGCATCACAGAGAAGGGTGCCGGTCATGGAATACAGAGGAATATTTCCGGCCGAACAGCTGCACAATAACAGAAAGAGCAAAAGACTATAAATAAGAAGAATACTGAAATATTGGAGGTAAATATTACATGAGGATTTCTACAAGAGGAAGATATGCGCTGAGACTGATGTTGGATCTTGCTACAAATTATACAGGAAAACCGATCCGCCTGAAGGATGTGGCGAAGCGCCAGGAGATCTCAGATAAATATCTGGAGCAGATCATATCCATCCTGAACAAAGCAGGTTTTGTCCGCAGTGTCCGTGGCCCTCAGGGCGGCTATGCACTGCAGCAGACCCCGGATAAATACACGGTCGGAATGATCCTTCGTCTCACAGAAGGAAGCCTTTCCCCTGTGGAATGTCTGGACGACAACGGAGCCTTCTGTGAACGTGAGGAGAACTGTGTCACCCAGATCCTCTGGAAAAAGCTGGACGATGCTATCAAAGGTGTGGTGGATCATATAACACTGGAAGACCTGATGAACTGGCAATCTGTCAAGGCAGACGAATACATCATATAAAAAAAGCTGCGCAAGCAGCTTTTTTTTATATCACATTTTTTTACTAACATTTTACAAAACCGCGATTTTATATTTTACCTTCCATTCCTATAATAACACCTGTATTTAAGCAGTAAGCAAGTAAAAATGATCATAGAAATGAGGAGAAAAAAATCATGAAAAAAAGAATCGCAGGTATCTTAACAGCAGCACTTATCGGAACTACAGTAATGGGAACCGTTGTAATGGCAGCACCGTCCGGAGCGATCGACGTAATTTCCCGTGAGGACGGATCCGGAACACGTGGAGCATTCGTAGAGCTGTTTGGGATCGAAGAAGAAAAAGACGGCGAGAAAGTAGATATGACAACACAGGAAGCAAGCATCACAAACAACACAGATGTAATGCTTACCACAGTAGCAGGCGATGAGAACTCTATCGGATACGTATCCCTTGGTTCCCTCAACGATACAGTAAAAGCAGTAAAGATCGACGGAGCAGAGGCAACAGCAGAGAACGTTGCAGATGATACATACAAGGTAGCACGTCCGTTCAACATCGTAACAGGCGACAAGCTCAGCGATGCAGCACAGGATTTCATCAACTACATCATGAGCTCTGACGGACAGGACATCATCGAAAAAGAAGGCTACATCAAAGTAGATGAAAAAGCAGAGGCATACAAAGCCGGAGATGCAAAAGGCAAAGTCGTAGTTATGGGATCTTCTTCCGTAGGACCTGTAATGGAGAAGCTTGCAGAGGCATATCAGAAAACAAACAAAAACATCACAGTAGAGGTTCAGGTCAGCGACTCCACAACAGGAATCAATAGCGCAACAGAGGGTGTATGTGATATCGGAATGGCATCCCGTGAGCTGAAGGACGAGGAAACAGAGAAAGGTGTTAAAGCTACAGAGATCGCAAAAGATGGTATCGCAGTCATCGTAAACAACGACAATGACCTTGAGGAGCTTTCAAGTGACCAGGTAAAATCCATCTTCACAGGTGATATCACAGACTGGGAGGACGTGACCAAATAAATTCCCAGGTAAAAAACGATTGAAGTATCTTACAAAGAGCGGCGATCATGACAAGGTCAGGAAAGCCGCTCCGTTATATATCAGCACAGTGGATATCCACTGGAACAGAGAGAAAGGTGTCTTATGAATCATTTAGGAGAAAAGGCCATGAAGGTCGTTTTCCTCATTGCGGCCTGTGCATCGGTTCTCGCAGTATTTCTTATCTGCGTGTTCCTTTTTGCAAACGGTCTTCCTGCAATGGGAAAGATCGGTCCCTTAAAATTCCTCTTCGGAACAGAATGGAGACCAACAAACGATAAATTCGGAATCCTGCCAATGATCGTGGCAAGTATTTATGTAACTGCAGGAGCAATCCTTATCGGAGTGCCGATCGCACTTTTTACATCCGTATTTATGGCAAGATATTGTCCGAAAAAAATCTATAAACCACTGAAATCCGGTATTGAGCTTATGGCAGGCGTTCCATCCATCGTATATGGCTATTTTGGTCTGGTTCTCCTGGTACCGCTGATCCGCCAGCTGTTCGGAGGAACCGGAAGCAGTATGCTGGCAGCATGTATCCTTCTGGGAATCATGATCCTTCCGACGATCATCGGAGTTACGGAATCGGCAGTACGAAGCGTTCCGGAAAGCTACTATGAAGGCTCACTTGCGCTTGGCGCAACAAAAGAAAGAAGCATTTTCTTTGTTATGCTTCCGGCAGCAAAGTCAGGGATCCTGGCAGGCGTTGTCCTTGGGATCGGACGTGCCATCGGTGAGACCATGGCCGTGATCATGGTAGCCGGAAACCAGCCACGTATGCCGAAGGGACTTCTTCAGGGTGTCCGTACCATGACTGCAAACATCGTAACAGAGATGGGATATGCATCAGGACTTCACAGAGAAGCACTGATCGCAACAGGAGTTGTACTCTTTGTATTTATCCTGATCATCAACTTAAGTCTTTCACTGCTGAACAGGAGGGCGGAGCATGCAAACTAATGTATCAGTAGCCGCGGATCCTGCGGTAGAAACAACCATGAAAAAAAGGAATACACTTACCATAGGAGATCAGCTGAAGTCTTATGCAAGACATCCTGGCGCAGGAGTCCTGGCATTCCTCACATTGCTGGGAGCAGTGATCACTTTTGCACTGCTGTTCTTCCTGATCGGCTATGTGCTTGTAAAAGGTATTCCTTATCTGAATGCAAGTCTGTTCAGCCTTACCTATACCTCAGAGAATGTTTCCCTTCTCCCGTCACTGATCAATACCCTGATCATGACACTGGTATCTCTGACGATTGCCGCTCCGGTAGGAATTTTTGCAGCGATCTTCCTTGTGGAATATGCAAAAAAAGGCAGCCGCTTTGTAAAGCTGATCCGTATTACCGCAGAGACACTTTCCGGCATTCCATCCATCGTATATGGTCTGTTCGGTATGCTGTTCTTTGTAACTGCGCTGCACTGGGGCATGTCTCTTCTTTCCGGTGCCCTGACCATGGTGATCATGGTACTTCCCCTGATCATGCGTACCGCTGAGGAAGCGCTGAAATCCGTTCCGGATTCTTACCGTGAGGCAAGCTTCGGACTTGGAGCAGGCAAGCTCCGTACTATTTTTACTATCGTACTTCCCTCCGCAGTTCCCGGAATCCTGGCAGGTGTGATCCTGGCCATCGGACGTGTGGTAGGTGAGACAGCGGCACTTCTTTATACCTCCGGTACTGTTGCGGCAGTTCCAAACAGCCTGATGGGTTCCGGACGTACCCTGGCACTTCACATGTATGTGCTTTCCAGTGAGGGACTTCATGTAAACCAGGCATCTGCAACAGCAGTAGTCATTCTGGCATTTGTACTTGTTATCAATGGACTGTCCGGTCTGGTAGCCAGAAAAATTGCGAAAGGATAATGATCGATCATGAGTGAAAATACAAAAATTTCAATTGACAATATGAATCTCCATTACGGAAGCTTTCATGCCCTGAAGGGAATCAATATGGAGATCCCGGAAAAAGAGATCACAGCATTTATCGGACCAAGCGGCTGTGGTAAATCCACACTTCTGAAATCCTTAAACCGTATGAACGACCTTGTGGAAGGCTGTACCATCACAGGAAAGGTAGAGCTTGACGGGGAAGATATTTACGGAGATATGGACGTGAATCTTCTGCGTAAACGTGTTGGCATGGTATTTCAGAAGCCCAATCCGTTCCCAATGAGCATCTATGATAACATTGCATACGGCCCGAGGACTCACGGTATCCGTTCCAAGGCAAAGCTGGACGAGATCGTGGAAAAATCTCTCCGTGATGCGGCCATCTGGGATGAGGTCAAGGACCGTCTGAAAAAAAGTGCTCTTGGAATGTCAGGGGGACAGCAGCAGCGTCTCTGCATTGCCCGCGCCCTGGCAGTACAGCCGGAGGTGCTTCTTATGGATGAGCCCACATCTGCCCTGGACCCGATCTCCACTTCCAAGATCGAGGATCTGGCAGTAGAGCTTAAAAAGGATTACACCATTGTCATGGTCACACATAACATGCAGCAGGCAACCCGTATCTCCGACAAGACAGCATTTTTCCTTCTTGGTGAGGTTGTGGAATTTGCGGATACAGACAAGCTGTTCTCCATGCCGGCAGATAAGCGTACAGAGGATTATATTACAGGAAGGTTTGGTTGATATTATGTCAGAACGTTTTGTAAGACAGCTGGAAGAGCTTCACGTGGAACTGATCACCATGGGAAGTCTCTGCGAAAAAGCAATTTCACTTTCTGCCAAAGCTATTCAGGGTGAAGGCGGGATGACTCTCATTGGAAAGATCTTTGAGACGGAAAAAGAGATCGATGCACAGGAAAGAGAGATCGAAAATCTCTGCATGAAGCTTCTTCTTCATGAGCATCCGGTAGCCGGAGATCTGCGATCCATTTCCGCAGCGCTGAAGATGATCTCCGATATGGAACGCATCGGTGACCAGGCAGCAGATATTGCGGATCTGTCCAAGCATATCGAGGACAAAGCAGTTACCGGAAACAGCATCAACATCCGGAAGATGGCTGAGGATACAGTCCGCATGGTGACAGAAAGCATTGATGCTTTTGTAAAGGGCGATCTGGAACTCTGCAGACAGGTGATCAATGATGATGACAAGGTAGATAATGCGTTTAATGAGATCAAGGAAAAACTGGTTGAAATCTTAAGCAGCGGAAGCCCGGATGCCAGATTGGGGCTTGACATTCTCATGGCTGCGAAGTATTTTGAACGTATCGGTGATCACGCAGTAAACATTGCGGAGTGGGTAGAATACTCCATTACCGGAGTCCACAGAAGCAGCGCCAGTCACACGGACAATTATCTTACCGGAGAATGATTATTTTGAGTAAAAAAATATTTAAGTATATTATGCTGGTCTCATCCATGGTTACCGTGCTGGGACTGGCATTTGTCATTGGTATCCTTTCTCATTCATTCCAGCGTCAGCTGATGAATGAGCTGAAAAAAGAAGCTGTTTTCATTTCCAGAGGAGTAGAAGCAGCAGGGACAGATTATCTGGATCAGCTGAGTAACACAGATTCCAGGATTACCTATGTGGATGAAAGTGGAAAAGTCCTCTATGATAATGAAGCAGATGTGGAAAATATGGAGAATCACGGTCACAGAAAAGAGATCCGTGAGGCAGAGCTTAACGGAGAAGGAGAAGATGAGAGAATGTCTTCCACGCTTTCCGAAAAGACCATGTACTATGCGCTGCGCCTGGACAATGGCAATGTTCTTCGTGTCTCCAGCACCCAGAAATCAGCTTTTGCGCTTGTGTGGCAGCTGGTACCGCCGCTTTTGGGCGTATTGTTTCTGATTCTTGTTCTTTCTGCGGTATTTGCTTCCAGACTTTCCGGCAGGGTGGTGGAACCTCTTAACAATCTGGATCTGGAACATCCTGAAGAAATTAATGTGTATGAAGAGGTGGAACCTCTTATCAGCAAAATTTACCGTCAGAACCGTCAGATCCGTCTGCAGCTTGAGGCGGCCAGAAGACAGCAGAAAGAATTCTCCATTATTACGGAGAACATGCAGGAGGGCCTTCTTGTGATCGACCGTTATACCATGGTACTTTCCGGAAACTCCAGTGTCGGGAAGCTTCTTAAGGTAAACGAGATCAGAACCGGGGAAAGCGTATATCTTCTGAACCGTTCCGAGGACTTCAGAGGTGTTGTGGAGCAGGTTCTTGAAGGAAATCATGAGGACAAAATTCTCCGTCTGGATGGCAGCGACATCCAGGTGATCGCCAATCCGGTCACAAGAGAAAACAAGACAGAAGGTGCGGTGATTCTTCTGGTGGACGTAACCGAAAAAGTAGAACGGGAACAGCTGCGCAGAGAATTTTCCGCCAATGTTTCCCACGAGCTGAAAACACCGCTGACTTCTATTTCCGGCTTTGCAGAGATCATGCAGGACGGATTTGTGAAGGATGAAGATGTGAAGGTTTTTGCAGGGCGCATCTACAAGGAAGCACAGAGGCTGATCCGCCTGGTTGGAGATGTGATCCGGATTTCCCGTCTGGATGAAGGCGGAGTGCCGTATCAGTGGGAAGAACTGGAT
This sequence comes from Blautia sp. MCC283, assembly GCF_018785565.1. Classification (NCBI taxonomy): domain Bacteria; kingdom Bacillati; phylum Bacillota; class Clostridia; order Lachnospirales; family Lachnospiraceae; genus Blautia; species Blautia sp. MCC283. The sequence continues at coordinate 342,054 of NZ_WQQB01000045.1, read as the reverse complement.
CTGTACAGTATGGTTCATGATATTTTTTCCACACTTCATGAAGCTGCCAGGAAGCAGGAAGTGCATATGTATATGGAAGGCGGAAGTACCATGCTGGATACGGTGCCTACCATTATGGAAGAAGTTCTTTACAATGTCTGTGATAATGCCATCAAATATAACCACAGGGGTGGAGAGGTTTTTGTACAGCTGAAGGATGAAGGCGATGTGGTTCGTATAAATGTGCGGGATACGGGAATCGGGATTCCGAAAGAAGATCAGGAACGCATTTTCGAGCGTTTTTATCGGGTGGACAAAAGCCATTCCAAGGAAATCGGCGGAACCGGCCTTGGCCTTTCTATTGTGAAGCACGGGGTAAAAACTCTGAACGGCAGGCTGTGGCTTAACAGTGAACCGGGACAGGGAACCGAGATCATTATGGAATTTCCGAAACATCATATGGAAAAGGAAGCAGCAGAGTGAACATAGGTCGTGCAGCGATGATGTTCATAGGCATGCAGCAGAGTGGAAGATGAACGGCCGTTCTGTTGTATGCATCTGCTGTTTTTTATATCGTAGTATATTGCTAGTTGGAGGTTGATGGTTTGACAGACTGGAAGGGTTATGCTATCTTATGTAATAATAATCAGAATAAGCAACAGGAAAGCGGATGATAACGGTCCGCTTTCTGTATTATAATTGGTTCGGAATAATTCCGGACGACTATACTGAGGGGAATAAAAATATGATACAGGCAATTGTTTTATTGGTGTTCCTGATCTTTCTGAATTCTGTTTTCGCAGGTGCGGAAATGGCGATTCTGTCCATGAATGAAGCGAAGATGAAGGAGCTGGCAGAAGAGGGAGATCACCGGGCGCAGATTTTGATAAAGCTTACAGAACAGCCGGCACATTTTATGACAGCGATCCGTGTAACGGTAACTACGGCCGGCTTTCTGCAGAGTGCTTTTGCAGCGGAATATTTTGCACAGCCTATGACTGCGGCACTGATAAAGGCAGGAGCAGATGTACCACAGAACATTCTGAAAATCGTATGTATGATCATTGTGACCATACTGCTTTCCTATGTAAGTCTTCTGTTCGGAGAACTGGTGCCAAGACGTCTGGGAATGAAAAATCCGGATGAGCTGTCTCTGCGTCTGGCAGGACTTCTTAAGATCGCGATGATCGCAGTCTGGCCGGCTACTGCACTTCTGACAGTAACTGCCAATGGTGTGCTGTATCTGATGGGGATCAAACCGGAAGAAAAAGAGGAGCAGGCCACAGAGGAAGAGATCCGTATGCTGCTTACAGAGGGAAATGAACAGGGCAGCATCCAGCAGGAAGAAAGCGAGATGATCCAGAATGTTTTTGACCTGGATGATACTGCGGCAGATGAGATCTGTACACACAGAAGAGATGTGGTTGTCCTCTATATGGAGGATTCAGATGAGGAATGGGAACGGATTATCAGAGAGAACCGTCACACCTTTTATCCGGTATGCGGGGAAGACCAAGATGATATTATCCATATTCTGGACACCAGAGATTATTTCCGCCTGGATGACAGATCCAGAGAAGCTGTTCTGCAGCATGCCTGTTATTCACCGTTTTTTGTACCGGAATCCATGCGTGCCAACCTGATCTTCCGGGAAATGAGGGAAAAACGGGATTATTTTGCAGTAGTGCTGGATGAATACGGCTGCTTTGTGGGAATTGTCACTCTGCATGATCTTGTGGAGACGCTGGTAGGAGATATTGACGACAGGACAGATCTGCCGAAGCCGGATGATATTGAGAAGACAGGAGAACATATCTGGAAAATACAGGGAGGAGCGATCCTGGATGATGTGGCAGAGGTCATAAATGTGGAGCTTCCTGTAGAAAAATATGATACTTTCAGCGGCTTTGTCTGCGGAGTTCTGGAACGTGTACCGGAGGACGGAGAACAGTTCCGATGCAGCTGGAAAAACCTGGATATTGTGGTAAATCAGGTCAGAAACCATACCGTTGTGGAGGGAATCGTTCATGTTCAGCCAGAGAAAAAAGTGCAGGAACAGAAAGAAGAGATCTGACAAAACCTTGTTCAGCCAGGTCATGGGACAGTTATCGGGAGAAAGATCTCCGGGGATTTATGGACATTTTCGAACATGTTGTTGCTTGAAAGTATGTTATTTTTATGACATAATAAGGAAATAACCCGAGGAAAGCTTGTGATGGGGGAGAGAAAATGCCAGGTTTTACAAGACAGATCATACTGCATACACTGACGGAACTTATGAACGAAAAACCATTGTCCAAGATCACGGTAAAGGACATCGTGGAACGCTGTGGAGTAAACAGGAATACATTTTACTACCATTTCAGAGATATTCCGGATGCAGTGGAAGCAATGGTAAAGGAAGAGCTGAATGACATTCTGAAGGATCAGAAAGTACCGGAATCAGTCAGCGACTGTATGGAAATCCTTGTCAACGCAGTTCAGAAGAACAAAAAAGCCATGATACATCTGTACCGCTCGATCCAGAGGGATGTATTTGCCGATTATCTGGATCATGCCGCAGAGCGTGTGGTGGAGGAGCTGATCAACAGGGCGGTCGGAGACTTTGAAATGGATCAGGAAGATAGGCATCTTATAAGCCGGTATTATAAATGTGTATTTGTGGGAGTGATCCTGGACTGGCTACGGCATGATATGGATTATGATATCCTGTCAGATATGCATAAGCTGGAGTATATTTACGAGAAGAGCCTTGAGAGTCAGTACAAAAATCTGAAATAAAAGCTATGATTTCAACTAAATGAAGATTAAAAATATCCATTTAGTGTAGAACAGGAATGTCCTCGAATTTTATTAAGGTATAGAAACGGTTAATTTTGAGCTGGTGTCTGAAATTTAGGCACTGGCTCTTTTTTGTCTGTTTTTTTAAACGACACAGGGATGTATAATTCAGTACAATAAATGAGAAAAAATTATCAAGGAGGGAACGTATGGATGACCTGAAACAGCTGAAGCTTGTAAAAAACATCTACATCGTCATGTCATTACTGTTCTGTGTGCTGGGTATTTTTCTGATGGCAAGGCCCAAAAGCTCTGTAAAAATGCTGTGCGTGCTTATGGGAATCATGCTGATCCTGTACGGAGCTATTAAGATCAGCGGATATTTCACGAGAGATGTTTTCTGTCTGGCATTTCAGTTTGATCTGGCTTTCGGGATCCTGCTGATGGCAGTGGGAGTGATCCTGATAGCCAGAAAAAATTTCGCAGTGGATCTTATTTTTTCCGTGTTCGGAATCCTGATCCTGGCAGATGCCCTGTTTAAGATCCAGATGTCTGTAGATGCGAAGAGATTCGGTCTGGCGTTGTGGTGGCAGATCCTGCTGATCGCACTGGTCACCGGAGTGATCGGAGTTCTGGTTTTTATCAGACCATTTGAAGCAGCAGCTATGATGATGGTGTTGGTAGGATTTTCCATTTTACTGGAAGGGATCCTCAATCTATGGGTCGGGATCCTGACGATCAAGATCATCAAGAGTCGGCTTTAAACATAAATATAAAAATAACCAATCACTTTAGATAATAACATAGGAGGAAATAGAGTATGGGAATCGTAGACAAAGCAAAACAGGCAGCGATCGCAGCTACCGTAACAAAAGCACTGGATTATCTTGAGAAGGATCCGGAGACAAATATACCGAAGATTATGGAAATGGTTGATAAAGTAACACCGGATGGCTGGTATGCAGGACAGAGAAATGCGATCCGTCACTCCATCGAGGCAAAGGACAACTGGTATCAGCTGATCCTTCGTATGTATCAGCTGGATGCGGGAGTACGCCAGACATTCTTCCGTAACTTTATTGTAAATGCCAGCCTTAAGGGAAGCGCAACACAGGAAAAAGTATCCGAAGAGAATGACTGCAATGTACCGTGGGCAATCCTTCTTGACCCAACCAGCGCATGTAACCTTCACTGCACAGGATGCTGGGCAGCAGAGTATGGCCACAAACTGAACCTGGATCTTGAGACCATCGATTCTATTGTTAAACAGGGTAAAGAGCTGGGAACTTATATGTACATCTACACAGGCGGTGAGCCTCTTGTCCGCAAAAAAGACCTTATTAAGATCTGTGAGATGCATCCGGACTGCGAGTTCCTTTCCTTCACAAACGGAACTCTTATTGACGAAGAATTCTGTCAGGAAATGCTCCGTGTGAAAAACTTTGTTCCGGCTATCAGCCTTGAGGGAACAGAGGCAACTACAGACGGACGACGTGGAGATGGCGTATACCAGAAGGTTATGCATGCCATGGAGCTTTTGAAGAGCCACGGACTTCCGTTCGGTGTTTCCACATGCTACACATCTGCAAACGTAGATGCAGTAAGCAGCGAGGAGTACTTCGATCATCTGATCGAGTGCGGAGCTTATTTTGCATGGTTCTTCCACTATATGCCGGTTGGAAATGATGCGGCAGCAGATCTTCTTCCCACACCGGAGCAGAGAATCAAAATGTACGACAGCGTCCGCAGATTCCGTGCCACAAAATCTCTCTTCACTATGGACTTCCAGAATGATGCAGAGTATGTAGGCGGATGTATCGCAGGTGGCCGCCGTTACCTTCATATCAATGCAAACGGAGATGTGGATCCTTGTGTATTCATTCATTTCTCCAATGCGAACATTAAAGAATGTACACTTCTTGAGGCGCTGAAGAGCCCGATCTTTATGGAGTATCATAAAGGACAGCCATTCAACAAGAACATGCTTCGTCCATGTCCGATGCTTGAGAATCCGGAGCTTCTCCGCAAGATGGTTGAGCGTGCAGGAGCGAAATCTACAGACCTTCAGTCTCCTGAGACAGCGGAGCATCTCTGTGCAAAATGTGACCACTATGCAGAAGTATGGAAAAAACAGGCAGATGAGCTCTGGGATGAGAGCCAGGCGAAAAAAGCTGCAAAAAAATCAACAACTTGTTAATTAATACTTGATATAGATGGTGGGATACTGTATAATGAACCCGTTTTTCAGGAGTCTGAAATAACAGTTCAGATAAGAGTGTCGAAACAGAAGAGACACGATACGTGTACTGACAGATAACAGGGCGGTTATATTCAGCAGTGGGTATAACTGCCTTCTTTTTTATGTTATCGTCAGGACATAGGGAAAGAAAGGATGGATTCATTATGGAAAAACAGGAGAAAAACACAGCCAGCCCTTATGAGCTGGACGGACGCCCACCTCTTAAGGTGGCAATTCCCCTTGGACTGCAGCACGTGCTTGCCATGTTTGTGGGTAACCTTACCCCGCTTCTTATCATCACGGCAGCCTGCGGAATTGAAGCAGGAGGGGATCTTCAGGTTGCATTACTTCAGAATGCAATGCTGATCGCAGGAATTGTTACACTTGTACAGGTCTTTACGATCGGACCGGTCGGTGGCAAGCTTCCTATCGTTATGGGAACAAGTTCAGGTTTCATCGGCGTATGTCAGAGCGTTGCCGGAGTCATGGGAAATGGTGTCGTAGCCTACGGCGCGATCATGGCAGCATGTTTTATCGGCGGTCTTTTTGAGACGGTTCTGGGAAGCTTTCTGAAACCTTTGAGAAAATTTTTCCCGTCTGTTGTAACCGGTACCGTTGTACTTTCAATTGGTCTTTCACTGATCGGTGTGGGAATCAGCTCCTTTGGAGGCGGAAGCTCCGCAAAGGATTACGGTTCTCTGGAAAACCTTTTCGTAGGTTTTGTGGTTCTGATCGTGATCATTGCACTGAAGCACGGAACAAAAGGTTTCACAAGCTTTTCTTCGATCCTCATCGGTATTATCGTGGGATATATTCTGGTAAGTATCATGGCACTGGTACTTCCAACAACATTTACATATGTAGATGATACAGGTGCCACTGTAGAAGCTACAAAAGCCTGGGTTCTGAACTGGGATAAGGTTGCACAGGCAAAATGGTTTGCAGTACCTGCACTTATGCCTGTAAAATGGGTATTTGACGCACGTGCCATCGTGCCGATCCTGATCATGTTTATTGTAACTGCAGTGGAGACTGTTGGTGATATTTCCGGAATCACAGAGGGTGGTCTTGGAAGAGAAGCTACTGATAAAGAGCTTTCCGGTGGTGTTATGTGTGACGGTCTTGGTTCTTCCTTTGCAGCACTGTTCGGTGTACTGCCGAATACTTCCTTCAGCCAGAACGTTGGTCTGGTTGCCATGAATAAGGTTGTAAACCGTTTCTGTATCGCTACTGGTGGAATCTTCCTGATCGCATGTGGACTGTTCCCGAAACTGGCTGCGCTGATCTCTATCATGCCGCAGAGTGTTCTGGGCGGCGCTGCTGTTATGATGTTCTCATCGATCGTTGTCAGTGGTATCCAGCTGATCACCAAGTGGCCGGTAGGACCAAGAAACGTTACCATCGTTTCTGTTGCACTGGGTCTTGGCTATGGACTTGGTTCCAATACAGCGATCCTTGTGCATCTGCCACAGGCTATCAGTCTGATCTTCGGTGGTTCCGGTATTGTACCGGCAGCGGTGTTTGCGATTATTCTTAATATTGTTCTTCCGAAGGATGAGAAGAGTGAGATTGAGAGAGCTGAGGAGATGCTTGAGAAAGTTAAGAATAAATAAAAAAGTGTAAGAATAAAAAGAGTTTTTTTCTTTTTTGAGGCTGTTGGACTTTATTGGTCTGACGGTCTCTTTTTTTTTATAATTTTTTATTTTGGGGATAAAGGTTCGGCCTTTTGGAAGGCGGTAATTTGCGAGAAGGGGAAGCACTCGGAGTTGCGAAGGCCGTCTCCCCTTCTCGCGCTCTTCCCCTCCTGGCCACGCCGCTGTTCTGCGTTGTGGTGGGCGTGAATGTTCTGACAGGGTGCGGGATTCGGGGGTGTCGAGAAGGGGAGGCTGTGCCGATCTGTTGGGTGGTGGATAATAATAAAAAGGATCTGTAAAAGGCGAGATTTCACAAATAGTTCTGCCTTTTTCAGATCCTTTTTTTGTTAGTAATTGTAGGCTCCCTCATAAGCATTGCATCGTTCTTTCCGATGTCCCTGCTCCACACAGGAGCTGCACCGGTCACAAAACTCCTGCTCATAGCAGGTAGAACAGACACACCCCTTACAGGCATCCCGGTCATAAGCCGGCGTGCAGGTAAAAGGAAGGGTATCTTTTGCAGTTTCCGTACTCATAAAATCACGCTCCTTTTTTCTACATTATAGACCCAACAAAAAAACGTTTCAATACAAATAATCAGAAAACATCAAAAGATACCCAACAAAAATCAGTCATAATTCATAATAAAAATATCAACTGAATCAAGGAAATCCCCCGCAGAATTGCAAAAAACAATAAGTAGCGAATCATTACCTGCCAGGGAACAGACCTACCTGCTCCACAGAATATTTCCAAAACAAATATAAAGTTCTACAAAGATAGACCAACCAGGGAACAGGCCCGCAAGCGGGCCGCCTTCCCGTCCACCAACCTCAGAATCGGCACAACGCTCCACAACCAACACAGCAGAATCCATCACCCCGCCAGCAATCCCACACCAACCAAAACGCAGAACAACTGCGTGGCCAGGAGGGGAAGAGCGCGAGAAGGGGAGACGGCCTTCGCTAACTCCGAGTGCTTCCCCTTCTCGCAAACCTGCCCACGCCAAAGTGTCCCCCAGAAAGGGAACCCCATCGCCCCCCAACAAAATGCGTCCCAGAAAGGGAAAAAAGGTGCAGGCTAATAAGGATGCCCCAAATCCTTATCCTACCGGGAGGAACACCACCTGCCAGAAGCCCCGCAAGGCAGCACCAGTCCACTCTCTGTCACAGGAAGTCCAATCTCCTGTGACTCCACACTACCTTTCCACGGTTTCAGTTCCGTAGCCAGCATATAAGTCAGCACCGCCGGAGCAAGACCCGTAGTATAAGAATTCACAAGGAAGAATAACGGATCATCACTTAAGATTTTAGTACAAAGTTTGATCAGCGGATGAATAGCATCCTCGATCTTCCAGATTTCCCCTTTCGGTCCACGGCCATAAGAAGGCGGGTCCATGATGATCGCATCGTAATGATTGCCTCTGCGGATCTCACGCTCTACGAACTTCACGCAGTCATCCACAAGCCAGCGGATCGGCGCACCGGAAAGTCCGGAAGCAGCAGCATTCTCTTTTGCCCAGTTCACCATACCCTTGGAAGCGTCCACGTGAGTAACGGAAGCGCCGGCTGCAGCTGCAGCCAGAGTAGCGCCGCCGGTATAGGCAAAAAGATTCAGCACCTTGATCGGGCGTCCTGCATTGCGGATCTTTTCACCGAACCAGTCCCAGTTCACAGCCTGCTCCGGGAAAAGTCCTGTATGCTTGAAGCTGAAAGGCTTCAGATTAAAAGTAAGGTCCTTGTAATGAAGCTCCCACTGATGAGGCAGATCAAAGAACTCCCACTCACCGCCGCCACGGCTGCTTCTGTGATAATGTCCGTTCATATGCTTCCAGCCACGGTTTTTGCGGGGAGTATCCCAGATTACCTGCGGGTCCGGACGAACCAGAAGATAATCCCCCCAGCGCTCCAGCTTTTCTCCTTTTGATGTATCAATAACTTCATATTCTTTCCATCCATCTGCAATCCACATGATGATCAATACCTCTTTCATAATAGTAAATTTATAAGATATATATAGCATTTTTATATAGCATTTCCGGAGATTACTGTACCAGATCCGGCTGATCGGGACATGAATCCATAAAACACCATAATAATGTTTTTTCCAGTATAGAGGAAAAATGGATGCTGTGCAAGAGAAGTGCAGAATTTTCCACGAAAGATTTGACAACAGCGCTTTTACATACTAAAATGTACGCAGAGATTTTCTGCCGGGGCAGAGGCTTCCCGCTTCCGTGAAACTGTGGCTGTTTTTTGCGGAAGAGATTTTGCAGAGAATTCCTGACAGACAGAAGTCTTTAACAGAAGAAACACAGCAACCGCAGATATGAAACTGTGCACAAAAAGAGGAGAAGCAAACTTATGAAAAAATATTGTGAGATGAGCAGGGAAGAGCTACTCGATTTAAAGAAAGAACTCGACCGTGAGTTCGCCGAGATCAAAGCCGAAGGTCTGGCACTGGATATGTCCCGTGGTAAACCGGCACCGGATCAGCTTGATCTTTCCATGAAAATGATGGAAGTACTTGCGGGCGATGCAGATCTGAAATGTGAGACCGGTGTGGACTGCCGTAACTATGGTGTCATCGACGGAATCCCGGAAGCCAAGAGACTTCTCGGCGAGATGTCTGAGGTAGAGCCTGAGAACATCATCATTTATGGTAACTCCAGCCTGAACGTAATGTTCGATACCATTGCACGTTCCTATTCTCACGGAGTTATGGGAAATACACCGTGGTGCAAGCTTGACAAGGTGAAATTCCTCTGTCCTGTACCTGGATATGACCGTCATTTCCGTATCACAGAATTTTTCGGCATTGAGATGATCAACATTCCGATGTCTCCGGAAGGCCCGGATATGGATATGGTTGAGAAATACGTCAATGAAGATCCGGCAGTAAAAGGTATCTGGTGTGTTCCGAAATACTCCAATCCACAGGGTTATACCTATTCAGAGGAAACAGTTAAGCGTTTTGCACATCTGAAACCAGCAGCACCGGACTTCCGTATTTACTGGGATAACGCTTACAGCATTCATCATCTCTATGATGACAATCAGGATTTCCTTCTTGAGATCCTTGATGAGTGTGCGAAAGCAGGCAATCCGGATATTGTTTATAAATTTACTTCTACCTCCAAGGTAAGCTTCCCTGGTTCCGGTATCGCAGCAGTTGCTGCATCCAAAGCGAACCTGGATGACTTCCGCAAATATATGACTGTACAGACTATCGGACACGACAAGCTGAACCAGCTCCGTCACGTTCGCTTCTTCAAAGATATCAACGGACTGCATGAGCATATGAGAAAACACGCAGATATTCTCCGTCCGAAATTCGAGCTTGTTCTTGCAACACTGGATAAAGAACTTAACGGACTTGGAATCGGTGAGTGGACGAAACCTCACGGTGGATATTTCATTTCCTTTGATGCAATGGAAGGCTGTGCGAAAGCCATTGTTGCCAAAGCAAAAGAAGCAGGTGTTGTCATGACTGGCGCCGGAGCAACCTATCCATATGGAAAGGATCCGAAAGACAGCAACATCCGTATTGCACCAAGCTATCCAAGCGTTGAGGAACTTGGCAAGGCAGCAGAGGTATTTGTTCTCTGTGTGAAGCTTGTAAGTGTGGAAAAACTTCTGGAGAAATAAATCGATCACATCAGACTGCCCGGTATTTCAGCGTACGTAATACCGGGCAGTCATAACTATCGGAGAGAGATCATGGGTGAGGAAAAAGAAAAAATGAAAACCGGCAAAAAGGTGATCATTGCACTGATCATAATCCTGCTGATCTTTACAGCAGCAGCTTATGGATACGGTGTGCATTATTTTACAGATCATTTCTTACCGGGATCACAGGTAAACGGTTTTAACTGCTCCTATAAAACTGCAGACGAAACTGAGAAACTTCTTGCAAAAGAAGTGCAGGCATATGTCCTTACTGTGGAAACAAGAAACAACGGAAAAGAGAGCATTACCGCAAAAGAAGCAGGTTTGGTCTACAAACCGGATGGCGGAGCCAGGAAACTGATCAAAAAGCAGGACCGTTATAAATGGTTCCTTGCATTTAATCAGAAGAAAAAATATACACTGGCAACAGATACCACTTATGAAGATCAGAACAAGCTGACAGAAACCGTAAAAAAACTGAAATGTATGCAGAAAGACAAGATGGAGAAACCTGTAGATGCATGCATTAAAGACACTGGCGAGTCTTATGAGATCCAGCCGGAAAAAGAAGGAACCACACTGGACACCAAGAAAGTGCAGAAAGTGATCCGAAAAGCAGTTTCTGCCGGAGATGTAACAGTCAGCCTGGAAAAAAACAACTGCTATAAAAAACCATCCGTATATAAAGACGACAAAACCCTGAAAAAAGAATGTGACCAGATGAACAAGCTTACCAGCTGTGTGATCACATATGATTTTTCAGACCGTTCCGAGCAGCTTGACCGGAATACTATTAAGGACTGGCTTGTTAAAGACGCAAACGGAGATTATTCTGTAGATAAAAATCAGGTTGCGGCATATGTAAACAGCCTGGGTTATAAATATGATACGTTTGGATGCACCAGGACATTTACTACTTACGATGGCCGTCAGAAGACCATCCAGGGCGGTGATTATGGTTGGGCTATCGACCAGACAACAGAGACGGAATGGCTTTATAATGCAATCCTTGCGGGAACTACAGAAGTAAGACAGCCTGCTTATGCTTACAGTGGCCTTTGCAGAGATACCAATGATATTGGAAATACCTATGTAGAAATTGACCTGACCAACCAGAGAATGGTATTTTATAAAGATGGACAGCTTCTGGTAGATACACCGGTAGTTACCGGCTGTGTGCGAAAGGGACATGCCACACCAACCGGATGCTTTGCGCTGGATGCCATGCGTTCACCGGCGGTCCTCAAAGGACCTGGATATGCGTCGCCGGTTACATACTGGATGCCGTTTTCCGGGGGAGTTGGAATCCATGATGCAAGCTGGCGTTCACAGTATGGCGGACAGATCTATATAACCAATGGTTCTCATGGGTGCGTAAATACCCCGAAGGATCAGGCTGCAATCATTTACAATAATATTAGCGTAGGAGTACCGATCGTAGTTTATGAATAAGAGACTAAAAGAAATATTAAAAGAATACGAAGAAAGAAAACATAAAATTATCAAGGGAGATGAAAGTATGAATATCGTTGTATTGGCAGGTGGAACCAGTACAGAGAGAGAAATCTCCATCGTAACCGGAACCGGTGTATGCAAGGCACTTCGTCAGAAAGGACACAATGCCATTCTCGTAGATATTTTCTGTGGCCTGGAGCCGGTAGACTGGGATGAACCTTTCGGAGATAAAGATTATGAAGTAGATTCCGCAGCGGAATATATGAGAAGCTTTGACGATGATATCGAAGAGATCAAACGAACAAGAAGAAGCTTTTTCGGACCGAATGTCCTGGAACTGTGTCAGGCTGCTGACATTGTATTCATGGGTCTTCATGGCTCTAACGGAGAAGACGGAAAGGTTCAGGCAACTTTCGATCTTCTGGGAATCCGCTACACAGGAACCGGATACTTAAGCAGTGCCCTTGCCATGGATAAAGGCCTCACCAAGAAGATCTTTCTTATGGACCAGGTACCGACACCCAAGGGTGTTTCCATGCTGAAAGAAAACTGTACAAGAAATATCCAGGATCTTGGCATGGAATTTCCTGTTGTTGTAAAAACATGCTGCGGTGGTTCCAGTGTAGGTGTTTATATTGTAAACAACCAGAAAGAATATGAGGATGCCATTGACGGTGCCTATTCTTATGAGGATGAAGTCGTTGTTGAGGAATACATCAAAGGCCGGGAGTTTTCTGTTGCAGTTGTAGATGGCAAAGCTTATCCAATTATCGAGATCGCACCGAAGCAGGGCTTCTACGATTATAAGAACAAATATCAGGCAGGTTCCACAGTAGAGACCTGTCCGGCTGAGATTTCTCCGGAACTGACAGAGAAGATGCAGCACTATGCGGAGGCCGGTGCAAAAGCTCTCTGCATCGAAGGCTACGCACGTTTTGACTTCATGATGAAGGAAAACGGCGACATGTACTGCCTGGAAGCAAACACACTTCCGGGAATGACACCGACCAGCCTGATCCCGCAGGAAGCAAAAGTTCTGGGAATTGATTACCCGGATCTCTGTGAAGAGCTGATCCGCATTTCTCTTAAAAAATACAGCAAATAAAATATCTGACCATAACTCCTCCTGTTGACCGAAGCAGTTTCAGAACATGTTGATCTCTGAAATGCTGTAAATACAACAGGAGGAGTTTCTGGCAAAAGAAAGGATTTTATTCATGAAAAATCTTACATTGGAAAATATCACAAAAGTCTGCAATGGTACTTACCATGGCCCGCAGGAAAAACTTCAGGAAGAAGTGACTGCCATCACAACAGACAGCCGTAAAGTAGAAAAAGGCGGTCTTTTTGTTCCGGTAGTAGGAGAGCGTGTGGATGCCCACCGCTTTATTCCCCAGGTGATGGAAGCAGGTGCACTTGCAACCTTATCCGAGAGGGTTCTTGAAGGTGCTGACTATCCGTACATTCAGGTAGAATCTTCCCTTCAGGCAGTGAAGGACATTGCGGAGTTTTATCTGGAGCAGCTTGATATTCCGGTTGTGGGAATCACAGGAAGTGTTGGAAAAACCAGCACAAAAGAGGTGATCGCCTCTGTCCTGAAAGAGAAATACCGCACCCTGAAAACCCAGGGGAATTTCAACAATGAACTGGGACTTCCGCTGACTGTATTCCGTCTCCGTAACGAGGATGAGATTGCGGTCCTGGAAATGGGAATCAGTGACTTCGGCGAGATGACCCGCCTTGCAAAGATCGCGAAACCGGACACCTGCGTGATCACAAACATCGGAACCTGCCATCTGGAAAATCTTGGAGACAGAGACGGTGTCCTGAAAGCAAAAACAGAGATCTTTAAATATGTGAAGAAAAATATCGTACTCAATGGTGATGACGATAAGCTTTCCACAGTAAAAGAATACAATGGTATCCGGCCGGTATTTTTTGGAAACGGAGAAAATGCTTCTGTCACCTGTGAAAATGTGGAGAGCCGTGGACTGAAAGGAATGAGCTGTGACATCTGTCTGAAGGGAAAAATGGCAGAGAACGGAGAGTTCCAGAAATTCCATGTAGATATCCCAATGCCAGGACGCCATATGGTTTCCAATGCGCTGGCAGCAGCAGCCATCGGCAGACTTTACGGACTGAATGCAGAGCAGATCAAAAAGGGTATCGAAAGCCTGGAGCCGGTCAGCGGAAGATTCAATATGATCGAGACCGACAAGTTCCTGATCGTAGATGACTGCTACAACGCAAACCCCATGTCCATGAAGGCATCTCTGGATGTTCTGCAGGACGGACTTGGAAGAAGAGTTGCCATTCTTGGAGATATGGGCGAGCTTGGAACCGACGAAGTTGCACTTCATGAAGGCGTTGGCGTTCATGCAGGTCACTGTAAGATCGACGCCTGCATCTGTGTTGGACCGCTTGCGGCACACATTGCGAAAAAGGCATCCGAGACCAATCCGGACCTGACAGTTATCCAGGAAAACGATCTGGAAAGCCTTCTTAAAAATCTGAACACCTATGTAAAAAAAGGAGACACCATCCTTGTAAAAGCTTCTCATTTCATGAAATTTGAAAATGTAGTCAAAGCACTGCAGGAAATGTAAAAAGACCGAAAACCAGGCGATCATTTGACGAACGAAAATTCTTTCCAGCCAGGCGATATAGAAGTATAATATTCCTAAAGCAATGAGCAGTGCGTCCGGAACCGGTATCCGGTGCGTTGTAAAGCAAAACAGAATGACGTGTGGGTACTGCGGGCAGTGAAAAGGGAGGGGCTTATGCTGGAGATGATCATGAAGCTGAACATTCCGCTTTACGTCATGACATCCATGGGATGTATCGGTGGCCTTGGGATGCTGGCAACAAACCTTACCTACAGAAGAATGATCCGAAATACACAGCGATTACAGAATCTCAAAGAAAAATGGCTGAACCTGTGGAAGTCAAGAGACAGGCTCTGGCACAGAATGAACCGTTTTGTGTGGTATCCGTCTCTGCTATGTACGTTTCTTCTGGTCCTTTCTGTGATCCTTAACAGCAGGCTGGAACCTGGGGAAGGTCTGCCTATGCTTTATCTGTATATTGGTGCAGCTGTGCCTGTGACATTGCTGCTTCTGAGACAGGGACTGGATTTTTCCTACAAAGAAGAACTTGTGATGGCTTCCCTTGCAGATTACGTGGAACAGGTACGGACCTGGGTGGAAGAAATTCCAGTTCCCCAGAAGACAGATCCCGTTTTGCAGGAAGAGATCGTGGATCGGATCACAAGGAGCATCCGTCAGACTGCGGCAACAGGAAGCCATTTCAGCAAGATGCTTTCTCCGGAGGAGGAAGAGATCATGAGGGAGATCATAAGAGAATTTATGAAGGAGTAGAAGTGGACGCCGGAAGTTCAGAGAATGACACACGGCGATACCGGAATTACGGTGTGATATATAATATGATGAAAAAATCTCCGGCAGATACGGTTCCTGGTATCCTGCCGGAGATTTTTTTGTGTATTTGTGTAAGATAAGGATTCTTTGGCTGTCTGACTCTGCGGACTGGTTATCAGCCCATGGAGATCGGGCCGCCGCGGAGTTTGCCTGCAGTGGTGATTCTCTTGATGGCAACCATGTATGCAGCCATACGGAGCGTTACGTTCTTCTCCTGGCTGAGAGCATAAACTTCGTTAAATGCGGTAAGCATGATCTTCTGAAGCATCTTGTTAACTTCATCAAGATCCCAGGTAAGGTTCTGGATGTTCTGAACCCACTCGAAGTAGGAGACAACAACACCGCCTGCATTGGAAAGGATATCCGGGCATACGATGATTCCTCTGGAATTCAGGATCTCATCTGCCTCAACAGAAGTCGGTCCGTTGGCTGCCTCGATGATAAGTTTAGCCTGGATGCGTCCTGCGTTATCTTCTGTGATCTGGTTCTCAAGGGCGGCCGGGATCAGAACGTCGCATTTGCATGTGATCAGGCCGTCGTTGGTAATATGGGAAACGCCCTCTGCCTCGTATTTATCGAGAGTATTTCCTTCGGAAATAAATTTACGGATCGCCGGAATATCAAGTCCGTCCTCACAGTAAAGACCGCCGGTGTAATCACTGACCGCAACAACTTTCTGTCCATTCTTATAAAAGATCTCAGCGGCAGTTCCGCCGACATTTCCCATACCCTGAACAGCGATGGATGCTTTTGCCGGATCAATGTGGTTTTTTTCCATGCACTGGTAGGCGATGATGGTAACGCCACGTCCGGTAGCTTCCACACGGCCTACGGAGCCGCCGATCTCGATGGGTTTTCCGGTAACAACACCTGGAACCGTATGGCCGGTAAACATGCTGTAAGTGTCCATGATCCATGCCATAACCTCGCCATTTGTATTAACATCCGGTGCAGGAATATCCTTATCTGGTCCGATGATCGGAAGGATACGTGTGGTATAACGACGGGTAAGACGTATAAGCTCCGCTCTGGAAAGCTTGGACGGATCAACTTTGATTCCCCCCTTGGCACCGCCGTAAGGAATATTTACAACCGCACATTTAAAGGACATCCAGGCTGCAAGCGCTTTTACTTCGTCCATATCGGAATTCTGATGGTAACGGATGCCGCCCTTGCACGGTCCACGTGCGCTGGAATGCTGAACACGGTATCCCTCGAATACCTTAATGGAGCCGTCATCCATACGGATCGGGATAGAAACCTTAAGTTCACGTTCCGGGTAGCAAAGTGTTGCGTAATCTTCGTAGCTGAGACCAAGAGCCTCTGCAGACTGCTTCAGGACAGAGAGCATATTGTCATAAGGATTATACTTTTTATCTGCCATTGTTACCACTCCTTTGAAAATAAATATTTTTTCTATTTGATTTAAGAATAATATTATTTATCTGATGAGGTGAGTATATCATGCTATATCTGAAAAGTAAATAATTTTATTCATAAAAATATATACAAAAATATTTATATCTTTTTGGGCGTTTTCACATAAGCCTGTGATAAAATAAAAAAACTGAAACATGCAGGTTTCCCAAACTGCTGTGACCAGTGATAATTATGACGGGGAGGATATTTCATGGAGAATCGGTTACAGAATCTGATCATTTCAGCACAGCTGACACCAAAGGAAAAAGAGGTTGCGGATTACGTCCTTGAGAATCTGCAGAAATGCTGTTTTATGACATCAACAGAGCTGGCCGGAGAATTGAATGTGAGTTATTCCTCCGTGATCCGGCTTACCAAGACGCTGGGATTTACCGGATATCCGGATTTTCAGAATTTTTTGCGGGAAACTTATGCAGAACAGTCCAGAGATGTGGACACCGGAATTCTCATCCCCGCGGAGCGCATTGAGGCGATCAAGAAAAAAGAGCACAAGGCAACAGTCCAGGATACGGTATGCGCCTATACCCTCAGCAATATACAGAGCACCATTGCCAGTAATACCGAAGAACAGTACCGTAAGGCCAGCAGTATTCTCATCAACAGTGGGGTGAAATACATTTTTTCTTCAAGAGGATCTACCTGTGTGGGGGAATTTCTGAATACGATCCTGCGGCAGACGCTTCCCCACGTATACAATTACGGAAGCCACGGGCAGAACATGTTTGACTTTGCCAGCGACCTGGGGAAAGGCGATGCGGCGGTTTTTATCACCTATTCCCGGTATTCCAGGCTGATGTATCTCACTGCGGAGATGGTACATAAGCAGGGGGCTTCCATTATCCTTCTGACAGACAAACCTACCTGCGAAGCAGCCAAGTTCGCGGATGTGGTACTGACTGCCAGAGGTGACAGCAGTGAATTCTATAATTCCTATGTTGCAGGAATGTTTGCCGCAGAAATGCTCTGCGCCTATATATGCAGGGAAACGAATTACTCCAATCAGGAGCTTCTGGAGCGCATTGATGAATATACTTCCCAGATCGGAAACTTCTGAAAAAAGAAAACGCAGGATAAGCATTTATAGCTTTCCTGCGTTTGCTTCAATCTTCCTCGATCACCTGGATCTCCAGATAATCAAATTCAATATGTTCAATGAAATTATCCTGATAAAAACGTGCCTTGTCATGTTTCTTGAAATCCCGCACCGTGGCATCCAGCCAGATCGGGTTTCCCAGATCCATCTGATAGCAGATTTCCTCAAGTCCGTGAAAAATCTTGTGTGTTCTGGTATCATCGCTGTCATCACAGACTACCGTGTCCTGCAGCATATGATTATCTTTCCATATTTTTCCCCATAAACGAAACATAAATATTACCTCCGTATCGTAACTGCCCAGGCCGGCAGAAGTTTTTGGATCGATCGTCTGACATGCCCTTCAGTATAGCGGATTTTGCAGGGAAAGTAAAGTTCAGGGCGGATTCCTGTTTTGTACATAAAACAATGCACCGGGCCGCTTCACTTTTATTGACTAATGTGTAAAAATCCTCTATAATAAACGAAATTGTGAAAAAAGAATTATAATAGATTGGAGGAACCGAAATGAAACTTTACGATACCGGTGTCTATCTTCAGAACGGCCAGGAAATCATTCCTGAGAACCAGGCGAACCTGCCTGTAGCGAAAGAAGAGGCTGCCAGGAATACCATCGCATATTCTATTCTCAAGGCTCACAATAAATCGGATAACATGGAGAAACTTCAGATCAAATTCGACAAACTGACTTCCCATGATATCACATTTGTAGGAATTATCCAGACTGCAAGAGCTTCAGGACTTGAGAAATTCCCGGTACCATATGTACTGACCAACTGCCACAACTCTCTCTGTGCAGTAGGCGGAACCATCAATGAAGATGACCATATGTTTGGACTCACCTGTGCCAAGAAGTACGGCGGAGTTTACGTACCGCCTCATCAGGCAGTTATCCATCAGTTTGCAAGAGAAATGCTTGCAGGCGGCGGAAAGATGATCCTCGGTTCCGACAGCCATACAAGATACGGAGCACTTGGAACCATGGCTATGGGCGAGGGCGGACCGGAGCTTGTTAAACAGCTTCTCTGTCAGACTTATGACATCAATATGCCAGGCGTTGTAGCTATCTACCTGAAAGGCACACCACGCCCGGGCGTAGGACCGCAGGACGTTGCACTGGCCATCATTGGAGAAGTTTTTGCCAATGGTTATGTGAAGAACAAAGTTATGGAGTTCGTAGGACCAGGCGTTGCCAACTTAAGCGCAGATTTCCGTATCGGAATCGACGTTATGACAACAGAGACCACCTGCCTTTCCTCCATCTGGCAGACAGACGCGAAGATCGAGGAGTTCTATGCGATCCACGGAAGACCGGAAGATTACAAAGAACTGAAACCAGGCAATGTTGCATACTATGACGGCTGCGTGGAGATCGACCTCAGTGAGATCAAACCAATGATCGCAATGCCGTTCCACCCGAGCAACACCTACACCATCGACGAACTGAAAGCGAACCTGGACGACATTCTCGCAGACGTGGAGAAGAGAGCACAGGTAAGCCTGGATGGAAAAGTTCCGTTCACATTAAGAGACAAGGTAGTTGATGGCAAGCTTTATGTTGAGCAGGGAATCATCGCCGGCTGTGCCGGTGGTGGATTCGAGAACATCTGTGCAGCAGCAGACATCCTCAAAGGCAAAAACATTGGCCACGATGCCTTTACCTTAAGTGTATATCCGGCAAGTACCCCGATCTACATGGAGCTGGCTAAGAATGGTGTCCTTGCAGAACTTATCGGAACAGGTGCAGTTGTCAAAACCGCATTCTGCGGACCATGCTTCGGTGCCGGCGATACACCTGCAAACAATGCGTTCAGTATCCGTCACACAACCAGAAACTTCCCGAACCGTGAAGGCTCCAAGATCCAGAACGGCCAGATTTCCTCTGTTGCACTTATGGATGCACGTTCCATTGCAGCTACAGCAGCAAACAAGGGATTCCTTACATCTGCAGAGGAGTTTGACGGAAGCTATTCCGAGCATAAATATTACTTTGACAAATCTATTTATGAGAACCGTGTATTTGACAGCAAGGGCGTAGCAGATCCGAGCGTAGAGATCCAGTTTGGACCGAACATCAAAGACTGGCCGGAAATGGCTGCACTTGCAGACAATCTGATCCTGAAAGTTGTTTCCGAGATCCATGATCCGGTTACCACAACCGACGAGCTGATCCCATCTGGTGAGACATCTTCTTACCGTTCCAATCCGCTCGGACTTGCAGAGTTCACACTCTCCAGAAAAGATCCGGAGTACGTTGGCCGTGCGAAGGCGATCCAGGCAGCACAGAAGGCGATCCAGGCAGGCAACTGTCCGGCAGAAGCTGTTCCAGAACTGAAACCGGTGATCCAGACCATCAACAAGACATATCCGGATGTAGACAAGACCAACCTTGGTGTAGGAAGCACTATTTTTGCAGTGAAACCTGGCGACGGTTCTGCCAGAGAGCAGGCAGCATCCTGCCAGAAGGTACTTGGCGGCTGGGCAAACATTGCCAATGAGTATGCAACCAAGAGATATCGTTCCAACCTGATCAACTGGGGTATGCTTCCATTTTTGATCCCTGCCGGAGACCTTCCGTTTAAGAACGGAGACTTCCTGTTCTTCCCGGGAATCCGTAAAGCAGTTGAGGAAAAAGCAGACGTGATCAAAGGCTACACCGTTGACGGAGACACCCTGAAAGAGTTCGAGGTAACACTTGGCGAGCTTACGGACGATGAGAGAGAGATCATTCTCAAAGGCTGTCTGATCAATTACAACCGTAAATAAAATACAGAATATTTTTCGAAAGGCCGACGATGCGAAGATCGTCGGCCTTTTTCGACAAAATGTAATAAAAAATTAAAAAACTGTGCCATGGAAAAATTGCTGAAAATACGGGAATATGGTATGATAATATATAAAAATGTAAAATTCTGTAAAATATACACAATTATCAGGTGAATGAAATGGAGGTGCCGATTATTATTTCTGATGAGAATAACAAGTCAGAGATTTCCAGCAGAAAAAAATTAAAAAACAGACTCACCACAGGTACGTTTGCCCTTCTGATCGCTCTTTTTGCGGTCGTTTCCGCAACGTATGCGTGGTATGTATATAACACAGGTCGCCATACAACGAAAGTCCGTATGGCAGCAGGTGCCGTAGGAGAAGTAAGCGAGATCGCACCGGAAGACATAAGTGATGGAGAAGATGTGGGCAGTCAGGAAGCAGAGGAGATTCTGAATGATGGGGAGACCAGCGTGGAACAGCCGGACAGTGCAGATGCATCGGATACATCGAATCCTCAGGTAGAAATTGTTCTTCCGCAGAAAAACGTTTTTATACCGGTTTCAGAATTTCTTCCTGTTCAGGAGCGGGAAGAATTGCTTTCGCTCATTTCTCATGATGAGGTTTATCTTGTTCATATCAGGGACGATTCAGAAATGCAATATTCCATTTTTTTTAATCAGGCCCTGGAACAGAAGGATGTGTGCTTATATCGTTTTGATTCAGAAGAAAATAAAGTAGTGGATGCTGATTCGGTACAGGATGTAATGAGCTTTGATGAAAATAATAGGACTCTTGTACTGAATACAAAGGATTCCTCAGATTATGTTCTTGTGATTTCAAATGCGGAGAAATATAAGGAACTGGGGTATACTGCGTCGATTGCTGCTGCACAGCAGCAGACTGAACCATCTGAGACCGGGGAAGAAGAGACGGAAAACAAAGCAGCAACAGAAGTTGCTCTTACTTCTGTGATTTTGAAGCCAGATTCGGAGCTGGAGACTGTACCGGTCGCATTTTTGGAGTATTTAAGTGATCTGGATGTCTGCTCTGTGACGCTTGTCTATGCGGATGGTTCGGAAAAAATGCTGGATAAAGAGGATGGGCGCTATGAATGCTCTGCAGAGCATGCGGATGAAGAGGATGCAGAAGGGACCGTTCGAAGAACTTATCATGTTGTGGTAAAAGAACTGGCAACCGGAGCGGTGTTTGAAGATACGGAAAGTGTCGAAATCGGAAGAAAGGATCCGGTTGAGATAAAGACGGAGGATATGACTACCGTAATGCTGGAGGGCAGAAAAAAGTGGATGATGGTTCAGTCTGTTCCGGATGTTTCCGGTCGTTATGCTATGAACTGCGATAAAGGAATTGAGAAGATTTACTATGTTTCAGATGACGGTGATCTGACCTGCGCAGAAGATTCTTTCCAGCTCCAGGCAGGCGAGAAGTATACGTTTCTGATTAAACTTCAATAGGGACAGTGTTTTCCGGTACTTTTATTATCACCGGTGGCTGTTCTTGATGGAAGTAAGTTGCTTCAGGCAATTTGACTTAAAGTTAATGTAATAAATGTAGAAAATAAAAAACAAATCCCCAGTCAGGAGAAATGTCATTCAGACAATAACCTGCCTGGGGATTTTTATCGAAAAGATTAAGTTAAAGCCAGTTATCGGACATGTGCTATCCTATAAACAGACTACCGGTAAGCGCTCTGTTAAATCAAACCAGGAAATTTACGACAGGATCAGAGGGGAGGATAATGATAGATAACACAAAATGGCTACTGGGAAGTTACAGACCACAAAAAACCGTCTGTAGGCTGATAAAAAAGAATTTACAGAAAATAATAAAAAATATAAATAAATAATAAAATATATACACATAAAACGAAGAATGACAAAAATATTAAAGAAAAAATTTAAAAATGTATTGACAAAGCGAACTGACGATGGTATTATAAGAACATCAAAAAGATCAAGAGAAAAAACAAAACAAAGAAATTAAAAAATCAGAAATTCATTCAATTCATAGCATAGATGCACATGAAAGGATGAAGAAAGGAAAAGGTGATTCCAGTGGGAACATAACAATCACATCCATCAATATGAGAGTGACAGGAACCGGATTTCCTGCAAGAAAGACCTGATACATATCACATAATGATAACCCTTAAGAACACAATCATTTCTCTCATAAGATATAAATAAGAACCTCTTAAATCTTACTTATATTTTAACTGAAGTTAAGATGAGAGAAATAAGAAAGTTAAGGAAATCAGTATTTCAGGTAATATAGAATCGGTAACTCATATTGAACAACTGTCACACACCTGAGACAAAGATTTCAGGAAATATGTAAAGAAATATTTCCCGAAAGAGTAAAACCCTCAGCTCACCGGTTCGTTGGAAAGAAGAGATTCCAGGAACAGAAGTGAAGATGAGAACGATACTTTGAAATGCATATCAGATTCATCAGGATATGGATTGAAGCTTTGCATCAGAAGAATATCTGATAGGATATTAAGATCGAAGAAACGGGCAGGAACTTTTTTCAGGATACTTTAAAGAACTGCAGAGGAGAAAATCCCAATAGGTCGATTTGAATCAGCAGATCACGAAGTACAGAGATGACAAACGGTTTTGAATTTAAGAAGTTAAGTCCAGAATTGTTGAGGAAACAGAAAGAAGTATAACCACCGAAATTCTTCAAAAAAGGAAATCGAACTTCGGAAAAAACGATTTCAATCCTATACAACTTTCTAAATAATCGAAAAGATATACTTACATATATCAATCGCTTATGAGCAGGAAATAAAAAAGAAGAGAGAACGTAGAAAAAGAAAAGTGTATAAAATTGAATAAAGAGAATCGAAATTATTTTATAATCATATAAAATCAGAAATTTCGGTTGACAGAAAATCATATAACCAGAAAACATTATTCAAAAAACAAAGAGGAAGAAAAATTGAATAACGAAGAGTGTTGAGACGGTCATCATTTTTGAAATTATTAAAGTAAAAAGTGATGACCGTCTCATTTTCTGTTATGTTAATTGTTATATTTACCAGTTGCCAGTATCGATATCTTCCGTTATACTTCATGAAGAAAGGAAACCCAAAAATAACAGCAGTGGTGAAAACATATGTGGAACAATCAGATCAACGAAAATATTTTATATGAAGATAAAGAAATTCTTGTATGCAGGAAACCGTCGGGAATGCCGGTACAGGCAGCGAGAATCGGAACCATGGATATGGAAAGTGCCCTGAAGAACTATCTGGCACAGAAAACACCTGGAAAGATTCCATATCTGGCAGTGGTCCATCGCCTGGATCAACCGGTGGAAGGTGTCCTTGTATTTGCAAAAACTCAGGGAGCAGCAGGGAATCTAAGCAAACAGATAATGGCAGGCGGCGCAGGTAAATATTATCTGGCAGTAACTGAAGGTGTGCCAGGAAAGCAGGAAGGAATTTTTATTGACTATCTGAAAAAAAACGGAAAAGCCAACATGTCTCAGGCAGTACCGGAAAATACACCTGGAGCAAAAAAAGCAATTCTCCATTATAGAGTCCTTGATCAAAAAGAAATGAATGGAAAATCCCGTGCTCTTCTTAAAATCAAACTGGAAACAGGACGTCATCACCAGATCCGTGTACAGCTTTCACATGCGGGAATTCCTCTTCTTGGAGACCGAAAATACAACCCTTCAGGGGAAAAAGGTACTTCTCTTGGCTTATGTTCCTGCGGTCTGGAATTTAAACACCCGAAAACAGGAAAAATAATGAAATTTGAAACAGAGCCGCAGGGAACTGCATTTCTGGATTTTGTGAAAAAACTGTAAAAACTCTGGACGGAAAAGCGAAAAAGTGTATAATGTAAAAAGCGAGTAACCAAATGTAAGAGTTTTGTAAAGTATAAGTTACTGTAGACGGATAATGCAGACGATGAAGAACAGTAACCAGCGAGGAAGAGGAGATTAAAATGAGAAGAGCTGCAGTAGCGTCGGTAGCCTTGTTGGCTACGGTAACCCTGCTGACAGGATGCCAGAAAGAAGAAGCAGAGAAGCTTGTTGCACCGCTTGTAGCAGATGCCCAGGAAACCCCGGAAGCCAAGAAAGCAGAAGAGAAAAAGAGTCCACTCATCCCGGAGATCGACGATAACCTTTCTATTGAAGAAGGTGCCAGAATAGCTGTTGTCAGCAAATGCAAAAAAGGCGAATTCTGGGATAAAGTGAAAGAAGGAATGGAAGCTGCTGTCAAAGATGTGAATGAGGCATACGGCTTCAAGAAAGACAAGCAGATCACAATGACTTTCGAAGGACCGGATAACGAGGAAGATGTAGAAAGTCAGATCAATACTCTTGATGCGGTAATTGCCGAGAATCCATCTGTAGTATGCCTTTCTGCCGGAGACATGGATTCCTGCCAGGCACAGCTGGAAGCTGCCAAAGAAAACGGCATTCCTGTGATCGCATTTGATTCTAATGTCAGCGATACGAAACTGGTCAGAGCTTTTCGGGGAACAGACAATACACAGATTGGTAAGTACGCTGCATATAAGCTTGGAAGCGCCATTGGAAAAATGGGAAATGTAGCAATTTTTTCCGCACAGGAGAAGACCCAGAGTTCACAGGAGCGTGTAAAGGGATTTCTGGATAATATCGCAAATTATACAGACATTAAAGTTGTAGAAACTGTATATTCTGATCAGGTTGATGATATGAAAGAAGCGATGAAAGAAGTTCTGGATAAATATCCTGCACTGGATGGAGTTTTCTGCACCAATGCCAATGTTTCCGAGATGTTTCTGGAAGTAAATAAAGACAACGGTGAGAATAAAGTTGCCATGGTAGGTGTGGATGCCACCAGCAAACAGCAGGAAGCAATTAAAAACGGACAGGAGCTTGGAGTTCTTTCACAGAATCCGTATGCAATGGGATATCAGACCATGTGGGCAGCCATTCAGTCCACCGCACCGAAGAAAGAAACAAAAATTGAGAAAAAAGTTTTACTTGACCCTGCATGGATCGACGCAGAAAACCTTGGAAGCGAAGATTACGCAAATTATATATATAACTGACAGGCAGCAAATGTAAAGAGAATCAAAAGCCAGAAGATCAAAAGCCATTTACCAGATGAAAACGTAAAAAGTGATTTCATCTGGCAGATGGCTTTTTTGTGCTGTGTGGAACATTTTTTGTGAATAAAAACAAAAAATATGAACAGAATAAACAAATAAAAAGTTTGCGAAAAAATGGTAAAAATATAACGAATTTGACGATTTTTTGACGCAAAAAGAATATATTTTTCGTTAAATTGCATAATAAACATTGTTTTAGATAAAAAGTTGTGGTACAATTTGGATATGCAGAGAGGCGGTGATCAGATGATCCAGGAAACGATCAAGGCAGTGAAAGAGGCGGAGGCAAAAGCACAGCAGAAAATAAAAGACGCATCCGTCCGTGCACAGAACATCATCAGCGAAGCTGAGAAAGAGGCGGAGGAGATTATCAGAAAAGCGGAAATAACCGCAGGTGAACAGGCGGCATCTGATATGAAAGCAGCCGAAGAACGTGCACACAGTACAGAGAACACTGTCGTTGGACAGGCAGAGGAGGAGCTTGCAGCTTTGAAAAAGAAAGCGGAGTCGAGGCATGAGCAGGCCATCCAGACAGTAATGGACAGTTTGTTCTGAGAGGGGGAATGCGAAAATGGCAGTATTGCAGATGCAGCGAATCAGTATCTGCGCAATGAAGAAGAACCGTAAGGCCATATTGGAAGAACTGCAGTCACTTGGAGTATTGGAGATCGATGCGGCGGAACTGGACCCGGAACTTAAGACCATGGATACCATGAATGCCAGACTGATCTTCGAAAAGAACGCATCCCTGTGCGATCAGGCAATCGAGATTCTGGATGAATTTTCGAAGGAGAAGGGATCTATGCTGGCATCCCTGGCAGGAAAGCCTCTGATCGGAAGAAAGCAGGAGGAAGAAGCCATCCGGGATCAGGAAGAGATCCTGAGGACAGCCAGAGAGATCCAGGGGTACCGGAAGAAACTCACAGAGAACAGCGCAGCAGTTGTTAAGATCGAACAGCAGGAAGCGGCACTTGCTCCATGGCTGGATCTGGATATCCCCATGAATTCGCAGGGAACAGCGAAAACGGCAGTACTTGTGGGAAGTATTGACGGGAATGTAACTCTGGACCAGGTATACAGTCAGCTGGCAGTGGACGCACCACAGCTTGAAGCTTTTGACATCCAGGAAATCTCAAATGATGCCGGTAAGCTGAGCCTGGTGGTTGTCTGTCTGAAGACACAGGCACAGGAGATGGAAGAAGCACTCCGCATGCAGGGATTCGCAAGACCGGCACAGCTGGTATCAGAGGTTCCGGCACAGGAACTGGAGAACCTTAAGAATGAAGTGGTGCGCATCCAGGAAGAATCCGAACAGATCCGGGAGCAGATCCGTGATCTTCATGACAGGAAGAATTCCCTTCAGCTTGTATCCGATTACTTCCGGATCCGTGCACAGAAATATGAAGTTTTAGGTCAGCTCCGCCAGTCAGAGAGCACTTTTTTTGTGACAGGATATCTTCCAAAGAAACAGGTTCCCGCAATGGAGAAACGGCTTACGGAGAAGTACGATATTGTTTTTGAAGCAGAAGATGCTGATGGAGAAAATGTTCCGGTTGCCCTTCAGAACAGCAGATTCGGAGCGGCAGGAGAAGGAGTTCTTGCAGCGTTTGGTCTTCCCGGAAAGGGAGAGATCGATCCGTCCACCATTATGACAGCCTGCTATGTATTCCTTTTCGGACTGATGCTATCAGATGCAGCCTACGGACTGATCGTGTTTGCGGTCTGTCTGGGAGTGCTTCTGAAATTCCCCAGAATGGAAAGCGGAATGCAGAAATCCATCCGGCTGTTCATGTACTGTGGACTGTCCACTTTGTTCTGGGGCGTAATGTTTGGCGGATATTTCGGAGATTTTATCGATGTATTCTCAAGAGTATATCTGCATAAACCGGTCACTGTGAAGCCGGTATGGTTTGCACCGTTGAATGAGCCTATGAGACTTCTGGTGTTCTCCATGCTGTTTGGTCTGATCCATATGTTCCTTGGAATGGGACTTAAGGGCTACATGCTGATCCGTGACAGAAAATATCTCGACTTTTTCTGCGATGTAGTACTCTGGTTCATGCTCCTTATGGGACTGATCCTTATCTTTATCCCGAGCAGTATGTTCCGTTCTATTTCTCAGATGGACTTGAACCTTCCGCCCGCAGTGATACAGGTGGGCAAATGGATGGCCATCATCGGAGCAGTGGGAATTCTCTTCATGTCAGGAAGAGATAAGAAGAATCCGTTCCTCCGGCTGGCGCTTGGAGCTTACGACCTTTATAACATCACAGGATGGGTCAGTGATATCCTTTCCTATTCCAGACTTCTGGCCCTGGGACTTGCCACCGGTGTTATTGCGTCGGTTATGAACCAGATGGGCAGTATGCTGGGAGACAGTATTTTTGGATGGATCGTATTTATTCTTGTATTTGTGATTGGTCATACGTTTAACCTTCTGATCAATCTTCTGGGTGCATACGTGCACACCTGCCGATTACAGTACGTAGAGTTCTTCGGCAAATTCTTTGAGGGCGGAGGAAAAGAGTTCCACCCCTTCCGCGAAAATACAAAATATGTAGATATTAAGGAGGATTAATATTATGAGTGGTATCGTTTGGGCATTATTGGGAGCAGCAATTTCCGTAGCTCTTGCAGGTATAGGTTCCGCTATCGGCGTTGGTACAGCCGGCCGTGCAGCAGCAGGTGTTGTAACAGAAGATCCGGACAAATTTGCCAAGGTTCTGCTTCTTCAGCTTCTTCCTGGTACCCAGGGTATTTACGGACTGCTGGTAGCATTCCTTGCACTTTCCAAGGTCGGGATCCTGGGCGGCGGTGTTGCCGATATTTCTCTGGAAACCGGACTTATGATCTTTGTGGCATGTCTCCCGATCGCCATTGCAGGCCTTCTTTCCGCGATCCATCAGGGAAAAACTTCCGTAGCTTCCATCGGCATCGTAGCCAAGAAGCCGGAGCAGTTCGGTAAAGCTATGCTTTTCCCGGCAATGGTTGAGACATATGCGATTCTGGCTCTTCTGATCTCTATTCTTGCAGTCAGCGGAATTCAGGTTTGATTCATCAGGAGGGGCAGATCATGACAGGATTAGAGAAGATGGTAAGCCAGATTCTTGAAGAAGCCGATGCTTCTGCAGCCGTTATGATCAGTGACGCGGAGAAAAAAGCCGCGGAGATCCTCGGGGAAGCCGGAGAAAAAGCTGATAAGATTCGGCAGCAGAGGGAAGAACAGTCCAGGGCAAAGGTGAAAAGCTATGAAGAGCGGACAGCTTCCGCCGCAGATATGAAGAAACGTACCGCAGTTCTTGCAGCCAAGCAGGAGCTGATCGGGAAGGTGATTGCGGATGCCTGTGACCGTGTGAAGAATCTGGATGAAGGAAAATATTTTGAGATCCTTAAGAGTATGGCAGAGAAATATCTGCTTCCAAGAGAAGGAGAGATCTGTTTTTCAAAGAAGGATCTGGAACGTATGCCGGCGAATTTCCGTGAGGAGATTAAAGGCCTGGCACAGAAAAAAGGCGGCACACTGGAGATTTCCGGTGAAGCCAGAAATATAGACGGAGGTTTTATCCTGGTATACGGCGGCATTGAGGAAAACTGTTCCATTGATGCCATGTTTGCAGAGAAACGGGATGAACTTCTGGATCAGGTAAGAAAGATTTTGTTTGCGTAAAACACCATCGCAAAAAGGAGGGCGTGAAATATGTTTGGTGAAGATTATGCCTATGCGGTGGCGCGGATACGTGTTCTGGAGACCGGACTTCTGAATCAGGCGGCGATCGAACAGCTTCTGGCATGTCAGGATGAGCAGCAGTGCCTTCAGATCCTTACAGAGAAGGGCTGGGGAAACGGTGATCCTGCAGCCGGTGCGGACGCCATTCTTTCCAGGGAGCGAGAAAAGATCTGGGAGATCATGGATTCGCTGGTAGCGGACCGATCTGTTTTTTCCGTTCTCTCTTATCAGGATCTTTTCCATAACCTGAAAGCGGCTGTGAAGGCCAGCATCCTGGATGGGACAACGCCGAATATTTTTTTCAGCGACTGTGCCATTGACGGCGAGGATATGGTGAAATTCCTGAAGGATAAAGAATACGACCGTTTTCCGGAAGATATGCGGGAAGCGGCAAGAGAAGCCTATGAGACCTTTTTGCACACAAGAGATGGACAGCTTGCGGATATTATCGTAGACCGGGCGGCACTGGATGCCATAAGAGCGGCCGGGGAGAGATCGAAAGAAGAGATCGTCCGGCAGTATGCGGAATCTACAGTTGCGGTAGCAGATATCCGGATCGCAGTCCGTGCCTGCAAAACAGGAAAAAGTTCGGACTTCATGAAAAAAGCTATGGCAGAATGTGACACACTGGATAAGGAAAGACTGATCCACGCTGCAGTCAGCGGAATGGATCAGATCATGAGTTATCTGGCAGAAACGAAATACGGGGACGGAGCTCTGGCACTGGCGGAATCGGCTTCCGCTTTTGAGAGATGGTGTGACAACCAGATCATGGAGACTATCCGACCTCAGCTGTACAATTCATTTTCACTGGGACCGCTGGTAGCCTATGTGCTCGCCCGTGAGAATGAGATCAAGACGGTGCGGATCATTCTCACCGGAAAGCGCAGCGGCCTTCCGGAAGAGTTTATCCGGGAAAGGGCAAGGGAAATGTATGTATAAGATCGCGGTTTTGGGTGATTATAACAGCATTTACGGGTTTGCGGCGCTTGGCCTTGATACCTTTCCGGTGGAAGATCCCGCAGAGGGAAAAGAGAAGCTAAACCGTCTGGCAGCCGGTGAATATGCGGTTATTTATATTACGGAACAGCTGGCAGCCCAGCTTTCCGCTGAGATCAGTAAATACAGTGAAGCGCTGATGCCGGCGATCATTCAGATACCGGGAATTGCCGGAAATACAGGCGCAGGAATTGAAAATGTAAAGAAATCTGTGGAGACGGCAGTTGGCTCCGATATTCTTTTCAGCAATGAGTGACAAGAAAGCAGGTGATTGGTTCAGATGAGCAGAGGGACCATTAAGAAGGTAGCAGGACCGCTGGTAATTGCCAAAGGTATGCGAGATGCGAATATGTATGACGTGGTTCGTGTAAGCAGCCAGCGTCTGATCGGTGAGATTATTGAGATGCATGAAGATGAGGCTTCCATACAGGTATATGAGGAGACTTCAGGACTTCGCCCGGGAGAACCGGTAGAGTCTATGGAAGTTCCCCTTTCCGTGGAACTGGGACCTGGCCTTATCACAAGTATTTACGATGGAATCCAGCGTCCGCTGGATGACATTATGAAAGTAGCAGGCAGCAACAACCTGAAACGAGGTGTTGAGGTACCTGCACTGAAGCGGGACAAAAAATGGAATTTCGTCCCGGTTGCGAAAGTGGGAGATGAGCTGGAAGGCGGCGATGTTCTCGGAACTGTTCAGGAGACCATCGTTGTTACACAGAAGATCATGGTACCACCCAATATGAAAGGTACTCTGAAAGAGATCAGATCCGGTGAGTTTACCGTAGATGAGACCGTTGCAGTTCTTTCCACGGCAGACGGAGATAAAGAACTGACACTGATGCAGCACTGGCCGGTACGACGTGGCCGTCCATACAAGAAAAAACTTCCGCCGGCAAAACCTCTGGTAACAGGCCAGCGTGTTATTGATACCATGTTCCCAATCGCCAAGGGTGGTGTGGCAGCAGTTCCTGGCCCGTTCGGAAGCGGCAAGACCGTTATCCAGCATCAGCTTGCAAAATGGGCAGAGGCAGATATCGTAGTTTATATCGGCTGCGGTGAGCGTGGAAACGAGATGACAGACGTTCTGAACGAGTTTCCGGAATTGAAAGACCCGAAAACCGGACAGTCTCTGATGGAGAGAACTGTTCTGATCGCAAACACCTCAGATATGCCGGTTGCGGCACGTGAGGCTTCTATTTACACAGGTATCACCATTGCGGAGTATTTCCGTGATATGGGTTACTCTGTAGCACTGATGGCAGATTCCACTTCCAGATGGGCCGAGGCTCTCCGTGAGATGTCCGGACGACTGGAGGAGATGCCAGGTGAGGAAGGTTACCCGGCGTATCTGGGTTCCCGTCTTGCACAGTTCTACGAGCGTGCCGGACACGTGATCTGTAATGGAAAAGACGGAAGAGAAGGTGCCCTGACAGCTATCGGTGCGGTATCTCCTCCAGGTGGTGATATTTCCGAGCCTGTTTCCCAGGCAACACTTCGAATCGTGAAGGTATTCTGGGGACTGGATGCAAACCTTGCATACAAACGTCACTTCCCGGCAATCAACTGGCTGACCAGTTATTCCCTGTATCTGGACAGTGTAGGTGGATGGTTTGATGAAAATGTGGCGCCGGACTGGATGGAGCTCCGTCAGAGAATGATGACCCTTCTCCAGGAAGAGGCAGAGTTGGAAGAGATCGTAAAGATGGTAGGTATGGATGCACTTTCTCCGGGCGACCGCCTGAAAATGGAAGCAGCCCGTTCCATCCGCGAGGACTTCCTTCATCAGAACTCTTTCCATGAGATCGATACCTATACATCTCTGGAAAAACAGCACAACATGATGCGCCTGGTACTTGCATTCTATGATGCAGGCCTGGATGCGCTGAAACAGGGTGCAGATATCAATGATATCGTAAAACTGCCGGTACGTGAGCAGATCGGCCGTTACAAATATACAAAAGAAGATCAGCTGGCAGCGGAATATGAGAAGGTAACCCACCAGCTTGCAGCAGAGACTGCGGAACTTCTGGGAAAGGAGGGCCTGTAAAATGCCAAAAGAATATAGGACCATACAGGAAGTTGCCGGCCCTTTGATGCTGGTACGAGGCGTTGAAGATGTGGCATTTGACGAGCTGGGTGAGATTGAGCTTGCCGATGGCGAAACAAGAAGATGCCGTGTTCTGGAGATTGACGGAAGCAATGCGCTGGTACAGTTGTTTGAGAGTTCCACAGGTATCAACCTTTCCAACAGTAAAGTACGTTTTCTGGGACGAAGCATGGAGCTTGGTGTATCCGGCGATATGCTGGGCCGTGTCTTTGACGGACTGGGCCGTCCCATTGATGACGGTCCGGAGATCCTTCCGGAAGAGAGAAGAGATATCAATGGCCTGCCGATGAATCCGGCAGCCAGAAGTTATCCGGAGGAGTTTATCCAGACCGGTGTATCCGCTATTGACGGACTGAACACCCTGGTACGTGGGCAGAAACTTCCGATCTTCTCCGCATCCGGTCTTCCTCATGCACAGCTTGCGGCACAGATCGCGAGACAGGCGAAGGTTCGCGGAAAAGACGAGCAGTTCGCCGTTGTATTTGCTGCCATGGGTATCACTTTTGAGGAGTCAAACTTCTTCGTAGAGAGCTTTAAGGAAACTGGGGCTATAGACCGTACTGTTCTTTTTGTAAACCTGGCAAATGACCCGGCTGTTGAGCGTATCGCTACTCCGCGAATGGCACTGACAGCAGCAGAGTATCTTGCCTTCGAAAAAGACATGCACGTTCTTGTAATCCTTACAGATATCACAAACTATGCGGATGCTCTCCGTGAGGTTTCTGCAGCACGTAAAGAGGTTCCGGGCCGTCGTGGATATCCCGGATACATGTATACAGACCTTGCTTCTCTCTACGAGCGTGCAGGCCGTCAGAAAGGA
The DNA here is from genome assembly GCF_018785565.1 of Blautia sp. MCC283. Lineage (NCBI taxonomy): Bacteria > Bacillati > Bacillota > Clostridia > Lachnospirales > Lachnospiraceae > Blautia > Blautia sp. MCC283. The sequence continues at coordinate 308,768 of NZ_WQQB01000045.1, read as the reverse complement.
AAAGCAGGAAGTATCACCATGGTTCCGATCCTGACCATGCCTGAGGATGACAAGACCCATCCGATCCCTGACCTTACCGGTTACATCACAGAGGGACAGATCATTCTGAGCCGTGAGCTTTACCGTAAAGGAATCACACCGCCCATTGATGTTCTTCCGTCTCTGTCACGACTGAAAGATAAAGGTATCGGTGAGGGTAAGACAAGAGCAGACCATGCCAACACCATGAACCAGCTGTTTGCCGCATATGCCCGTGGTAAAGAGGCCAAAGAGCTGATGACCATTCTTGGTGAGGCTGCCCTCTCTGACATTGACCTGATCTATGCGAAATTTGCGGATGCTTTTGAGAAGGAATATGTTTCCCAGGGCTATCAGGCAAACCGTGATATCGAGGAAACCCTGGCCATCGGCTGGAAGCTGCTTTCCATTCTTCCGAGAAGCGAGCTGAAACGTATCGATGACAAATTCCTTGACCAGTATTACGGAAAAGTATAAAGGGGGGATGATTTGTGGCATCAACACAGGTGAATCCTACCCGTATGGAGCTTACGAAGCAGAAAAAGAAGCTGGTGACTGCAGTCCGTGGCCATAAGCTTCTGAAGGATAAGCGGGACGAGCTGATGCGACAGTTCCTGGATCTGGTGCGCGAGAACATGGAGCTGCGTAAAAAAGTAGAGGCTGGTATCCGAAGTGCCAACACCAATTTTGTCATTGCAAAAGCCGGAATGTCGGAGGAGACTCTGAACACTGCCCTGATGGCTCCCAAGCAGGAAGTCTATCTGGAAACCGGCAAAAAGAATGTCATGAGTGTGGATATTCCTGTTTTTGAATACAAAACAAGAACCCCGGATGCCAACGATATCTATTCCTATGGTTTTGCTTTTACCTCCAGTGATCTGGACGGAGCGGTAAAATCTCTGGCAGATATCCTGCCGGATATGCTCCGACTGGCAGAAGTGGAAAAAGCCTGTCAGCTGATGGCTTCTGAGATCGAAAAAACAAGGCGTCGTGTAAACGCCCTGGAGCATGTCATCATACCGGAAGCACAGGCAAACATCAAATACATCACCATGAAGCTGGACGAGAACGAGAGAAGTACCCAGATCCGGCTGATGAAGGTGAAAGATATGATGCTGGAGGAGGCACATCATTACAAGGAGCGGGAGGCAGAGCGCGGAGCGTAAAGCATAAAATACAAAGCGCAGGCATCCTGCAAAGAAAAAGAAAAGTTGATATAGAAAGTTTTGAGTAACGGGAAGGAGACGCCTCTGTGCTGTGCGATGGTTTGAACAGTGCAGGGGCGTTTTGTTTATAAAATATTTAGTTTTCGTTTTCAGAAAATCAAGAGATGTACGGTATAATGATCAACAGTAAAGAATGTGCGGCGGAAGACAAGCCCGGGTATTTTATCTACCTGTCGCAGCAGAAAGAGAAGGGAATACATATGAATACTTTTTTACAGTCAGTACAGAATCTGGACGGAGAAATCCTTCTCCAGATCCAGCAGCATTTAAGAACGGATATGCTGACACCATTTATGAAAATCGTTACATTTCTGGGAAACGGAGGATGGTTCTGGATCCTCTGTGCAGTTGTTCTTCTTGCTGTTCCAAAGACAAGAAAAACAGGCTATGCGGCAGTTTTGTCCCTGATTTTCGGAGTGATCGTTACGAATCTGCTTCTCAAAAACATAGTAGCAAGGCCAAGGCCTTTTGCGGAAATCGAAGCTCTGATCCCGCTGATCGCCAAACCAACGGATTTCTCCTTTCCGTCAGGCCACACAACAGCATCCTTTGCCGTTGCCCTGGTAATGCTTCGGATGCTCCCGAAGAAAATTGGAATCCCGGCAGTAGTCCTGGCAGCGCTGGTGGCATTTTCCAGATTGTATCTTGGTGTCCATTATCCAACAGATGTCCTGACCGGGTTCGTTGTTGCGCTGGTGGGAAGCTCGCTGGCTGTGTGGGGTGTGAGGACGAAGCTGGGAAATCAATAAGTTTGATAACAGATGTTGAGAAATAGAAGTATATAATGTGGGTTTAACCAAATAAAGGAAGTTCCCTGGGAATGTGTGTCACTTTCCCAGGGATTTTTTTATATACACTTTAATTTGATAAAGTATTGACACGCCAGACGGAAACGGGGTACAATTATAAACAAGATTGTCAGGAAACGGTGAAAATGATGATGTAGAAATTAAACCAGATCAGGGAAGAGCCCTGTGGGGTTGTGAAAAGCAATAAGCAATGGGTGGGGACTTGCTTGTATCAGGAGGAGCAAGCCTGCTCAGAATAAAAGGAGAGAACACGAAATGATATCAGAAAAAATGAAACCCTACGTAAAAAACAATTCTGCCATCCGTATGATGTTTGAGGAAGGAAACCGCCTCCGTGCAAAATACGGCGCAGATAAGGTTTTTGATTTCAGCCTTGGAAATCCAAGTGTACCGGCGCCGGACAGTGTTCGTGAAGCCATTATCGATCTTGTAAATAATACGGACCCGACCGTCCTTCACGGATATATGAGCAACGCAGGTTTTGAAGATGTACGCCAGACTATCGCAGAATCTTTAAACAGACGTTTTGATACAAAATTTTCTGCAAAGAACCTGATCATGACAGTAGGCGCTGCAAGCGGCCTGAACGTAATTCTGAAGACGATCCTGAACCCGGGAGAAGAGGTGATCGTTTTTGCACCATATTTTCTGGAATACGGTGCATATGTCCGCAATTATGACGGTGTCCTTGTGGAAATCTCTCCGGATACCACAACCTTCCAGCCAAATCTCGCTGAATTTGAGCAGAAGATCACACCGAAGACAAAAGCAGTTATCGTAAATACTCCGCACAATCCAACCGGAGTTGTATATTCAGAAGAAACAATCAGGAAACTTTCCGCAATTTTGGAAGCAAAACAAAAAGAGTTCGGAACCGTGATCTACCTGATCTCCGATGAGCCATACCGTGAACTGGCTTACGATGGCGTGGAAGTTCCGTACCTGACGAAATATTATGACAATACAGTTGTGGGATATTCTTACAGCAAATCTCTTTCCCTTCCGGGAGAGCGTATCGGATATCTGGTGATCCCGGATGAGGCGGACGGAAGTGAAGAACTGATCTCAGCTGCAACCATCGCAAACCGTACACTTGGCTGCGTAAATGCACCATCCCTGATCCAGAAAGTAGTTGCGAAATGTGTAGATGCAAAGACAGATCTTGCAGCTTACGATAAAAACCGTCAGGCACTTTACAATGGCCTGAAAGAATGCGGCTTTGAGTGCATCAAACCACAGGGTGCGTTCTATCTCTTCGTAAAATCTCCGGTAGCTGATGAAAAAGCCTTCTGCGAGGCCGGCAAGAAATATAACATCCTCATGGTACCGGGAAGCTCCTTCGCATGCCCTGGTTATGTGAGACTGGCATACTGTGTATCTTATGATACCATTGTAAATTCTCTTCCGGAGTTTAAGAAACTTGCAGCAGAGTATGGCCTGAAATAAATTAACGAGAATAAACGATAATTATAAAGCGATTATATAAGAGATCCCCGGTACAGCCTGTTCATACAGAACTGTATCGGGGATCTTTTGCAAGAGGGAAATAAGCAAAGGAAACGCAGCCGGGAGCGAATAAACTCCCGGCCGTGTTTCCCTTAGAAGGGTGTTCCACATTTATTTGGCTTTTTTCTCTTCTTTCTTTGGCATTTCTCCGTAGTATGCCTTCAGATAGATATCTTTCAGCTCGGATACAAGTGGATATCTCGGGTTAGCGCCGGTGCACTGGTCATTGAAGGCCTGCTCGGACATCTCATCCAGAGTCTCCAGGAAGTATTTCTCATCTACGCCGTAGTCACGGATTGTAGGCATGATCTCGATTGTTCTCATCAGGTCATCCAGTTTGGCGAGAAGTTTTTCGAATACTTCTGCATCGTTCTTGCCTGTAAGACCTACAGAACGGCCGATCTCAGCATAGCGGGCAAGTGTCTTTGGATACTGGTACTGTGGGAAGGTACCCATCTTGGTCGGAACCTCAGCACTGTTGTAACGCATAACATCCAGAAGAACAACTGCGTTTGCGATACCGTGTGGCAGGTGATGGAAAGCACCAAGTTTGTGAGCGAGAGAGTGGTTAACACCGAGGAATGCATTGGCGAATGCAAGACCTGCCATGCAGGAAGCGTTAGCCATATGGTCTCTTGCCTCTACATCGTTGCCGTCTTTATATGCACGTGGCAGATACTCAAATACCAGTTTGATCGCTTTCAGTGCAAGACCGTCTGTGTAATCGGAAGCCATCATGGAAACATAAGCCTCGATTGCATGTGTCATAACGTCGATACCGGAAGCACGGGTCAGTCCCTTCGGTGCGCTCATCATGTTGTTGGTATCTACGATCGCCATATCCGGAAGAAGCTCATAGTCAGCCAGCGGCCATTTAACGCCGGTATCCTGATCTGTGATGATGGCGAAAGGTGTAACCTCGGAACCTGTACCGGAAGATGTCGGGATTGCTACGAAGTAAGCTTTTTTACCCATCTTCGGGAAGGTGTAAACTCTCTTACGGATATCCAGGAAGTCCATGGACATATCGGAGAAGTCAGCGTCCGGATTCTCATAAAGCATCCACATAACCTTGCCGGCATCCATTGCGGAACCACCACCAAGAGCGATGATGCAGTCAGGCTCAAATGCTGTCATAGCCTTGGCTCCGGCTTTTGCGGAAGCGAGAGATGGATCTGGTGCTACATCAGAGAAGCATGTATGAACGATGCCCATCTGATCCAGTTTATCTTCGATCGGTTTGGTGTAACCGTTCTTGTAGAGGAAGGAGTCTGTTACGATGAAGCAGCGTTTCTTGCCCATAACAGTACCGAGCTCGTCAAGAGCAACCGGCATACAGCCTTTCTTAAAGTAAACCTTTTCCGGTGTTCTCATCCAGAGCATATTCTCTCTCCTTTCAGCAACGGTCTTGATATTCAGAAGGTGCTTGACACCAACGTTCTCGGATACGGAGTTACCGCCCCAGGAACCGCAGCCAAGAGTGAGGGATGGAGCAAGTTTGAAGTTGTAAAGGTCACCGATACCACCCTGAGAAGAAGGCGTATTGATAAGGATACGGCAGGTCTTCATAGCTGCCTCGAATTTATCCATCTTCTCTGTCTCATTCACGTTGATGTAGAGGGAAGATGTATGGCCGTAGCCGCCGTCAGCAACAAGACGCTCAGCTTTTGCGATAGCATCGTCAAAATTCTTAGCCTTGTACATGGCAAGTACAGGGGAAAGTTTCTCGTGTGCGAATTCCTCGCTGATATCAACGGACTCAACCTCACCGATAAGGATCTTGGTCTCAGCCGGTACGGTAACGCCTGCCATCTCGGCGATGGTAGCTGCCTTCTGGCCTACGATCTTGGCATTCAGAGCGCCGTTGATGAGGATTGTCTTTCTGACTTTCTCGATCTCGTCTTTTTTAAGGAAGTAGCATCCTCTGTAAAGGAACTCTTCTTTTACTTCTTTATAAATGCTCTCCAGAACAGTTACGGACTGTTCGGAAGCACAGATCATACCATTGTCAAATGTCTTGGAGTGGATAATGGAGTTAACTGCAAGACGGATATCTGCACTGTCATCAATGATGGCAGGTGTATTTCCAGGTCCAACACCAACAGCAGGTTTACCGGAGGAGTAAGCTGCCTTAACCATTCCAGGACCACCGGTTGCAAGGATGATATCTGCGTTCTGCATAACCATGTTGGTCAGCTCAAGGCTCGGGATATCGATCCATCCGATGATTCCTTCCGGTGCACCAGCGGCAACAGCTGCATCCAGAACAACTTTCGCTGCTTCAATGGTAGACTTCTTGGCACGCGGATGCGGGCTGATGATGATTGCGTTACGTGTTTTCAGAGAAATAAGAGATTTAAAGATTGCTGTGGAAGTCGGGTTGGTAGTCGGGATAACTGCGGCAACCAGTCCTACAGGCTCCAGGATCTTCTTGATTCCGTATGCCTTGTCTTCTTCTACAACACCACATGTCTGTGTGTTCTTGTATGCATTATAAACATACTCTGCTGCGTAATGGTTCTTGATAACCTTATCTTCCATGATACCCATGCCTGTTTCTTCAACGGCCATTTTGGCAAGTGGGATACGCATTTTGTCGGCGGCAGTAGCAGCTGCCTTAAAGATCTTGTCAACCTGCTCCTGTGTGTAGGTAGCGAAGATCTTCTGTGCTTCTTTCATTGCAGCCATTTTCGCGGTCAGGGCTTCTGGAGTGTCGATGATGGTAGGGATAGTTTCTTTCTTTGCCATGTGGAATCCTCCTGTTTTCATATGATAATGATCTGTGGTTCTGCGGGCCTGTTTTTTATGCCGGCAGATGCTGCAGAGTTTTTGTAAGTCCCCGCGCTGCGTTGCTTGGTTGATTCAATCTGATTGAATTTTCTGTTTCGATGATTATATAGTATCAAAATTCAGAAAAAAACGCAAATTCTGAATTTTGCAGCTATGTGCAAAATGACGAACAGAAAATCAGGGGAAAATACTGTAAATTTCACTCCGCAGAACGCTGAATTATTGAAAAATCCTTTAAAAAAAATCTTTAAATTCAGCACTGTGCACAAAAAACATGTTAAATATTTGTCAGCACTGACAAAAAACATGCACACATATGAGGGGCTGGCAAAAGATAAAACGTATCATGTAGTTAAAACATTAACGTTAAACTTTTGTCAATCAATCATGAACACATTATAATTTAACAGATTCCAGACGTCAATAGCGAATGTGATAAATAATTAACGAAAATAACGAAGAATTTTGATAAATAATTCACAAAAATATCATGTCACGGTAAAGCGTCAAACCATAATTGATAAAAAAACTTGAAATTATTTGAGTTTTCAGAACAATTAAGCAAAATATATGGAGACTTTTTTCAGGAATGCAGAAAGAAATGGATAGATTTGTCTGAAAATGAAAAACAGGGCAGGAGATAACTGCCAGAATCCTGCGAGCAGGAAAGCCCGATGTTGTTCAGGGAAATTCGCCACAGGCAGAGAATCCTGCAGCCTGGATTCTTCCTGCAGAAAGAAACGGTCATGCAGGAAATGATTCCAGAAAAAAACTGCCATACAGGAAATGATTCCCGTATGACAGTTGTGTAAATCGTGTTAAAGATATATCCGAATCATTTATAACTGCAAAACACTGCCAGAATCCAGTAAACAATAAATAATCGTCAAAATTCTATCAGCTCTTGCGGAATGCAGCACGTTTTCGATCTCTGGAATCCAGGATACGTTTACGGATACGAAGGCTCTTAGGAGTTACCTCAAGAAGCTCATCCTGGTCGATGAACTCGATTGCCTGCTCAAGGCTTAATACCTTAGGCGGAACAAGCTTCAGCGCATCGTCTGCCGAAGAAGAACGGGTGTTGGTGAGGTGCTTGGTCTTGCAGACATTCAGCTCGATATCCTCAGCCTTACCATTCTGTCCGATAACCATACCGCTGTAAACCTTCTCGCCAGGTCCGACGAAGAGAGTACCACGCTCCTGAGCGGAGAAAAGACCGTAAGTTACAGTCTCGCCTGCCTCGAAAGCGATGAGGGAACCCTGTTTACGATACGGGAAGTCTCCCTTGTATGGTGCATATCCGTCAAACATGGTGTTCAGGATACCGGTACCCTTGGTGGAGGTAAGGAATTCGTTACGGAATCCGATCAGTCCACGGGAAGGGATGGAGAACTCAAGACGTACAGTTCCGTCGCTTGCTGTGCTCATACCCTGAAGTTCACCTTTACGCTCGCTGAGTTTCTGGATGATGGTACCGGAAAATTCCTCCGGAACATCAACATATGCGATCTCGATCGGCTCCAGTTTGCGTCCGCGCTCGTCTGTATGATAGAGAACCTCCGGTTTGCTGACTGCAAATTCATATCCTTCACGGCGCATGTTCTCAATAAGAACGGAAAGGTGAAGCTCACCACGACCGGAAACCTTGAAGCACTCAGTTGTATCTGTGTCTTCCACACGAAGGCTGACGTCTGTATTCAGCTCACGGTAGAGGCGGTCACGAAGGTGACGGGAAGTGATAAATTTACCTTCCTGTCCTGCAAGCGGGCTGTCGTTTACAAGGAAGTTCATGGAGATGGTAGGCTCGGAAATCTTCTGGAACGGAATGGACTCCGGGTTATCTCCTGCACAGAGTGTATCTCCAATGTGGATATCTGCAATACCGGAGATCGCAACGATGGCTCCGATGGTAGCACTCTTGACTTCAACCTTGTTCAGGCCGTCAAATTCGTAGAGCTTGCTGATCTTTACGCGCTCGTGTTTGTCCGGGTCATGATGGTTCAGAAGCATCAGCTCCTGGTTCACGGAAATGGTTCCGCGCTCAACTTTACCGACACCGATACGGCCTACATATTCATTGTAGTCGATGGTGCTGATAAGAACCTGTGTATCTCCGTCCGGATCTCCCTCCGGAGCAGGAATTGCATCAAGGATGGTCTCAAAAAGCGGAGCCATATTCTCAGGCTTGTCCTCAAGGTTACGAACTGCATAGCCGGCTTTTGCGGAGGCATACAGGAACGGGCAGTCCAGCTGCTCGTCAGATGCGTCCAGATCCATGAGAAGTTCCAGAACTTCGTCAACAACTTCCTCCGGACGTGCTTCCGGACGGTCGATCTTGTTGATGCAGACAATAACATGCAGGTTCAGTTCGAGAGCTTTACGAAGTACAAATTTAGTCTGAGGCATGGCACCCTCGAAGGCGTCCACAAGAAGAATAACGCCGTCTACCATCTTCAGCACACGCTCTACCTCGCCGCCGAAGTCCGCATGGCCTGGAGTGTCGATGATATTGATTTTTACACCCTTGTAATGAACTGCGGTGTTTTTGGAGAGAATCGTAATGCCGCGCTCACGCTCAATATCGTTGGAGTCCATGACACGTTCCTGGACTTCCTGGTTCTCACGGAAAACACCGCTCTGTTTCAAAAGCTCGTCAACAAGTGTTGTTTTACCGTGATCGACATGGGCGATAATGGCCACGTTACGAACATCTTCACGCTTGGTCTTCATATAATCCAAATCCTTTCTTTCCATATATAAGTAATCTTTTTGTTAAAAATGATGTCCAAATTTACAGTTTATCACATTTTCGTGAGATTACAAGATATAAAAAAATATTTTTAGTTTTTCATTTTCCAGACATATTATACCCCAAATGCACATACATTGGTATAGACGAAATACACGAAGAGGAAGGAGAGCTACTTATTATGGCAGATAAAATTATTGAAAACAATCAGGTATCGGTTATGGGGCGTATTGCCACCGGATTTACCTTCAGCCATCAGGTTTTTGGAGAAGGGTTTTATATGATGGATATTCTGGTAAAACGTCTCAGCGATTCTGAGGACAGGATTCCGGTGATGGTGTCCGAGCGTCTGATTGATATCACCCAGGACTATGTTGGGGAGTATATTGAAATCCACGGACAGTTCCGGTCCTATAACCGTCATGAGGAAAAGAGAAATAGACTTGTGCTTTCGGTATTTGCCAGGGAAGTGAAATTTGTGGAAGAGGGAGAGGAATCCATACCGGTCAATCAGATTTTTCTGGACGGGTATATCTGCAAACCGCCTGTATACAGAAAAACTCCGCTTGGAAGAGAGATTGCGGATCTTCTGATGGCAGTCAACCGTCCTTACGGAAAATCCGATTACATACCATGTATATGCTGGGGAAGAAATGCCAGATATGCTTCGGCTTTTGAAGTAGGCGGACATGTGCTGATCTGGGGCAGAATTCAGAGCAGGGAATATATGAAACGAATCAGTGAAAATGAGACAGAAAAAAGGATAGCCTATGAAGTTTCGGTGAGCAAATTGGAATATGTTGAGTAACATTGGACAGGTTATGGAATATTGGTGGGAACATTAAGGTAACACTTGCATTTCCAGCCAATCTGCGGTAATATAAGAAAAATTAAAAAAATGGGGAATTACCGGTTTCACTAAACAGTAAGAGGAAGAATCATGGAAAAAGAAATAACAGAGGTTTATTGCGGGAACGGGAAAGGAAAGACGACACTGGCTATCGGCCAGGCTTTGCGCTTTGCCGCGCAGGGAAAAAGTGTGATCATCATACAGTTTCTCAAGGGCAGGGAACGCAGAGAACTGGATTTTCTTGAGGATCTGGATAATCTTGATTTCAAGATTTTCCGTTTCGAAAAAATGGACACCTGCTATAATGACCTGAGTGAGCAGGAAAAGACAGAAGAGAGAACCAATATTCTCAACGGCCTTAATTTTGCACGGAAGGTAATTGCTACCGGAGAGTGTGATTTTCTGCTGCTGGATGAAATCCTCGGGCTTATGGATAAAGGAATCGCTCCAGTTGAGACGATCATCGATATGCTTAAGCAGAAGGATGAAAGTATGCACATAGTTATGACCGGACGCTGGCTTCCGGAAGCACTGAAGCCATATGTGGACAGTGTTACCACAATGACAACAGAGCTGACCGGACAGGAACGGAAATAAGCAACAGTTCACAGAAGAAAGAAGGAGGAAGACAAATGGCAATTTTTAAAGGAACAGGCGTTGCAATCGTAACACCTATGCACGAAGACGGTAAGGTAAATTATGAGAAACTTGAGGAGATCCTTGAGGATCAGATCGCGAACAGCACAGACGCCATCGTTATCTGCGGAACAACAGGAGAATCTTCTACTCTGACACACGGAGAGCACCTTCAGACAATCAAGTTCACAATTGACAAAGTTAACAAACGTGTGCCTGTAATCGCAGGAACAGGTTCCAATTGTACAGAGACAGCGATCATGATGTCCAAGGAAGCAGCTTCCTATGGTGCAGACGCTCTTCTTATTGTAACACCTTATTATAACAAGGCTACACAGAAGGGACTTATCGCTCATTACACAGCAATTGCCAATGCAGTTCCGGAAACTCCGCTCATCATGTACAATGTACCGAGCCGTACAGGCTGCAACATCCAGCCGGCTACAGCAGCTTACCTTGCAAAGAATGTAAAGAACATTGTCGGAATCAAGGAAGCAACCGGAGATCTTTCCCAGATCGCCAAAATGATGTCTCTGGCAGACGGACAGCTTGAGCTTTACTCCGGAAACGATGATCAGGTACTTCCGATTCTTTCTCTTGGCGGACTTGGTGTTATTTCCGTACTTTCCAATGTTGCACCGAAGTTTACACATGACATGGTCATGAAATATTTCGACGGTGATACCAAGGGAGCAACAGAGGATCAGCTGAAAGCTCTTCCGCTGATCAACGCACTGTTCAGCGAAGTAAACCCGATTCCTGTTAAGACAGCTATGAACCTTATGGGAATGAACGTAGGACCGCTTCGTATGCCACTTTGCGAGATGGAAGAAGACACAAAGGCAGCTCTTGCAAAAGAGATCGAGAAATTCGGCCTTAAGCTTGCAAAATAATCAGACTGTAAGCGGAAGGTAAAGGAGAATATACTATGGTAAAAATCATCATGCATGGCTGCAACGGACATATGGGTCAGGTGATCAGTGGCATTGTGGAGAAAGATCCGGATGCAGAGATCGTGGCAGGCATCGACATTGCAGATCAGGGAAAAAACAGCTATCCGGTATTTACCGATATTGATACATGTCAGGTAGAGGCAGACGCGATCATTGATTTCTCCTCTGCAAAAGCAACAGACAAGCTTCTTGAGTACAGTGCCGCACGCCAGATCCCGGTTGTTCTCTGCAGCACAGGCTTAAGCGAGGAGCAGCTTGCAAAAGTAGAAGAGACATCCAAAAAAATAGCAGTGCTGAAATCCGCAAACATGTCTCTTGGCATCAACACACTTCTGAAACTGGTTCAGGATGCTGCCAAGGTTCTTGCAACTGCAGGATTTGACATGGAGATCGTTGAGAAACATCACCGCCTGAAAGTAGACGCACCAAGTGGTACTGCACTTGCACTGGCAGACAGCATTAATGAAGTTATGGATAACAAGTATCATTATGTATATGACCGCAGCCAGAAACGTGAGAAACGTGACGATAAGGAGATCGGAATCTCCGCAGTTCGTGGCGGAACCATCGTAGGTGAGCATGAGATCATTTTTGCAGGTCAGGACGAAGTGATCGAGTTCAAGCATACTGCATATTCCAAGGCTATTTTTGGAAAAGGTGCTGTAGAAGCAGCCAAATTCCTTGCCGGCAAACCGGCAGGACGTTACGATATGAGTGACGTGATCGGCTGATCCTGACAGGTTGACAGTTTAATCTGTAACAGAATGATACAGGTAATAAAAACGGGTTTCGTGTAAAAGCGGAGCCCGTTTTTTTGAATGAAATTGCGAAGCGATTTCATTCATGAGCATGTAGTGGAACGGAATGCGAATGTCCGCTATATGGCCTTATAGCAAAGAATATTTTTGAAATTTTTGCCAGGATAGAATACTGGAAAAAGTGCCATATTAGGAATACAGAATTTTTCAGAAAAAGGAGAAGATCATATGAAAAAATGGAAGGCGATTCTTTTTGGCACTTTGCTCACTCTGTCTCTGTGTACATTTACAGCCTGTGGTACAGAGGTAAATAATGCGGATGAAACTGTGGACGAGAAAAATAATGATGAGAGAAATAAGAAAAAAAATACAAACGAAAATACTGCCACAGAAAATGGAATTATGGAAGATGAAACAGATAATGACGGTGTGATGGACAACGGCGGGATCATTGAAGATTCTGGCACAGATAACAATGAGATGGCCGGTGGAAATATTACCGTGACTCCTGCGGGAAATGGAAATAATACAACAGCAGCGCCTGGAACTACAGATGCCAACGGAACCGGAAATGACGGAACGGTATCCGGTGAGCTGGGTGACAGTGTGAAGGACCTGGGCGACGGCGTAGGAAATGCGGTGGATGATATTGGCAATGCAGTAGGAAATGCGGTAGAGGGCAGATAGAGTTGCTGTTTATTTCGTGGTCAGCAACTGTAAGGTAACCTGGTGCTACAGATATTTTACCACAGCATTGCATAAAACTGCTTCTGATGCTATTATCAGTGCATGGAAAGAAAACGGAGGACAGGATTATGAAATTCAGACCATGCATTGATATACATAACGGAAAAGTAAAACAGATCGTAGGAGGAAGCCTGAAAGATCAGGGTGATCAGGCGGCAGAAAATTTTGTGTCAGAGCAGGATGCGGCTTTTTATGCAGAGCTTTATAAGAAGGCGGGATTAAAGGGCGGTCATGTGATCCTTTTGAACGGAAAAGATTCTCCCAACTATGAAGCGACGAAAGCCCAGGCGCTTCTTGCCCTGAAAAGATATCCCAGAGGACTTCAGATCGGAGGCGGTATCTGCCCGGAGAATGCGTCAGAGTATCTGGAGGCTGGTGCCAGCCATGTGATCGTAACCTCCTATGTGTTTAAAAACGGAGTGATCTCCTGGGAAAATCTGGAGAAGATCCGTAATGCAGCAGGAAAAGAACATCTTGTGCTAGACTTAAGCTGCCGCAAAAAAGACGGTAACTATTATATTGTCACAGACCGCTGGCAGAAATTTACAGAAGAGATCGTGACACTGGAACTGATGGAAAAGCTTGGAAGTTACTGTGATGAATTTCTGGTCCATGCAGTGGATGTGGAGGGAAAGGCTCATGGTGTTGAGACAGAACTTGCGGAACTTCTGGGACAGTATACAGCTCATCCGGTAACTTATGCAGGCGGTGTCGGCTCCATGGCAGATATTGAGGAACTTCGAAGGGCAGGACAGGGAAGACTGGACGTGACTGTTGGCAGTGCACTGGATATTTTTGGCGGAAGCATACCGTTTGAAGTTCTGGCAGAGATGAAGTAGAATAGTTGCATATTCATGACAAAAAAATCCTTTTGCAGGAATATATTGAATAAATTTAGAAAAAATTTGTAAAATTTTTGAAAAGTGATGTTAAAATTCAACTTAATGTGTTATAATAGCAACATAAAACAGCAAAGGGGATGGAAGTCATGAAATTTATTATTAGTGGAAAGAATATAGCAGTAACAGAAGGACTTAAAACAGCTGTTGAGGACAAGCTTGGTAAACTTGAAAGGTATTTTACTCCTGAAACTGAGATTTCAGTAACCTTAAGCGTTGAGAAGGATCGCCAGAAGATCGAGGTAACAATCCCTGTGAAAGGTAACATTATCCGTTCCGAGCAGGTAAGCAATGATATGTATGTATCCATCGATCTGGTTGAAGAGGTAATTGAGCGTCAGCTTCGTAAATACAAGAACAAGATCGTTGACAAGCAGCAGGAATCCACAAACTTCCAGAAAGCATACCTTGATAAGGATTATGAAGAGGATGAGGAAGTTAAGATCATCCGTACCAAGAAATTCGGAATCAAACCAATGTATCCGGAAGATGCATGCGTACAGATGGAGCTTCTTGGACATAATTTCTTTGTATTCTTCAATGCTGAGACAGAGCAGGTTAACGTAGTTTACAAACGTAAAGGTAATACTTACGGACTGATCGAGCCGGAGTTTTAGGCAGAAGTCTCTGTAGGAGATCATGGGTGAATGATCTTTTATAAAAACTGAATATTGAACGACTGAGAAAAGCTCCGGGAATCTGCGTGGAAAATCTGCAGATTCCCGGAGCTTTTTTTCAGGGCAGAAGAACAGCTCCGGACACGATTTGTTAATTAATTGTTCATTGTTTTTATAACTGGAAAGTGGTAGAATATATACCATATGTGATCTGGATATCAACAGAGAACTGGAATGATTATGATGATTGGAACGAACAGTGTCCTGGAATGATCCTGAATCGGATAGATAAGAGACTTAAATGTCCTATTTCGAATAAAATGATTGGAGCAGAAACATGAATGTTTTTTCAAAAGTATTTGGAACCCGCAGCCAGCGTGAAGTAAAGCGTATCATGCCGCTGGTTGAGAAAACCGAGAGCTATCAGTCCCAGATGCAGCAGCTCACAGACGAGCAGTTACGGGACAAAACCAGAGAATATAAGAAACGTCTTGCAGAAGGCGAAACACTGGATGATCTTCTTCCTGAGGCATTTGCCACCGTACGTGAGGCTGCCAAGCGTGTGCTTGGAATGGAGCATTACCGTGTACAGATCATCGGTGGTATCATCCTTCACCAGGGCCGTATCGCCGAGATGAAAACAGGTGAAGGTAAAACTCTTGTTTCCACACTTCCTGCATACCTGAATGCCCTTGAGGGAAAAGGTGTCCACATCGTAACTGTCAACGACTACCTGGCTAAACGAGATGCCGAGTGGATGGGTAAAGTCCATGAGTTCCTTGGCCTGACTGTAGGCGTGGTACTTAACGACATGAAGCCGGAAGAACGCCGTGCGGCATATGGATGTGACATCACATACGTTACCAACAACGAACTTGGATTCGATTACCTTCGTGACAACATGGTTATCTATAAAGAACAGCTTGTTCAGAGAGATCTTCACTACTGTATCATCGATGAGATCGACTCCGTCCTGATCGATGAGGCACGTACACCTCTGATCATTTCCGGACAGAGCGGCAAATCCACCAAGCTTTATGAAGTATGTGATATCCTTGCACAGCAGCTGGAGCGTGGTGAGGCCAGCCATGAGATGACCAAGATGGCAGCCATCATGGGTGAGGAAGTTATCGAGACCGGTGACTTCGTTGTAAATGAGAAAGATAAGATCGTCAACCTTACCGAGCAGGGTATCAAGAAGGTTGAGAAATTCTTTAATATCGAGAACCTGGCAGATCCGGAGAATCTGGAGATCCAGCACAACATTATCCTTGCCCTTCGTGCACATAACCTGATGCATAAAGATCAGGATTACGTTGTAAAAGATGACGAGATCCTGATCGTCGATGAATTTACCGGACGTATCATGCCGGGCCGTCGTTATTCCGATGGTCTTCATCAGGCGATCGAGGCGAAAGAGCATGTTAAGGTTAAAAGAGAGAGTAAGACTCTTGCAACCATCACCTTCCAGAACTTCTTCAACAAATATGACAAAAAAGGCGGTATGACCGGTACGGCCCTTACCGAGGAAAAAGAGTTCCGTGATATCTACGGCATGGACGTTGTAGAGATTCCGACCAACCGTGTGGTACAGCGTAAAGATCTTGATGATGCCGTTTACATGACAAAGAAAGAGAAATTCAATGCCGTTGTAGAGGCAGTTAAGGAAGCTCACGCAAAACATCAGCCAGTACTGGTTGGTACGATTACCATCGAAACTTCCGAACTTCTCAGCAGAATGCTGAAGAGAGAGGGAATCCCGCATAATGTACTGAATGCCAAGTTCCATGAGCTTGAGGCTGAGATCGTAGCACAGGCAGGACAGGCAGATGCCGTTACCATCGCAACCAACATGGCAGGCCGTGGTACCGATATCAAACTTGACGATGTGGCAAGAGAGGCCGGCGGTCTGAAGATTATCGGTACTGAGCGTCATGAGTCAAGACGTATTGATAATCAGCTCCGTGGACGTTCCGGACGACAGGGAGATCCGGGTGAATCCCGTTTCTACATTTCCCTTGAGGATGACCTGATGCGTCTGTTCGGTTCCGAGAGACTGATGAAAGTGTTCACATCTCTTGGTGTTGAGGAGAATGAGCAGATTGAGCATAAGATGCTCTCCAACGCCATCGAGAAAGCGCAGGAGAAGATTGAGTTCAACAACTTCGGAATCCGTAAAAATCTTCTCGACTATGACCAGGTTAACAATGAGCAGAGAGAGATCATCTATGAGGAGCGTCGTCAGGTACTTGACGGTGAGAATATGCGTGATGCCATCTACAAGATGATCACAGATATCGTAGACAGCATGACAGACATGTGTTTCTCCGATGATATGGATTCTTCTGAGTGGGATCTTGATGAGTTCAATACCGCGATCACTCCGATCATCCCAATCCACCCTCTGACTGCAGAGAAGGTAAAAGGCCATAAAAAAGACGAGATCAAACATATCGTGAAGGAAGAGGCTGTGAAGCTTTATGAAGCGAAAGAGGCTGAGTTCCCGGAACCGGAGCAGCTTCGTGAGCTTGAGCGAGTAGTTCTCCTGAAATGTATTGACAGTAAGTGGATGGATCACATCGACGACATGGAAATGCTCCGTCAGGGTATCGGCCTGATGGCATATGGCCAGAGAGATCCGGTTGTTGAGTACAAGATGAACGCATTCGAGATGTTCAATAACATGATCACTTCCATTCAGGAAGATACCGTACGTATGCTGTATCATGTTCATGTAGAGCAGAAGATCGAGCGTGAGCAGGTTGCAAAAGTAACCGGCACAAACAAGGATGACAGCGCCGGCCCGAAGAAACCGGTTCAGCGAAAAGAAGATAAAGTATATCCAAACGATCCGTGCCCATGCGGAAGCGGCAAGAAATACAAACAGTGCTGCGGACGTAAGGCGGCTAAGATCTGAGAATGAAGATAAAAATAGTCTCACCTGATGATATGGTGGGGCTATTTTTGTATAAGAGCAGAGAAAGGATATGATAATATGGCCGTTATAAAAACAGCAATTCTTCAGACACATGTATATACAGAAAAATCCCGTAACATCATTCAGGCAGCAGAAATTCTTGCCAGTCCGGAACTTCAGGGAATCGACCTGGCAGTTCTGCCCGAAATGTTCTGCTGTCCCTACGAGAACAAATACTTCCCGGAATATGCGGAATCCGAAGGCGGGGACACCTGGGAAAAATGTTCCAGGCTGGCAGCAGAACGTGGAATTTATCTTGTAGCCGGAAGCATGCCGGAGAGAGATGCAGCCGGTCATATTTACAACACATCCTATGTTTTTGACAGAAACGGGCATCAGATCGGGAAACACCGGAAGATGCATCTTTTTGACATTGATGTAAAAGGTGGCCAGTATTTTAAAGAATCAGATACCCTGACACCGGGAGATCAGGTGACAGTTTTTGACACAGAATTTGGAAAGATGGGCGTTTGCATCTGCTATGATTTCCGCTTTCCGGAACTTGCCAGGCTGATGGTGGATCAGGGGGCAGAGGTGATCATTGTGCCGGCGGCTTTTAATATGACAACAGGTCCTCTCCATTGGGAGCTGATGTTCCGCCAGAGAGCCGTGGACAATCAGGTATACACCCTCGGGGCCGCACCTGCCAGAGACCTGAATGCCGGATACCATTCCTGGGGCCATTCCATTGCCGTGGATCCCTGGGGAAAAGTCCTCATGGAAATGGAAGAAAAGCCGGACGTAAAAGTTGCGGAACTGGACCTGGAGGAGGTAAAAAAAGTCCGGGAACAGCTGCCTCTTCTGAAGCACCGGAGAGGGGATATCTATGAATTGTCGCAGATAAAATAGAAATGCCTGAACCACGTTTTCGTTGTAATTTTCAGGCCCATATGGTATTGTATAAGACAGGCAGGAGTTCCTGCATCAATATATAGAAAGAAGGTGAAGCTGTGGTTGAGTTAGATCAGTTCAAGAGTATTCTTGCAACATACACAGAGCCATTAGTGGAAGTGAGGGATTCACTTTGACCTCGCTAACAAAGAGCAGAAGGTCGAAGAATTAGAGCGCGAGATGGAAGCGCCTGATTTCTGGGATAACGCAGAAGTATCTCAGATGAAGATGAAACAGTTAAAGAGTCTCAAGGATGATATTGAGACATACCATAATCTGGAGACACAGATGGAAGATATGGAAACCATGATCGAGATGGGATATGAGGAGAATGATCCGGAGATCATCCCTGAGATCCAGGAAATGCTGGACGAATTCCAGGCAAGCTTTGACAGCATCCGTGTGAAGACACTTCTTTCCGGAGAGTATGACGGAGAGAATGCCATCATTAAGCTGAACGCAGGAGCCGGTGGTACAGAGGCATGCGACTGGTGTGGAATGCTTTACCGTATGTACAGCAGATGGGCGGAGAAAAAAGGATTTGCACTGGAAGTACTGGATTACCTTGACGGTGATGAGGCCGGTGTGAAATCCGTAACCTTCCAGGTAAACGGAGAGAACGCCTACGGTTATCTGAAATCCGAGAAAGGTGTTCACCGTCTTGTACGTATTTCCCCGTTTAATGCGGCAGGAAAGAGACAGACATCTTTTGTATCCTGTGATGTTATGCCGGATATCAAGAAAGATCTGGACGTTGAGATCAATGATGATGATATCCGTATTGATACCTACCGAAGCAGCGGTGCCGGTGGACAGCACATCAACAAGACATCCTCTGCGATCCGTATCACCCATTTCCCTACAGGAATCGTGGTACAGTGCCAGAATGAACGTTCTCAGCACATGAACAAGGACAAGGCCATGCAGATGCTGAAAGCCAAACTGTATCTTCTGAAACAGCAGGAAGCTGAGGAGAAACTTTCCGGCATTCGAGGCGAAGTGACAGATATCGGCTGGGGAAACCAGATCCGTTCCTATGTCCTGCAGCCATACACCATGGTAAAAGACCATAGAACCAATGAAGAAACCGGTAATGTTGACGCAGTTCTGGACGGTGGTATTGACATCTTTATCAATGCATACCTGAAATGGATCGCGCTGGCGAAAAAGAAAGAATAACATTACTGTCACGGAACCCCATAAAGACAGAGAAAAGGACTCCGCAGGCAAAAAATCGCTTGTGGAGTTTCTTTTATTATGATAATATATCTTTTGTACAAAAACACTTGTCTTTATGAAACGGACAGAAAGGTTGCTGCACACAATGTGAACAGCAACTAGAGAGGTTGCTATGCAGAAACAGGTTGAGAAGAAAAAATACTATGTAGTAAGAGAGAGGGCAGTGCCGGAAGTACTTCTTAAGGTTGTTGAGGCCAAGAGGCTGCTGGAATCCAACCGTGTGGCTACTGTTCAGGAAGCTGCTGAAAAGACCGGGATCAGCCGTAGCTCTTTTTACAAATATAAGGACGATATTTTTCCTTTCCACGAGGAGACCAGGGGAAAGACCATCACCTTTATCATTCAGATGGACGACGAGCCGGGACTTTTATCAATGGTGCTGCAGACGATTGCCCGTTTTCACGGTAATATCCTGACCATACATCAGAGTATTCCCATTAACGGAGTTGCAACACTGACGCTGAGCGTTGACATCCTTCCGGGAGAAGGCGACGCAGAAGCTATGGTGGAGGATATTGAACAGAGAGACGGTATACACTATTTGAAAATTTTAGGCAGGGAGTAAGCATATGATAAACATAGCAGTATTAGGCTACGGTACAGTAGGAAGCGGAGTTGTTGAAGTAATCAACACCAATCATGAGAGCATTAACAAAAGAGCCGGAGATGAGATCAACATCAAATACGTTCTCGATTTAAGAGATTTTCCGGGAGATCCGGTTGAGAAAGTTCTGGTTCATGATTATGAAGTGATCGTAAACGATCCAGAAGTGGATATTGTCGTTGAGGTTATGGGCGGGATCGAGCCTGCTTATACCTTTGTAAAAAGAGCTCTTCAGGCAGGAAAGAGTGTAAGCACATCCAATAAGGCCCTGGTAGCCAAATATGGTTCCGAGCTTATGGAGATCGCCAGAGAAAAAAATATCAACTTCCTTTTTGAGGCAAGCTGTGGCGGCGGTATCCCGATCATCCGCGCACTGAATTCCTCACTGACAGCAGATGAGATCGATGAGATCACAGGAATCCTTAACGGAACAACCAACTACATGCTTTATAAGATGAGCACGGAGAATTGTGATTTTGACACAGTTCTGAAAGAAGCCCAGGCGAAGGGTTACGCTGAGGCAGATCCGACTGCAGATGTAGAGGGCGCTGACGCATGCCGCAAGATCGCGATCCTTTCCTCACTTGCATACGGAAAATTCCTGAATTACGAGAATATTTATACAGAAGGAATCACAAAGATCACACCGGCAGACATGGAATATGCGAAAGAACTTGGCATGACCATTAAACTTCTTGCCACAAGCCGCAGAGTTGGAGATTCCTTCTATGCGATGGTAGCGCCGTTCCTGGTAGGACAGGAGAGGCCGCTCTACAGTGTAAATGATGTATTCAACGCAGTATTTGTACACGGAAATGTTCTCGGAGACGCCATGTTCTACGGAAGCGGAGCAGGTAAACTTCCGACCGCAAGTGCTGTTGTTGCGGATGTTGTGGATGAGGCAAAACATCTCCACAGAAATATCATGACAAACTGGAACAGCCATGCCCTGGAGCTTATGGATGTGGATGACGTAGAGGGACGCTTCTTTGTACGTGTGTCTGATACTACTATGGACGAAGTAGAAAAAGCTTTCGGTGATGTACAGACTATCGAGCCGGATGACCTTCCGGACGAATTCGGATTTATCACACCGGTGATGAAGCAGGCTGAATATAAAGAGAAGATCAGTAAGCTTACCGGAAAAGTACTGGCAATGATCCGCGTGAAGGATTGATGCCTGAGGAGAAATAAGAACATGTTAATCGTAAAAAAATTCGGCGGTACTTCTGTGGCAAACAAAGAGCGTATCTTTAATGTTGCCAGAAGATGTATCGAAGATTATAAAAAAGGAAACGACGTGGTGGTCGTGCTTTCCGCAATGGGTAAATATACCGATGAGCTGATCACCATGGCGAAAGATATCAACGACAAACCTCCGAAACGTGAGATGGATATGCTTTTTACCATCGGAGAACAGATGTCGGTAGCACTGATGGCCATGGCTATGGACAGCCTGGGAGTACCGTCAGTTTCCCTGAATGCATTTCAGGTGGCTATGCACACAACAAGCGCACACAGCAGTGCCCGTCTGAAAAAGATCGATGCCGCACGTATCCGCAGAGAACTGGATAACCGCAGAATTGTTGTGGTTACAGGATTCCAGGGCATTGATAAATATAATGATTACACCACACTTGGCCGTGGAGGTTCGGATACCACAGCCGTAGCTCTTGCAGCAGCGCTTCATGCAGATGCCTGTGAGATCTATACCGATGTGGATGGCGTTTATACTGCTGACCCCCGTAAGGTTCCGAAAGCCCGCAAGCTTAAGGAGATCACTTACGATGAGATGCTGGATCTGGCAACTCTGGGTGCGGGAGTGCTTCATAACCGTTCTGTGGAGATGGCGAAGAAATACGGTGTACCGCTGGTGGTACGTTCCAGTCTCAACAACAGCGAAGGAACTGTGGTAAAGGAGGAAGTAACAGTGGAGAGAATGCTGATCAGCGGTGTTGCTCTGGATACAGATGCAGTACGTATTGCTGTGATCGGACTTAAAGATTCACCAGGAGTAGCATTTAAGCTTTTTGATACCCTGGCCAAGAAAAATATCAATGTGGATATGATCCTTCAGTCTATCGGCCGTGCCGGAACCAAGGATATTTCCTTTACTGTTGATAAAAATGATCTGGACGATGCAATGGCAGTCCTGGAATCCAACCAGGCACGCATCGGCTATGATGAGCTTCATGCGGAGAAAAACATCGCCAAACTTTCCATCGTGGGAGCTGGTATGATGAGTAATCCGGGTGTTGCCGCAAAAATGTTCGAGAGCCTTTATAATGAGGGCGTGAACATCAATATGATCGCGACATCTGAGATCCGTGTGACTGTTCTCATCAATGAGAAAGATGGCGTACGTGCCATGAATGCGGTACATGATGCGTTTAATCTTGCAGATTAACCGGATAAACTGCGAAGCAGTTAATCGGTGTAGAGCTGCGTAGTGAATGCGGATTGCGAATTGCGAATATCCGTTTGACATTGCAGAAAAATGATCTGGCGTGCAGTTATGCAGCATAAGCAGCAGGATATGCCAGAGCGAAAATGAGAAATGACGGGGCGGAGGCTTGGTATAAGTCTCCGCCTTCTATAACGGAACGGTGCGTGCATTCGGGCTGTCCGCCGGAAAGATGTGGCCGTTCATAAGGAGAGAATTTTTATGAGAAAAAATCTGAAGGGCTGTAAGAAGCTTGCAAGGGAAACGCTGACTGGTAATTTTACGGTTCCGGTGATCGGCAGTATTGCGGTTGCGGCGATGAGTGTGGTTTCAAGCTACATTTCCACAGCACTTTTTCCGGGAGATTCCGCGTACGCGATCATCGGAGGAGAAGTATTCAGCTTTATCCTTTCTCTGGTGATCTGCGTTTTTTCCGCAGGACTTTACCGGATCTACCTGAATATTTCCAGAAGGGAAGCATATTCTTTTGGAGATCTTCTGTACTTTTTCAGCCACCAGCCAGACCATGTGATCGTGGCATCCTTTGTGCTGGCACTGATCAATCTGGTGACATCACTTCCACTGGCGTGGTTTTCGTTCACAAGCGATATGGGAAATACAGTGGAAGAGCAGATGAACTGGGCAGTGACTTATATGCTGCTGACACTTCTCGGGTTTGGGCTGAACCTGCTGATAGCCATGCCTTTCACCATGAGTTATTATATTCTGTCCGATAATCCGGACATGAAAGGAACACAGGCACTGAAAGCAAGTGCGAAACTTATGAAGGGGCACTACTGGGAGTATTTGAAAATGCTCTTAAGTTTTATACCGTGGATTATTTTTTCCATGTTTACGCTTTATCTGGCACTGATCTGGCTGGTGCCTTATATAGAAACCTGCATGGCAGTTTTCTATCGGAATATTTCCGGAGAATTTGATGAGCCACCGGCGGAGCCGTATCCCCCGGTGACACCGGTTCCTCAGTTTCATGATGAAACCGAAGCCTGATGCCTCCCGGCGAGGGCGCCTGGATGCGGCGGGCATCTTCTTTCCGGAGGGGATACTAGAGGCGTAGACTTTTCCTTTCCAGGGAGGATACTAGAGGCGTAGACTTTTCCTTTCCAGGGAGGATACTAGAGGCGTAGACTTTTTCCTTTCCAGGGAGGATACTAGAGGCGTAGGCTTTTTCCTTTCCAGGGAGGATACTAGAAGCGTAGGCATTTTTTCCTTTCAGGGGGACCATTTTGGCATGGGCAGGTACGAGGGGGAAAGCACTCAAAGTTGCGAAGCCCGCTTTTCCCCCTCGAGCTCCCCCTTTCCGGGCACGCAGTTGTTGTAGGCTGTGAGAATGTGTGAAAGTATTGGCGGGGCGATGGATTCTACTGTGTCGGCTGCGGAAAGTTGAGCCGATTTATGCTGACGTAAATATATTGACGAAGTGTTTTTTATTCGCTCCGTACAAAAAGCGGTCTGCGAAGCAGACCTGTTTCTGAATAACAGTGAAATAACAGCCATACAAGTTATACGCTGTAATTCAGGGAACAGGCCTGCTACGCAGGCCGCTTTCCCGTCCGCCCTGAACCAACAATCGGCTCAGCCTGACACTGCCAGTACAGCAGAATACAGGACTGAGCCGATAAAGTTACACATTCCATAACGCATCACAGCGGCGTGGCAGGAGGGGAAGAGCGCGAGAAGGGGAGACGGCCTTCGCAACTATGAGTGCTTCCCCTTCTCGCAAATTTCCTACTTTCATAAAGTAAAAACTATAATCCCAAAAAGAAACACACACACTTCAAAAATCCACTTCACAAAGTAAAAACCATAATCCCAAAAAAGAAACACACACACTTCAAAAATCCACTTCATAAAGTAAAAACTATAATCCCAAAAAGAAACACACACACTTCAAAAATCCGCTTCACAAAGTAAAAGCTATAATCCAAAAAAAGAAACACACACACTTCAAAAATCCACTTCACAAAGTAAAAGCTATAATCCAAAAAAAGAAACACACACACTTCAAAAATCCACTTCACAAAGTAAAAATCACAATCCAAAAAAGAAAAACACACAAACATTACAGATTCAAAGGAAGTCGTCCCACAACTTCCTTTGTCAAAACACCTATGAGAATCCCCGCCAGGACCCCGGCCACCAGCAGTGCCGGTGCATAAACCATCAGACTCGTATTACTCACCACGATCATGGCAACGATCAATTGCCCAATATTGTGCGTAACCCCACCAGCCACACTGATCCCGATCAGACTAAACCCGGAATGTTTTTTCAGCAGATTCATCACAGTCAAACTAAGCGCGGCGCCAGCCATACTATATAAAATACTGAACAGATTTCCAAACATAAACCCAATCACAAGTATCCTGACAACGGACACAAGAGCCGCCTCTTTCGCAGAATACCGATCCAGGATAAAAAGCACTGCCAGGTTTGCAAGTCCGAGCTTGATTCCCGGAATTCCTGCAAACACAGGAATCAGGGACTCCACATATCCCAAAATGATCGCTACTGCGGAAAATAATCCAAGATAAGCTGTTTTTCGTTTCATAAATAAACCCTTTCATTTGTTACAGATGTGCCCCGGACCAAATGTCATCTGTCGGAGGAGAACTGCATGGCGAACGCACATTACGCATATATTCCGTAACATCTTCATCTTATGTCACCGCATCAATCTTCGGTGAACTCTTCGAATCCGAATCCTCCGTGGTATTTTCTCCTTCTATCACCACTTTGTTAGGAAGACAGATAATAGAACCGCCATGTTCATCCACAGCTTTCTGTTTCATACAGTAATGATCCGGACAGGTTGCTTCGATCATGGTAACTTTTCCGTTTTTGATCTCGCAGACATTGGTGTCTCCGATATGTATGACCTGATCCTGGGAAAGAGAATAAGTTCCGAATTCTTTTCCGTCAACGGTAATACGGATCGTATTGTGGGAACGTTTCCCTGTGATCTGAAAACCAAGCCAGAGAACCCCGGCCAGAATCAGGATCCCGGCAATAAAAATCACTTCTTTTTTCTTCAAAATAAAAACTCCGTTTCTGTCACAGATTCAGAAAAAATCATATCATACTCCCATTCAAAAGGCAAATATAAGTTAAGGATATCTAACCAATATCTGGAAAAGTTACAGCAAAAATTAAAGATACGGAGAAAAAAGTTACCGCGTACTAACAAAAAGTATAGACAAGAAAAAAATCAGGTGATATAATACCTAGCTGTAAGTTAGCAATATCTAATTAAAGAAAAATGATTAATTAGAACTAATCTATAAATATGAGTAAAAGATATATAACTTATTCAAAAAACGGTTATGTGCAGATGATAGGAACGGACTGTGAATATCTGACTGACTAAATACAGGGGAGAAAAGAGATGAAAAACCAGAATTTTTATATGAGAGTGATTTCTTTACTGCTGGTAGTTCTGGCTGTGCTTTTTTATAACAGCAGTATGAAAGCCCAGGCAAACGAAAAAGAAATTTCGGCTCTGACAGATAAGGTAGACACGCTTCAGGAGCAGCAGAATGAACTTCTCAGTGCACTGGAGACAAGCTATGCAAACCGTATGCAGAATCAGGCAGCATCCACAGGAACTGACAGCAGTAATGCAGATTCAACAGACGGTGACAAGGCAGCAGACACTTCGGACGGCAAGACATCCAATGCAAACGCGGAGGACACAGCAGCGCCAGATTCCGATAACGTATATAAAGATGGAACTTACACAGGAGAAGCTGATGGATACGGCGGAACCATTCAGGTGGAAGTGACACTTGCCAGTGATGAAATTACATCCATTAATGTGGTCAGTGCACCAGGTGAGGACAGCGCATATCTTTCACAGGCAGAGAGTGTGATCGATTCCATCTTAAGTGCGCAGAGTACAGATGTGGATACTGTATCAGGAGCAACTTTCAGTTCTACAGGAATCCTGAATGCGGTGGATGATGCACTTGGAAAGGCGGAAAATTCATGAAAAAAAGACAGCGGGAAGTAAGGCTGATGCGTGCGGGGATACAGCTGGCATTTTTTATTGCTGCCCCGTCTCTGTTTTCCACAGCTTTTGCGGGAATCAAATCAATTTTTCTCGCCATTGCGGCCGGTCAGCCGGTAGAGTGGAACTCCTTTCTGACTGTAACAGCAGTGCTTCTGATCTTTACGTGTTTTTTCGGAAGACATTTCTGCGGATATGCATGTGCATTCGGATCTTTTGGAGATGCCGTGTATGAAGGTTTTTCTCTGATCTGGATGAAATGTTTTCATAAAAAAAAGAAACCAGCTCTTTCTGAAAGAATGGTACACAGACTTCAGAAAGTCAAATATATCGTACTGGCCCTGATTTTACTTTCCTGCCTTACAGGAGTATACGGAAAGCTTACAGGAACCAGCCCGTGGGATGTTTTTTCCATGATTACAGCAGGACGTTTCCCTAACAGTAAATATCTGGCGGGAATCGTGATTCTGGTTCTGATCATGGTGGGAATGTGTACACAGGAACGTTTTTTCTGCCAGTTTCTCTGCCCTATGGGAGCGGTTTTTGCATTAATGCCGATCCTTCCGGGAGCACTTTTTCAGAGAAACCGTGAAAAATGTCCGCCGAAATGCGGTCTCTGTAAAAAAAGATGTCCGGCTCATCTGGATATTGACGGCGACACGGCCAGGTCCGGCGAATGTCTTTGCTGCCACGCATGTGCGGCAACCTGTCCGAGAAAAAATATTCACATTGGAACAAATGAGGGAAATTAATCTATGAGATCTCATGCTCTGAAAAAGAAAGCTTTTCTGGCAACGGCTGCAGCTGCAGGAATTACCATGGTTTTTCCTGTATTATGCGTAGCTTCGGAAAATGACATACAGACATATACCAATACAGATTTTGCCATGGATACTGTGGTATCAGAAACACTTTATACCACAGGAGACGATATAAACAGTAAACTGACATCTGTACTGACAGATGTGGAAACAAACCTTCTTTCATGGACCAATGAAAGTTCCCAGATTTACAAGGTGAACGCAGACAGCGGAAAAGATAAGGAGATTTCCGATGAACTTTCCGGATATCTGGAACGCCTTCTGAAAATTGCGAAAGATTCTGACGGAGCTTTTGATCCGACCATCGGAAAACTGATCCGTCTGTGGGATATTGGCGGGGAAAATCAGAAAATTCCTGAAGAAGCAGAAATCAAAAATGTTCTGAAAGATTCCGGATATCAGAAAGTTTCTCTTGACGGAACGACGATCCGCATGGACGAGGGATGTTCGCTGGATCTTGGTGCAGCCGGAAAAGGAATTGGCTGTGACTCGATTCTGGAATATCTGGAAACACAGAAGGATGTTTCTGCGGCACTTATGAACCTTGGGGGAAGCAGTGTCATGACCTATGGAAGCAAACCGGATGGTTCTTCCTGGAACGTGGCAGTGACAGATCCCCGTGCTGAAAATGACGACGATTATCTTGGTGTGGTTGCTTTAAATGGCACAGAATTTCTTTCCACATCCGGAGATTATGAGAAATATTTTATCGAAGATGGTGTAAGGTATCACCACATTATGGATCCGTCCACCGGTTATCCGGCAAAAAGCGGAGTGACCGGAGTTACGGTAGTCTGCGACACAGGCCTTGAGGCAGACGCACTTTCCACCGCATGTTTTGTGCTGGGGGTGGAAAAAGGTGCCGAACTGTTGAAAACTTACGGTGCGGACGGACTCTTTGTGGATGAAAATCACCATGTGTATCTCACTGAGGGGATGAAAGAGCGGTTCAGCCTGCTTGCGGATTCCTACAGCGTGGAGGATATCATCGAATAAACGTAAGTTTCAAAGCAGTTTGACGGTATTTACGGTAGTAACCCCTGGAAAGGTTTCTATAAATATTTCATATTTTTAGGAGGAATAAGTAATGCATAAGTGGAATTTACTGAAAAAAACGGCTCCCTGCATCTTAAGTCTTGCAGTGGCAGCAACAAGTTTTCCTACAGCTGTAATGGCAACAGACCTGGACAGCAGCATTGTAGCAGACGAAACCGAGCAGAGCGATGAGGAAGAGATTGCTGAGGTTTCCGATTACGAGGCAGCTGCGGGAGAGGCTGCTGATGCAGAAGAAATTGCGGCAGAGGACCAGAGCGCTGATGAGATCACAGAGGAAAGCGCAGCAGAGAATACGGAGGAAGAAGCTTCCGGTGCAGACGAATTTACAGCAGCAGAAGATGAGACAGAGGCATTTGCGGATTCTGATGAACTTCAGGGAGAGTATCAGTATGTGTATGCAGGCCTGACCTGGGCAGAGTACTGGGCATCTGAAGGTGTGTATGCAGCAGGAGATACAACTTCTTCTGAGGAATTGGACGGCCATAAGGAATTTGACAAAGGTGCTTTTGATACGGTAACAAGAGCAACTACAAACCATGGACTTCACAGAGGAAGCTTCCAGACAGAGACAACTATCGTGGCAGAGGACGGAAGCAGATATCCGATCGCAACATGGGTGGATCAGAATACTATCAAGCTGACAGACGGAAAAACTGTAGGATTTAAAAAAGGAACCATTACAAAAGCAGACGGAACAACCGTAGATATGGATCATTATGAAGTATATGGCCTGAAATACGTTCCGGTTGCTGTAAGAACAGAAGATTATGCAGCATTTTGCCAGAAATACAACGTAGTTACCAATGATGGTGTACTGGAAGGTGGATATGGTGAGGTACAGCTGAGCGCCTATACAGCAACAGCAGCAGTAACAGCAGATACCAACGGTCTGAAATATGCAGTGAAAAACGGCGACAGCTTTACATTTGAGGCAAGAAAAACAGGAGCAGATTCCGGAATCAAGGATCAGGCTCAGAAAACAGCGACAAATGTAACACCGACTGTAAAAGATGCAAGCGGAAGCTACGGAGAATTCCTCCGTGTAGATATTACAGGAGACGGATACGGAGATCTTGGAGCAAACATGCAGGCAGTACGTTGGGATTACTGTGGAGATGACGCTACAGGAACAAAGGTGCTGAGATCTTTCGGAACCAAGTTTGCGGCAGATAACTGGATGCATAAAGCCATGGGAATCCAGCTTGGACTTACCGATTCTTTAAGATGCCAGCTTCCGGAAGGAACAGACGGAACCGGATACTGGAGACTGACCGTATATGCACTTGGCTATGCAGACTACAGCTTTGTAGTACAGGCTACAGATGCAAATATTGTAAAACCAGCGGAAGATCCGGCAGACACAACAGCTCTTACAAAAGAGGTCGAAACAGCAAAAGCACTTGCGGAAAACGATTATACAAAAGAATCCTGGACAGCAATGCAGACAGAGCTTCAGGAGGCAGAGGAGCTTCTTGCAAGAGAAGACGCAACACAGGCAGAGGTTGATGAGGCACTTGAGCATCTTAAGGCAGCAGAAGCAGCTCTTGTAAAAGTGACAGTTGCTCTTGACAAAACATCTGCAACCATTTACACAGGAAAAACAGTTACTCTGAAGGCAGCTTCAAATGATACAGCTAAGACAGTAACATATACAACCAGCAACAAAGCAGTAGCAACAGTATCAAGCACAGGTGTTGTAAAAGGTGTGAAAGCCGGAACTGCAGTGATCACTGCAAACTGCGGAAACGCAACAGCAACCTGCAAAGTAACTGTAAAAGCTCCATCTGTAAAATTCGCAAAGAAATCTGCAGTTGTTTACAAAGGAAAAACAGCCACTGTAAAAGCAACACTGGCCGGAGTATCCTCTGTAACATATAAGAGCAGCAATACAAAGATCGCAACAGTAAACAGCAAGACAGGTACCGTAAAGGGAATCAAAGCCGGAACTGTAACGATCACAGCAACAAGCGGAAAACTGAAAGCAACCTACAAGCTGACAGTTAAGAACCCGACCTTTACACTTACAAAATCCTCTGCAACAATTGCAAAAGGAAAAACAACAACCATCAGATCCAAAGCAACACCAGTATCCACTGTTACATACACAAGCAGCAACAAGAAAGTTGCAACCGTAACAGGCAAAGGTGTTGTAAAAGGAATCAGCAAAGGTAAAGCAACCATCACAGTTAAATGCAACGGAATTACAAAGAAATTTGTGGTAACTGTTAAATAATACAACGGTTCATCAAAGAGTAGGAACCTCTGCCGCAGGTATACGGAAATATCTGCGGCAGAGGTCTGCTCATTTTCTGTGGCGGTTCGGAAAATGACCGGAAACGCCGTAAAGAGCATATACCTGACAGAAGCCGCACAAAAAGAGGGGAGAAAAAGAATTATGGAAAAAGATTTAAAAGACAAAAAGCCAGCTGAAAATGGCACACCCAAAGTACCCTGGCCAAAGCTGATCCCTGCAGCTGCTGTCATTGCGGCACTTGTATTTTCAGGTATAAAAGCACAGGGCTCTGATGCAAATACGGAATCTGTCCAGAAAGCAGACACAACGGTCATGTCTGCTTCTGAACTGGAAAAATATCTCGGATATGAGGAGACTTCCGATTCAGCAGACAGCAGTACTGCAGCAAAAAAGAGCAGCACGTCCAAGAAAAGCACATCTAAGAAAAGTACGAAAAAAACAGCAGCAAAAAAGAGCTCAGGGAAAAGAACCGTATCAGAATCAGCCAGAAATAATGCCAGTGCAGCCGGACAGGGCTCTACCCAGACTCCTGTAGCAGATGTTCCGGCAAATGGATATAAAGACGGAACCTACGAAGGCTCCGGAACCGGATTCGGCGGAACCATCCGTGTTCGTGTAACGGTCAGTGGAGGAAAAATTGCAGCTATTGATATCCTGGACGCTTCCGGTGAAACGGCTTCCTATTTTGCATCTGCCCAGGGAGTGATCAGCAAAATGATTGCGGGAAATACACCAAATGTAGACGCAGTCAGCGGAGCAACCTATTCTTCCAACGGAATTATCCAGGCAGTCCAGAATGCATTATCCCAGGCAGCGGCAGATGGAAGCAGCCAGCAGGTCACCCCTGCACCTGTGGCAACCTCCACACCAACGCCAACAAAAGCCCCTTCAAAGAAACCAAAGCCAACCGCAAATCCAGATCCTGACAGCCCGAAAAAGTATCTGGATGGTACATACAAAGCATCCGCAAAAGGTTACAGCGGAGATGTAAAAGTGACTGTAACCATCAAGGATGGAATCATCACAGCGGTAAAACAGGAAAACTCAGATACTCCGATGTTTTTTGAAAAAGCGTGGAGTGTGCTGGAAGAGCAGATTGTGGGAACGAATTATGTAGACGATATTGATACCGTCAGCGGAGCAACCTACTCCTCCAACGGAATTCTGAATGCTGTGAAAAAGGCTCTGAAGTCTGCGCTTAATCCAGAATATGGAAAGAAAGTAACTCCAACTCCGACAAAGAAACCGACACCAAAGCCAACGGCAACACCGAAACCAACGGCAACGCCGAAGCCGACCGCAACTCCGGTTCCAACGGCAACACCGGAACCTACAACCGATCCGGATGACCCAAATGTAACACCGACTCCAGATCCGGAGAATCCTGATGTAACACCGGAGCCTACCGAAGATCCGGAACCGACCCCTGCAGGAATGTATAATGACGGAACTTATCAGGGCTCAGCTTTTGGATATGGTGGCAAAACAAGACTGACCGTAACCATCTCAGGAGGTCAGATTGTTGAGATTACACAGACGAATAATGATACTCCGGAATTCTTTAATGAGGCATGGAATACCATTTATCCGCAGATTATGGCAAACCAGACTGCAGATGGCATTGATACTGTCAGTGGTGCGACACTCTCATCCGAGGGCATTCTCGGAGCAGCGCAGAAAGCACTTGCACAGGCAAAAAAATAACCGAATTAACTGCAAAGCAGTTATTCGGTTATGAGCAAGTAGCGAATGCGGATTGCGAATATCTGCTTGACTATAACCAACACTCTTGATCTAAGTCAAAGTCCCCGGGAACTTCACAAAATCCAGGAAGTTCCCGGGGTTTTTATGTTCATGTATAAGGAGATATTCTACCTTTTTACCCTTATATCGACAAAAAAATAACAGATCAATACACAGAATAATAAAAAAAAAGACAGAATATATAAAAAGAAATTTGAATTACATCAATAATTAACGCAAAACATCCTGGAAAATACAGCCATAATTTTATTGCATACAACTATATTTTATGTTATGTTTGAATGTGTGTAATTAAAATTGTTATTTATGTGACAAACAACGCTGAAAGGAGAACAAACATGAGCAGTAAAATTACGATCATCGGAGCAGGAAGCGTAGGTGCAACCATCGCCTACACCTTATCACAGAAGAGCATTGCCTCAGAAATCGTCCTGATCGACATCAACAAACAGAAGGCAGAGGGCGAGGTCATGGACATTGACCAGGGAACCAGTTTCCGTGAACCGATCTCCATCGTGGCAGGAGATTATCCGGATGCAGCTGATTCTGATATTGTCATCATCACTTCCGGTATTGCCAGAAAGCCAGGACAGACACGTATCGAGCTGACACAGACTAATGTCAACATCATGAAAAGTATCACTCCGGAGATCGTAAAGGTGGCT
This sequence comes from Blautia sp. MCC283, assembly GCF_018785565.1. Classification (NCBI taxonomy): domain Bacteria; kingdom Bacillati; phylum Bacillota; class Clostridia; order Lachnospirales; family Lachnospiraceae; genus Blautia; species Blautia sp. MCC283. The sequence goes on along the minus strand of NZ_WQQB01000045.1, from coordinate 275,469 downwards.
CCTAAGGCGCTTTATATTATTGTAAGTAATCCATGTGACATTATGACGTATGCATTTGCAAAAATTTCCGGTCTTCCGGAGCGCCAGATCCTTGGTTCCGGAACTGCACTGGACACTGCCCGTCTCCGCTGCAGACTTTCCCAGCACTATGGCGTATCGGAGAAAAATATTCACGCCTATGTATTCGGAGAGCACGGAGATACCTCCTTTGTACCGTGGTCAAGAGCCTTTGTTGCAGGTGCGACCCTTGATGAATTTGACAAGATCGTTCATGAGGATCAGAAAGATCTGCCGCCACTTGACAGAGAGGAAGTTCTGGAGTATGTTCATACTTCAGGATCAACTGTTATTGCCAAGAAAGGTGCCACATTTTATGCGGTAGCCGTATCTGTCTGCAGACTTTGCTCGCTTCTTCTTGCAGCATCTGATACAATAGTCAGTGTATCAACCATGCTTCACGGAGAGTATGGCATTGAAGACGTATGTCTTAGCACTATGGCTTCCATCGGACCGAATGGTGTGAAACGAATTGTCCGCGTTCCTCTGACCGAGGAGGAGACAGAGAAGCTTCACGCAAGCGCTAATGCTCTGAAAGACGTGATCGCACAGATTGATCTTTGATAAATGTCAGAAGCTGTGTAAAGAGGGAAATGCAGCCTCAGGCAAATTTGAAACAACGGGAGAAAGATAAAAATGGATATTATTCAGGTAATTACCAGAGAATTGAACGTTGAGAAATGGCAGGTCGAGGCAGCAGTCAAACTGATCGACGAAGGCTGCACCATTCCTTTTATTTCCAGATACCGCAAAGAAGCAACCGGTACACTCAATGACGAACAGCTTCGTAACCTTAACGAAAGACTTGCCTATTTAAGAAACCTTGAGGACAAAAAAGCCCAGGTTCTCGGAAGCATCGAGGAACAGGGCAAGCTGACTCCGGAACTGAAGAAACAGATCGAGGCAGCGCAGACACTTGTAGTGGTAGAAGATCTTTACCGCCCATATCGGCCGAAACGCCGTACAAGAGCTATCATTGCCAGGGAAAAAGGCCTGGGACCGCTGGCGGATATCATTCTTCTTCAGATGACGAAGAAACCTCTTGAGGAAGAGGCGAAAGCATTTCTTTCAGAAGAGAAAGAAGTCAAAACTGTGGAAGAAGCCATCAGCGGCGCCAGGGATATCCTTGCGGAACATATTTCTGATGAGGCAGACTACCGTATCAGCATCCGTAAAAGAACCATGGATAAAGGAACGATCTGTTCCACTGCGAGAGATGAGAAAGAGCAGTCCGTATACGAGATGTATTATGATTTCGAGGAGCCGGTGAAGAAGCTTGCCGGCCATCGTGTCCTTGCCCTGAACCGTGGTGAGAAAGAGAAATTCCTCACTGTAAAGATCCTTGCACCTGAGGAAGAGATCATCCTCTATCTGGAGAAACAGGTGATCGTCCGCGACAATCCCAATACCACACCGGTGCTGAAAGAAGCCATTGAGGACAGCTACAAACGTCTCATCGGACCGGCCATTGAGCGTGAAATCCGAAGTGCCCTTACAGAGGCAGCAGAAGACGGTGCTATCCATGTCTTTGGCAAAAACCTGGAGCAGCTTCTCATGCAGCCTCCAATTGCGGGGCAGGTAGTTCTTGGATGGGACCCGGCGTTCCGTACGGGATGTAAGCTTGCAGTGGTAGATCCAACCGGAAAAGTTCTGGATACTACAGTGATCTATCCAACAGCGCCTACCAACGAGAACAAGATCCGTGCAGCCAAGGAAACCCTCAAAAAACTCATCAGCAAATATCACGTGACCCTGATTTCCGTAGGAAACGGAACCGCATCCAGGGAGTCCGAGCAGATCATCGTGGAACTTCTTAAGGAAATCCCGGAAAAAGTTCAGTATGTGATCACCAACGAGGCAGGAGCTTCCGTATATTCTGCAAGCAAGCTTGCAACAGAAGAGTTCCCGAATTTCGATGTGGGACAGAGAAGTGCCGCATCCATCGCAAGACGTGTTCAGGACCCGCTGGCAGAGCTTGTAAAGATCGACCCGAAATCCATCGGTGTGGGCCAGTATCAGCATGACATGAACCAGAAGAAGCTTGGCGAAGCATTGAACGGCGTTGTAGAAGACTGTGTTAATAAAGTCGGCGTGGATCTGAATACCGCATCCGCATCCCTTTTGGAATACATTTCCGGAATCAGCAAAACCATCGCAAAAAATATCGTCACTTACCGTGAAGAAAACGGCCGTTTCCAGACAAGAAGAGAACTTCTGAAAGTTGCCAAGCTGGGACCGAAAGCTTTTGAGCAGTGTGCAGGTTTCACACGGATCACAGGGGGCAAAAATCCTCTGGATGCAACCAGTGTCCATCCGGAGAGCTACGACGCAGCCAAAAAACTCCTGGAAAAACTTGGCTACACACCGGAAGATGTGGCAGAGCGTAAACTTACTGGCATTTCCAGACAGATCCGCGATTACGGAAAACTGGCAAAAGAGTTGGAGATCGGTGAGCCGACTCTTCGTGATATCGTAAAAGAGCTGGAAAAACCGGCCAGAGATCCACGAGATGAGATGCCGAAACCGATCCTCCGTACCGATGTCCTGGATATGAAAGACCTGAAAGAGGGTATGGTACTGAAGGGAACTGTCCGCAATGTTATTGACTTCGGTGCTTTTGTAGATATCGGAGTTCATCAGGACGGTCTGGTCCATATTTCCGAGATGAGTGAGAAATTTATCAAACATCCGCTGGAAGCAGTCAGCGTGGGAGATATTGTGGATGTCCGTGTTCTTGGCGTGGATCTGAAGAAGAAGCGTATCAGTCTTTCCATGAAGGGAATTAATAAATAAAGAGAAACATTCAGTAAGGCGCAGCGGGCAGGAATGCTTCGCATTGCATTACGAGACAAAATATAACAGAATTGCGATACAGATGCAGCAGTGGTTTATACCCTATACTTTATGGAACCGGAGAAATCGGTTTTACAGGGAAAAACCGCTGCTGTATTATTATATTACCAGATGCGGATTATAGAGAAGATTTATATCAGGATAAACAATGAAGAGATGATGAGAACGTGATGCACCCTGAAAACCATATTTTGATCCGTACATATTGAGTGATCGATCAGACAGGAGGGATTTTATTTGGACAGTACTGTACAGACAGTGCAGGAGGTAGGAAGTCAGGTAAGCCAGTATAAGCAGATGTTTGAGAATTATCTTCCGGACATCACAAAATTTGGAATCAAGGTTGTCCTGGCTATCGTTGCTTTTTGGGTAGGAAGCACGGTGATCAAATGGATCGTAAAGTTTGTCAGAAAATCACTGACAAAATCCAGACTGGATACAGGAGTGGCACAGTTCATGTCATCTCTGGTCAAGATCGTGCTTTACATACTTCTGCTCTTTAACATATCCATAAGCTTTGGCGTAAAGGAATCATCCCTGGCAGCACTTCTTGGAACTGCCGGTGTTACTTTGGGTCTTGCACTGCAGGGCGGACTTTCCAACCTGGCAGGAGGTATGATGCTCCTTCTGTTCAAACCTTTCCAGGTAGGTGATTACATCATCGTCAACGGACAGGATGGAAGTGAGGGAACCGTATCCAAGATCGAGATCTGTTACACAACGCTTTTATCCATCGATAATAAGCACATCGTAATCCCCAACGGTACGCTTTCCAATACGACCATTACCAATGTAACAGCCAGAGACCAGCGAAGACTGGAGATCAAGGTAGGAATTTCCTACAATGCAGATATCCAGAAAGCCAAGGAAATCCTGGAAGACATCCTCACCGATGATCCGGACACCAGAGAGGACGAAGAGATGGTAGTATTCGTAGACGAACTGGCAGAAAGCTCCGTGATCATGGGCTTTCGTGTCTGGGTAGACACCGACCGCTACTGGGATACCAGATGGAGACTCAACCAGCGGATTAAGGAAGATTTTGATTATTACGGAATTGAGATTCCTTATAATCAGCTGGATGTGCATCTGCATAAATAAGAACGAAATTATTTTTGAAGAAAAAGCTCTTTTATATGGTAGGAAAACTGCTGTATGAAGGGGCTTTTTGTGGCTTGTATTGCGGACTTTTTTGTGTGAAAATAGAATATAAGAAAAAACAGGGGGATGGCAAATATTATGAAGATTATTAATTTTGGTTCTTTAAATATTGACAAGGTCTGCAGCGTGGAAGAGTTTGTTCAGCCTGGAGAAACCATCATGGCAACAGGATACAGTGTCAATGCCGGCGGAAAAGGACTGAACCAGTCAGTAGCAGCTGCCCGTGCGGGCGCGCAGGTACTGCATGCGGGAGCTGTTGGCAGTGACGGACTTTTTCTGAAAGAAATCCTTGCAGATGCTGGTGCGGATGTTTCCTGTCTGCGGGTCATGGATACAGAAAGCGGCTGTGCTTTTATTGAAGTAAACAGTAAGGGACAGAACCGTATTATTGTCAGTGCGGGAACAAACCGTATGTATACAGAAGAATATATCAAAAATGTGCTGGAAAAGGCAGAAGCCGGAGATTTTGTGCTTTTGCAGAATGAGATCAATATGGTTGGGGAAATTATCCGACTCAGTCATGAAAAAGGCTGCAGAGTTGTTTTTAATGCATCGCCGATTCCCGGGAAGCCGGAGGAACTTCCTCTGGAACTGGTGGATATCTTTATGGTAAATGAACTGGAGGCAGCAGCTCTGGCAGGGACTTCCACAGAAGGGGATTTCCGGGATATTCTGAAAGCACTTCAAAAGAAGTATCCAAAGGCAGCCATTGTTATGACACTTGGAAAAGAAGGGGTTTTCTACGGATATAAAGAAGAATTTTATTCCCATCCGATATTTAAAGTAAATGCTGTAGATACAACTGCGGCAGGAGACACTTTCTGCGGATATTTCCTGGCAGCACTCTGTGCGGAAAAATCAGTGGAAACAGCGTTGAGAGAAGCATCGGCAGCTTCCGCGATGGCAGTTTCGGCCAAAGGTGCGGCACCTTCCATTCCGGTACACAGTGCGGTGGAAGAATGGCTTTGTGGCAGATCATAGCAGCAGTTTTTATTGACAAACCAGTGCCACAATGCCATAATACCCCACAGAGATAGTATTTGGACTCAAAACTATACTCTGGCTGAAATCACTGGAATCTTATATAAATAACCAGCCGGAACCCGGGAAACGGGAACGGACGGATATATGAAAATTATAAAAGATACGAGCCTGTATCGATGATAACGAAGGTGTTACAACAGTTATGGAATTTTGAGAAACTGTTGAAGATCATGCTTTTCGTGTACAAAAAACAGGACTCAATATACAGGGAATCAATCAGAAGCGTTTCAGGGTCGAAGTGTATCCTGGAGCGCCTTTTTTGTGTCACAGAAAATCATTCCCTGCAGGAAAGGACTTATATAAGATGACAATAGAGATGTTAAAAGGAAAGATCCACAGAGCAACCGTTGTCCAGGCGGAACTGGATTATGTGGGAAGTATCACTGTGGATGAAGAATTGCTGGAAGCTGCCGGAATACTGGAATATGAAAAAGTTCAGATCGTAGATGTGAATAACGGCAGCCGTTTCGAGACATACACCATCTGCGGAGAACGCGGAAGCGGTATGATCTGCCTGAACGGAGCAGCAGCAAGATGCGTAAGCACCGGTGACAAGATCATCATCATGGCTTATGCAGGGTACGATCCGGAGGAAGCACGTACCCACAAGCCTGCAGTTGTATTTGTAGATGAAGAGAATAAGATCAGCAGAGTGACCAATTATGAAAAACACGGACTGCTGAAAGATATGGCCTGACAGAATTTTGTAACAGAAGAAATCAAGACACATACAGAAGTAAGACGAAGGTGAATTCAGAAAAGAGGCTATCTCGAAATCTATAAGGAAAACCGGTTCAGAACCGAGAAAGAGGAGAGAACAATGCAGGTAACAAAAACAGTAGAAGAAACAAGAAAACAGATTAAAGCGTGGAAAAAAGAAGGAAAAACAGTAGGTCTTGTGCCAACCATGGGATTTCTCCATGAAGGACATGCAAGCCTGATCAGAAAGTGCAGAGAGCAGAACGATATCGTAGTAGTATCGGATTTTGTCAATCCAACACAGTTTGGACCGACGGAAGATCTGGAAGCCTATCCGAGAGACTTTGAGCGTGACAGCAAACTCTGCGAAAGCCTGGGAGCAGACCTGATCTTCTGCCCGGAACCTTCCGAGATGTATCACGATCCCCACGCATTTGTAAGCATAGACACCCTGTCTGAAACACTCTGTGGAAAAACACGCCCGATCCATTTCAAAGGTGTATGCACGGTTGTGACCAAACTGTTCCACATTGTGGCACCGGACAGAGCATATTTCGGACAAAAAGACGCGCAGCAGCTGGCGATCATCCGCAAGATGGTGCGTGACTTAAACTTCGACATTGAGATCGTAGGTTGCCCGATCATCCGTGAGGAGGACGGACTTGCAAAATCCTCCAGAAATACATATTTAAGCCAGGAGGAAAGAAAAGCAGCACTCTGCCTGTCAAAAGCAGTAAAACTGGGACAGGAAACCATTCACACAGGAATCGCCGCAGAAGAACTTCTGGGAAAAATGAGAGCAGTAATCGAAGCAGAGCCTCTTGCAAAAATTGATTACGTTTCCATGGTAGACGCACTTACCATGCAGCCGGTTGAAAAAGCAGACCGGGATGTTCTCGTAGCAATGGCTGTTTACATCGGAAAAACAAGACTGATCGATAACTTCAGCTACGAGGTATAATATATGGAAAAAATCTTAAAAAAAATCGGAACCATCAGCAGCTTTGCATCCAGATATATAGGGATCATTATCATCGTTTTCTCCTGCCTGGCATTTTTCTGGCGGGATAGATTTGCCTGGATGACGAATTATACGTCGGTATTTCTGGGCGTGATCATGTTTGGAATGGGACTTACAATACGGATGGAAGACTTCCGGGCTATTTTTTCCAGACCCAAGGAAGTGGTGATCGGTGCGGTGGCTCAGTATACCATTATGCCGGTGATCGCCTGGCTGCTGTGCAAAGTGATGAACCTTCCGGCAGATCTGGCCCTGGGAGTGATCCTGGTAGGTTGCTGCCCGGGAGGAACGGCCAGCAACGTAATTACTTATATCGCAGGAGGAGATGTGGCACTTTCTGTGGGAATGACCATTGTTTCCACACTGGCAGCGCCACTGATGACGCCGTTTCTTGTGTATGTTCTGGCAGGCGCCTGGGTAGAAGTCTCTTTCTGGGCGATGGTACTTTCTGTGGTAAAAGTAATTCTGGTCCCGGTCCTTCTGGGAGTCTTTCTCCGAAGTCTTGCGGGAGAACATGTGGATAAGGTATCGGATGTTATGCCGCTGGTATCGGTTGTGGCTATTGTCATGATCATTGGAGGGATCGTGGCAGTAAATGCAGAAAAGATCGTAAGCTGCGGAGTTCTGGTGCTTGGAGTAGTGGCGATCCACAATTTCTGTGGTATGATGCTGGGATTTCTGGCTGCAAAAATCTTCCATGTGGAGTATTCCAGAACAACTGCTATAGCTATAGAGGTAGGCATGCAGAACAGTGGCCTTGCTGTCTCACTGGTAGCAGCTAATTTTGCAGCCAATCCGCTTGCAACACTTCCGGGCGCGATCTTCAGTGTATGGCACAATATTGCGGGTTCCATTTTTGCGGGGATCCGCCGTGCAGGTGCAGAAAACCTTGCAGAGCTTGACCGGATCAGGGAAATCGACTGCTGTAATTGCGAAAAGCAATAAGCAGTGAATGCGGATTGCGGATATCCTCCTGACGGGGAACAGCAAAGCTGTGGAAGAATGTCTGTAAAGAAAGATCGGGGGGAGTTTGAGAGATAAAATGGCAGATTATGTCGAAAGAAAAAGTCATAAAATGCAGAATTGTGGTTTACAAATTTTAGCCGGTATACTATAATAACCACATGGACGAACAAACGTCCCCAACATATGAAAACCGGGGGGCCCGCTGAAGCGAGCTGAGAGTAGACTGTAAATGTCTTGACCCATAACCTGATTTGGATAATGCCAACGTAGGGACATATGCACGAAGGATTCTTAAAGACACAGAAGATCAGAGAGTACAGAAGAGATCAGAAGTACAGAAGATTTTCATTAAGTACGTAAGATTAAGAGCCGGTTGCCGTGATGCGTATGCGTTGCAGCAGCCGGTTTTTTGTTGTATAAACACAAAGAATTTATGGAAGGAGATTTTTTTTACATGAGAAATTACAGTACACAGATGGAGGCAGCCCGTAAAGGCATCATCACACCTGAGCTTGAGATCGTAGCTAAGAAGGAACGCATGACAACAGAGGAACTGCTTCCGCTGGTAGCCTCCGGTAAGGTGGCGATCTGTGCAAATAAAAATCACAAATGTATCGATCCGGAGGGCGTAGGTTCCATGCTCCGCACCAAGATCAATGTAAACCTTGGTGTATCCAGAGACTGCAAGGACTACGATGTAGAGATGCAGAAAGTAATGGAAGCTGTAAACATGGGCGCCCATGCTATCATGGATCTTTCTTCCCACGGAAATACCATTCCGTTCCGACGCAAGCTGACATCCGAGTGTCCGGCAATGATCGGAACCGTTCCGGTTTATGATTCCGTTATCCACTATCAGAGAGATCTTGATACGCTGACAGCTAAAGATTTTATCGATGTAGTAAGACTCCATGCACAGGATGGTGTTGATTTCGTAACTCTTCACTGCGGAATCACAAGAAAGACGATCGATCAGATCCGTAACCATAAGAGAAAAATGAATATCGTTTCCAGAGGAGGTTCCCTTGTATTTGCATGGATGTGCATGACCGGTGAGGAGAATCCGTTCTACGAATACTATGACGAGATCCTGGATATCTGCCGTGAGTACGATGTGACGATTTCTCTTGGAGATGCCTGCCGTCCGGGATGTCTTGCGGATGCTACAGATGTATGCCAGATCGAGGAACTTGTACGTCTTGGTGAGCTGACCAAACGTGCCTGGGAAAAAGATGTCCAGGTTATGGTTGAGGGACCGGGACATGTGCCGCTCGATCAGGTTGAGGCTAATATGAAAGTGCAGCAGTCTATCTGTCAGGGTGCACCGTTCTATGTATTAGGACCGATCGTAACAGATGTTGCACCGGGATATGATCACATCACATCTGCAATTGGCGGCGCGGTAGCTGCCATGTCCGGAGCCGCATTCCTCTGCTATGTGACACCGGCAGAGCATCTTGCACTTCCGAACCTTGAGGATGTAAAACAGGGAATCATGGCCTCCAAGATCGCTGCTCATGCGGCAGATATTGCCAAGGGTGTCCGTGGGGCCCGTGAGATCGATGACAAGATGGCAGATGCCAGAAGAAAGCTCGACTGGGAGGCACAGTGGGAGTGTGCCATGGATCCGGAAACAGCGAAACGTATCTGGAACGAACGTAAGCCGGAACATGAAGATACCTGCTCCATGTGTGGTAAATTCTGCGCAGTACGAAGCATGAACAAGGCACTTGCAGGAGAGCATATCGATATCCTGTAAGGAAAAGCGAAAAATTAAGGCTTGTAATTGAAAAAAGAGTGAGTTATAATGAACTCATAAAAGAAAATTTCTTCGGGGCAGGGTGCAATTCCCTACCGGCGGTATAGTCCGCGACCCGCTTCGGCGGCTGATCTGGTGAAATTCCGGAACCGACAGTAAAGTCTGGATGAGAGAAGAACGCGCAGTATTTCATGAACGTGCTCAGTGCCCCGGGAAGAAGTTCCCGGGGCTTTTTATGTGAGGAAATATTTTTTCGCATAAAGATTTCTTGTAGAAATTTTCTTTGAATATTTCTAAAGAAGGAGAGAGAATTATGAGTGAACAGGTATTGCAGAGAGGAAATGCCGTGGAAAGGAGCAGAACAAGGACCATCGCGCAGGTAGCCATGCTTGGTGCTGTGGCAGGAGTATTAATGAATCTTGAGTTTCCGATCCCGTTTCTTGCACCGTCTTTTTATCAGCTTGATTTTTCCGAGGTACCGGTTATGGTAGGAACCTTCGCTATGGGACCTGTGGCAGGTATCCTGATCGAACTTGTGAAGATTCTCGTACATCTTGTGACTAAGGGGACCATGACTGCCGGTGTTGGTGATGTTGCCAATTTCCTGTTTGGATGTGCCTATGTGGTACCGGCCGGACTGATCTACCGTTTCCATCACAAGAAGAGCAGAGCACATGCTGTTGCAGGCATGGCAGTGGGTACAGTTCTGACAGCAATTCTTGCATGTTTTGTTAATGCTTTTGTACTGCTTCCGGCTTACGGTAAGGCTTTTGGAATGCCGATCGAGACATTTATCCAGATGGGAAGTGCGGTACACAGCTCCGTAAACGGACTGCTTACTTTTGCGCTGCTGATCATTGCGCCGTTTAATATCTTTAAATATGCACTGACATCCCTGATCGTATTTGTAATTTATAAGAAGATCCGTGTTGTACTGAAGGGTGACTGATCGTAAGCAGTTATCGGAAGATGACAGAGAAGATCAGGAAATAATGTCTTCGGATGAATATCTGAGGATGTGAAAAATGCCATGTAATATATTGCCGATGGGCAGTAAATTACATGGCATTTTTTATGTTATAGGAAATTACTCCGTAATGTTCCTATAACATAAAAAAGCCCTCCGGGCAGGATCGCACTGCGACGGAGAGGAATAATGTCGCTGAAGCGACCCGTCGCAGGCGGAGAATCCTGCAAGCAGGATTCTTTCTTGTGTCAGGCGTTTTGTTCTGCAGCTTTCATGACTCCAAGCTCACGTCTGGCAAAAACAACGGCCAGCACAAATGCAGAGGTATCTGCAATTGGTCCTGCGTACATGACGCCATCGATTCCGAAGAAGACCGGGAAGATGACAATCAGAGGCAGCAGAAAGAGCACCTGCCTTGTGAGGGACATAATCACACCAAGCCTAGCTTTTCCAATGGAGGTAAAAAATCCGGCAGACATAGGCTGGATCCCGTTGGCAAAGGTCATCAGCATGAAGATCCGGAGATATTTTTCCGCAAACTGAAAGTACAGGTCGCTTCCGTTTCCGAAAATGCTTACGATCTGGTGAGGGAAGAACTGGAAACAGATAAAAAATACGGTTGCGATCACAGTACATAAGGCCACGGAATAACGGTATGTCTGACGTACACGGCTGTATTTTTCGGCACCGTAGTTAAAGCCCCAGATGGGCTGGGAACCCTGAGAGATTCCGATGCAGATGGCCATAAATACCTGGTTGACTTTGGAAATGATCCCTGCACAGGCGATAGGAATGTCACTTCCGTAAGCGGAGAGCGCACCGTAATGGCGAAGTGTATTGTTCATGACGATCTGCACTGCGGCGATAGCGATCTGATTGATACAGGATGCCATTCCAAGGGAAAAAATAGCGGACAGGTTGCGGGTTTTCGGGATCAGCATGGAACGGTCCAGATACATGTTCCGGAGTCGGGCAAAGTAAAAAATAATCAAGAGTCCGGATACAACCTGACCGATCACCGTTGCCCAGGCTGCACCTTTGATGCCCCAGCCGAATCCGAAGATGAAAAGTGGGTCCAGTATGGTATTGATGATGGCGCCGGCCAGGATACAGGTCATGGAATATGTGGGACTGCGGTCTGCGCGGATCAGGTGATTGCCGCCGGTGCTTAAAACGTAAAAGGGCAGGCCGATAGCGGTGATTCCCATGTAATCAATGGCATAGGGCATAACATCTGCGGTTCCGCCGAAAAAATGGAGCAGTGGTTTCAGGAACAGAAGGACGATGACAGTGAGGATCCCGCCTGAGATCACCAGTGAGGAGAGGCCGGTTCCTGCAATGGAGCTGGCTTTTTTTTCGTTTCCTGCGCCCATTTCCAGGTTGTAATTGGAGGCGCTTCCGATTCCCAGGAGCAGTGCGGCTGCAGTGGATATGATGGTTACAGGAAATGCGATGTTTGTGGCCGCGTTTCCAAGCATTCCTACGCCCTGGCCGATGAAGATCTGGTCAACGATGTTGTAGAGTGCGCTGACCAGCATGCTGATGATGGCGGGAATGGCGAATTTGGCGATCAGGCTGCCTATGGGGGCGGTTCCCAGAGGGTTTTCGGCCTGGGCAGTGGTGGTCTGGTTTTTCAATGGGGTTTCCTTCTTTCTTGTTTTTTGTTTATGGGAGTTACTGGTGATGGTTGAAGTTTGAATTTTATAGTGGGTAATTATTATAACATTATTGTGGAGGGTGTGTAAGTATAAAAAATTGACCTTTGGTTTTGGATGGGATAAAATGTTTTTAGAAAAAATTTTCGGGAAGGAGCTTTTCAGATGGGTAAGATCAACAGTGTGAAAAAACTTACAGATAATAAGTTTGTGAATCTTTATGGGGTGGATGCGACCAGTGTACATGATACGCCGGTTTCTTATTTTGTGGCCTCCAGGGCGAAGTGTGTGGAGGATTTGAAGCTTTCTACGGGGGAGAATCATCCGGATGGGGTGATCATTTACAGTGTTTATGGAGAGAAGCGGGATAAGGTTGTGCTGATCCGTCAGTATCGGTATACGATCGGCGGATATATTTATGAGTTTCCGGCGGGGCTTGTGGAGTCTGGGGAGGATTTCCATGAGGGTGCTGTGCGTGAGATGTTTGAGGAGACCGGGTTGAAGCTGGAGCCGATCAAGGTTGCGGAGGCTTTTGAGAAGCCTTATTTTACAACGATCGGGATGACGGATGAATCCTGTGCTACGGTTTATGGGTATGCCAGTGGTGAGGTTAGTAAGGCTGCTCAGGAGGATAGTGAGGAGATTGAGGTTGTGATCGCTGACAGAGATGAGGTACGAAGAATCCTGAAGGAAGAGAGAGTTGCTATTATGTGTGCTTATATGTTGATGCATTTTTTGAAGGATGAGGAGCCGTTTGGGTTTCTTGGGGAGATTTAAGTGAGATGGAATAACTGACGGACGCCATGGAGGGGCTTCTTTCCAGGCGGGGGCTTCGTCGGGGGCTGGCTTCTAAGGTGCCGGAATTCTGCTAAAACCGCTTCAAAAATTCTCGAACTCGCGTCTGAAGCCGCTCAAACAGCGAGATTTTTTGAAGCAACGCAGAATTCCGCCACCTAAGAATCAGCTCCCCTCCTGCAGGGTCAGCCTGGAAAGAAGCCCCTCCATGGCTGTGCGTTCAGTGCGGTTGGATTAAATCTCGGGGGCGTGTTGGTAGTGTGGCGGTCGACGGGAGTTGGATGAGCCGTCAGCGCTGCGCTGGACGGCTGGGAGGAAAGGCTGAGTTTCCTTGTGTGGTTTGCTGGGAGGTTGAGAGCCATCGGCGCTGCGCTGGATGGCTGGGAGGGAAGAGTGAGAGTTGTCGGTGTTGCGCTGGATGGCGGAGTAAAAGGGGAATCTGCGGTTTGCGGATTCCCCTTTTGTGATTAAGAGATTAAAGTTCTGTGAGTTTGCCCAGGTCTTTGTTGTATTTGCAGTATTTGCCGTTTTCGGAGATGAATGGCTGGTAGGTGTCGGTTCGGGTGTCCTTGATGTAGACGATTCCTGTGGCGATCATCTCTACCAGGGAGAAGCGTTTGCTTAAGCTGGAGATCCAGCGGTAGGTCTTCTGATTGCCGTCATCTGCCATGAGGAGGTTGTAGCCGCCAGGACAGGCCTCCAGGGTGAAGTAGACCTTCTGGGCCCGGATGGAGGTGTTGAATACCTGACCGGTGATGTAGGTGGAGAAGTTGTTTTCTACAAATTGGCGGAAGGTGTAGAGATCGTAGATCACGCCGGTGGTCTCATCTTTGATCTTGTCGCCGCGTTCGATGCGGGCTTTCAGGAGCTTGAGGACTTCGATGGTCCAATTGATGAAGGAGATGCTGCTGTAGGTCATGCTTTCCTGAAGTTGATCGACCAGCTGTTTTGACAGGATGTTGGATTTTGATGCTTCATTAAAAAGTTCTTCGTTCATAAGGTTCCCTCCAGTGTTGGATTTTTATATGGTTTTCGCTCTTTTTTTGTATCTTTTATTATAAGTCTGAATTATATATAAAGCAATAAAAAATGCGTAAAATACAAAGATGATTATCGGGAAATGATATATAATTGACGATTATGTTTTGAAAATATCAGTGCTTTTGAGGGCTGGGTTAAATGTGGACTTTAAATATCGAGTTAATTTGGATAACTATAAATAATTATAAGGAAGAGTTTTACCAAATATTCTCATTTTATTGATAAAATTTTGTTGTATATCTCCCTTGACATAAAGCCTTCCTCCGGGTGTATCATATGCAGTGTTAAAGGAGGTAGACTATTATGTTTGAGACATTACAGGAAAAGACAGAAGAGAAAGCAATGGTGCAGTTCCTTGAACGCTTTACAGATTATCCATTTCTGGTAAAGTTCAAGAATTCCGAGTATCATATCGGAGAGGGTGAACCTACATTTACGGTGAATTTTAAGAAAGCGATTCCTCTTGCAGATCTGATGAAAAGTACGTCCCTTGCGCTGGGCGAGGCGTATATGAGAGGGGATCTGGATATTGAGGGAAATCTTTATGAGGCACTGGATCATTTTCTGGGACAGATGGGGAAATTTTCTACCAATGAGTCTGCTCTGAAGAAGATCATGTTCAGCTCAACATCCAAGAAAAACCAGGAAAAGGAAGTAACCAGCCATTATGATATTGGCAATGATTTTTATAAATTATGGTTGGATGAGACGATGAGTTATTCCTGTGGATACTTTATTCATGAAGATGATACATTGTATCAGGCACAGGTAAATAAAGTTGATTATATTCTTAAGAAATTACATCTGGAAGAAGGCATGAGCCTTCTGGATATTGGCTGTGGCTGGGGTTTTCTGCTGATCGAGGCGGCGAAGAAGTATAAGATCCACGGTACCGGCATCACTTTAAGCCATGAGCAGTATGCGGAATTTCAGAGAAGGATCAAAGAGCAGGGACTGGAAGATTACCTTACCGTAGAGCTGATGGATTATCGTGATCTTCCCAAGAAAGAGTATCAGTTTGACCGTGTTGTCAGTGTTGGTATGCTGGAGCATGTTGGCCGTGACAATTATCAGCTGTTTCTTGATTGCGTGGAGAAAGTTCTGAAACCAGGTGGACTGTTCCTGCTTCATTTTATCAGTGCCCTGAAGGAGCACCCGGGTGATCCGTGGGTTAAGAAATATATTTTCCCGGGCGGAACCGTTCCGAGTTTACGTGAGATCCTGAACCATATGGCAGAGGATAATTTCCATACTCTGGATATCGAGAATCTCCGTCTGCATTACAATAAGACACTGCTTCACTGGGAAAAGAATTTCCGTGATAACATTGAAAAAGAGAAAACCATGTTTGACGAAGAATTTCTGCGTATGTGGGATCTCTACCTGTCTGCATGTGCGGCAACTTTCCATAATGGAATTATCGATCTTCATCAGATCCTTATGACAAAAGGAATCAACAACGATCTGCCAATGACACGGTGGTATTGATCTTCCCTTAAGCAAGATCAAAATCAGTATCCGAAAAATAACATATATGAATATAAAAACCTCCCGGAACAGTCAGCAGTTAAAAATGCTGTACTGTTCCGGGAGGTTTTTTATCATAACAGATTGCTTCGGAGAAATGAGAGACTGACATCATACCCCCGGTGCAAGGAGCAGCTTTTCAAAATCTTCCTCACACATAGGACGGTAATACAGGAATCCCTGGATCTCATCGCAGCCTTCTTTTTTCAGAAATTCGGCAATATCTTCTGTTTCCACACCTTCGCATACAATGGATTTTCCCATGCGTTTCAGCATATGGAAGACTTCCTGAAGAACGATCTTTGCATTTTCCGTAAGGGAATCGCCAAGGAATTTCCGATCGATCTTTACTTCATTGAACAGCAGATCTTTTAAGGTATTCAGGGAAGAATATCCGGAGCCGAAATCATCCATGGAAATCTGAATATTATGCTGCTTCAGGCCACGGATCACACGGTTGACGGCCTCGGTATTGTTTACATAGGTGGATTCCGTGATCTCAAAAGTAAGGCGTGAAGTGTCCACCTGATAGGTGCGGATCAGTTCGCAGATCTTTTTGACAAAATTTTCCGGTTCCTCAAAGTGCAGTGGAGAGACATTCAGGGAAATGCGAAAATCTGCCGGAAGCTGAATGGAAAATTTCTGAAGCCATCGGAAGGTTTTTTCATAAACATAATAATCCAGACTGATGATAAAACCATTCTGTTCAAATAATGGAATGTACACAGCCGGGGACCAGAGCGTTTTTTCGTCACGGAGCCAACGGACGAGGACTTCCGCACTGGAGATTTTTCCGTTGGTGGGAGATACTTTGGGCTGAAAATAAATCTGAAATTCTTCATTTTTCAGAGCCTGATGGAAGGAATGGAGAATTTCTGCCTGCATTTTTTCCTGCCGGTCAATTTCCCTTGAATAGATGCAGCAGGGCGGAATCATTTTTTTGGAGAGCCGCCTTGCCACATTTGCACAGGACAGTACGGTTTCCGGTGAGGTTTCGGCATCCGGGATAAAGCAGATTCCGGAGTTTGTGCGGAAGAAATTAACGTGGTAGGTATTGCGGATGCGCTGGCTGATCTGCTGATCAAGTTTTGCGATCTGGGACAGAAGCGCTTCACTGGTAAGGTCCGTAATATCTGCAATGCTGACAAATACATCGGAGAAAAAGCGGGTGGTAAGGATCGTGAAGGAAGCACCAGCCAGTTCTTCATAGACAATGTTCAGGATTTCGTCTCCAAGGGAATATCCGTATTTGTCATTGATGTAATGAAAATTTTCTATGTCTGTGGAGATCAGGGCGATGGAGAGGGAACTTCCGGTACTTTTCTGGATCTGCCGGATCTTTTCAGAAAGGGCTTCCGAAGAGATGGCAGGGATTACCGTATTGCGGGAATGGGTGGAAGGGGCAAGTTCCCGGATAGCAGCAATTTTTTTGCTGGCTTTGTCCTGGTACATTTTTTTGTCTGCGGCATTGATCAGATCTTCCATCATAAAATAGTGATTCTGGAAACTGACTTCATATCCGATGGCATAACTTAAAGGCAGTGTAGTTCTGGTGTTGTATTCCTGAACAAGGGAATCCAGTTTCTCTGCCATATGCTGAAGCTCGGAGAGGCTGGTGTTCTGCTGGATCAGGATGAACTCATCTCCGCCATAGCGGGCCAGAAAACTGTCAGAATCCAGGATCCGGGTGAGACAGTAGGTGAAGGTCTGGATAAATTCATCGCCTTTTTCATGTCCGTAAGTGTCATTGACATATTTCAGATTGTTCAGATCAAACATCATGACGCCAACGCCAAAAGTGCTTGGGCGGTTACTTAAGTCCTGAACCAGCTTTTCCAGGGATGTTTTGTTGTGGACACCGGTGATATCCCGAAATGCCTTTACGATAAGACGGGAGAGAAGTTCTCTCTGGATCAGGGAAAGCGCCAGGGTCACAACCAGAAGTGCCAGAGCTGCTTCCATAAGATGAAGTATGGGATAGTAGGATACTTCCGGATCCTGAAGAAATTTCAGAAGATAAAGATCCATAATCAACAGGATCACAAGCGCAAGCAGGGTGCCTTCGCAAAGATGAAGTACACTTTTTTCTTTTTTCATGGGTAAAATAAGTCTCCTTGTTTATTGATAAATAAAATTGAGCAGGCTTTTTCAGGCCTGCACGATGATCATTTTTGTAAAATCCTGACTGATACCGATTTTGCTTTCCTGTATGCGGACGATGTAAGAGCCGAGAAGGATTGATACGATCCGTACAGTTGCGCCTTCGATAAACCCCAGGGTTTCCAGATAATGGCGGTCCCCTTCATTCCCGCATATTTTCTGAATGATATAATCGGTGTTGATATCAGCTAAATTCAGTGGCATGATTCCTCCATAAAAAGCTGTATGTGAACAGTGAAAGCGGAAAGATATCCGCCAACATAAATTAGTTACAACTAACATTATAACGCGCAGAGATTTTGTGTCAATGGTTTTGGAAAAATAAGAAACATTTTGTCATACAGGACGACAGGTGAAGGTGTTTGTGTTATGATAAAAAAGCATAGAGAAGATCCAATGCAGATAAAAAATAAGTTTAGAAACTGTTTAGTTTTTTCCGCTGTTGCTGTTTAGAAAAACGCTGTATAAGGAAGATGAACAAAAGCGTTTTGCGTCAAGCGGATATTCGCAATCCGCTTCGCTGCGTAGCTCTACACCAAATAACTGCAGGAGGGTGAAAACATGGAAAAGGGAACAGTAAAAAGAAGGATTTTTCTTTCAAATGCACTGATGGTGCTGGTGACGCTTCTGATCTTTCTGGCTATTAATCTGGCAGTGGTGAAGATTTATGCGGAATCAGTGGAAAAAGAACTGAAGACATCTATAGAAGACCTTATTGATGGAAGTGGCACATCGAATTTTTCGGATTCTGACAATGTAAAATACCAACATAAGGATGACCGGGAACTTCTCGGAGATCTGGATGATTTTCTGGAAAGCTGGACAATCCACAGAAATGAGTTTATCCTTTTATTTGGAGCAGATGGAATTATCTGTATCCTTGTACTTTTGCTGATCAGCCAGATTTTCACACGGAATCTGGAGAAAAATATTATGGAGCCTCTGGACCTTCTGGCACAGGGTGCAGACCGCATCCGGCACAACGATCTGACAACGGAGATCCGGTATGTGGGAGATGCGGAATTTGAGGATGTGTGCATCACCTTTAATCATATGCAGGAGCACATCTTGCGGGAGCAGGAGAAGAACCGGAAATATGAGAAAGCCAGAACAGATATGATCGCCGGAATCTCCCATGACCTGCGTACGCCGCTGACTGCCATCCGGGGAACGATCAAAGGACTTATGGACGGCATTGCGGCAACTCCGGAAATGCAGGAGAAGTTTTTGCAGGCTGCATACCGTCGGACCGGAGATATGGAAGGACTTCTGAACCAGCTGTTCTATGTTTCAAAGATCGAAACCGGAAATATGCCCCTTTCTGTTCAGAAAATAGAGATTGCTGATTTTATCCGGAATTATGTGAACGGAAAGCAGGAACTTCTGGATAAGGAAAAAGAGCAGATGCAGGCAGAAACAGGGGATATTCACCTGGATGTCGATGCAGATCCGGAACAGCTGCAGCGTATTTTTGACAATCTTCTGGAAAACAGCCGGAAGTATGCAGAACGTGATGTGCTGA
Source organism: Blautia sp. MCC283 (assembly GCF_018785565.1). NCBI lineage: Bacteria > Bacillati > Bacillota > Clostridia > Lachnospirales > Lachnospiraceae > Blautia > Blautia sp. MCC283. The sequence goes on along the minus strand of NZ_WQQB01000045.1, from coordinate 256,242 downwards.
AAACAGAACTTTCCCTGAAAAGAACAGAAGGTGGCGTGGAGATCTGTTTCCGTGACAATGGTGTAGGTGTTCCGGAGGAAAAACTGCCCTATGTATTTGATGAATTTTACAGAGGCGATGAGTCCAGAAACAAAAAAGAAGGAAACGGCCTTGGATTGTATATTGTGAAATATCTCGTGGAAGCAATGGGAGGAAATGTCCGCGGTGAAAATGCGGACGGTTTCGTGGTACGCATGGAGCTTCCGGCAGCAGGAACTCTGTCAGAAGTGCAGAAGGGAGAAAAAAATGGCGTACAATAAAAAAATCCTTATCATAGAAGACGATCCGGATATCAGTATGATCGAAGAAGCCTATCTTCAGGCGTCCGGTTTTGAGACAAAGATACTGGCAGATGGAATGGACGCGGCGCAGATCGCAGAGGAGGAGCAGTTTGACCTTGTTCTTCTGGATCTGATGCTTCCCGGAAAAAGTGGTTACCAGATTTGCCGGGAGATCCGTGACAAATTGGATATTCCCATTCTTATGGTAACTGCCCGTACAGAATCCGTGGATAAGGTGCGGGGCCTTGGACTGGGAGCCGATGATTATATTTCGAAGCCTTTTGACCCGGCGGAGCTGGTGACAAGAGTGAATGCAAATCTGCGCCAGTACCAGCGGATGGTGGAGAAATTTGCCAACAAAGGACCGGATGCGTCCGAGGAGATTCAGGTGCAGGATCTCCGGATCCGGGCAGGATGGGACAGGAACATCCGGAAATGTTGTAAATTCGGATGGAACAGAACTTACACAGACAAGAAAGGTCCTCAGTACCCAGGACTGGCATAAGAAATTTGCGGACAAATTTACCGATACAGTGGTTTCTACAGATACATCATACACAAGTCCCAATCTGTCCATTCAGATTTCTCATCATCAGTACGATTCCGGAACTGTGGATAACACACACGGTGGCAGTTATGCAAAATACGGAAGTAAAATTTCCTATGTGCTGGCGGATATTTATATTGGTGATATTACCTGCTTCCAGACTGCGTTTGCACAGGATACCTATGGAATTGGCTATACGGAAAAACTTACGGATATGTCTGCAAGAATGAAATCCATATTGTCGGTCAACGGAGATTCCTACAGCAACAACCGTCATAAGAATAATGGTACGATCATACGAAACGGTGTGATCTACCGCAGCCAGCAGTCCGGTGAGGAAACCTGTGTTCTCAACTGGGACGGAACAATGGATATCTATCAGCCGGGGCAGCTGGATGAGCAAAAACTGATCGGCAGAGGTGCTTATCAGAGCTGGATCTTTGGGCCAAGTCTGCTGGATGCAAATGGAAAGGCGAATGATAAATTCTGGACCTGGACTTACATTCGCCGGTCTCATCCGCGGACTGCCATCGGGTATTTTGAACCGGGACATTACTGCCTGCTTCTTGTGGACGGGCGGCAGCAGAACTCCAGGGGAATGTTCCTGGATGAGATGGCAAAGGTGTTTGAGGATCTTGGCTGTAAGGTGGCTTATAATCTTGACGGCGGCCACTGTTCTTTTATGGAAATGAACGGAAAAGTGGTCAATGATCCTTACAAACCGGAGCATGAGATCGAAGATGGAATTTTTATTACGGAGGGATCTTTATAAAGATATTAAGCACAATAAGAAAAATGCTCCTGCATGTCTGTGTTGTATGCAGCCTGGTTTCCATAACAGCAAAAATCCTGGACTGGTATAATCCGTATATGGATTTTTCCGGACATGTGGGAGGGCTTCAGATGGTGTTATATTTTGTGGTGATAGTGCTGGCAGTGACAGAAGGCGGAAGTATCATTTCAGGAAGAAAATCCCGCAGACATGTTGAAGAAAGAAGGTTGCATAATCATTCCGAAAGATTTATCATAAATCCTATGTAGAGTATCAGGGCAAAATTTCGTCCCCGGTATTCCTGTGATTATAAATACAAAGAAGATCAGGTTTCGGTTTCTCTGACATTTTCCTGTATGTCAGAAATCGGGGCCTGATTTTTGGCGTATGAGGATGATGGAGTGTAGCAAAATGTATTATGATCTGACAAAAGGCAGGATCGGCAAATGTCTGATCCTGTTTGCGCTGCCTATGATCGCGGGTAATCTTCTGCAGCAGTTTTATAATATTGCGGATACCCTGATCGTAGGACGTGTGCTTGGAAAAAATGCGCTGGCAGCCGTTGGTTCTGCCTATACTTTGATGACGTTTCTGACATCTGTTTTTCTGGGACTGAGTATGGGTTCTGGTGCTCTTTTTTCGATTTATAAGGGAAAGGGCAGTGACCGGGAGCTGCGGCTTTCTGTTGTCCATGCTTTTGGACTGATCATGGGTGTAACGGTGCTGTTAAATGTGCTGGTGTACCTTTTTACGGACCCGATCCTCTGGTTCCTGCGGGTGCCGGAAGAAGTGTACGATGGGATGAAAACATATCTGCTTGTGATCTTTGCAGGGCTTGTGGCAACATCCCTTTATAACTTTTTTTCCTGCCTTTTAAGGGCTCTTGGTAATTCCACGGTGCCTCTTGTTTTTCTGGCGGTTTCCGCTGTCCTGAATATTGGACTGGATCTTTTGTTTGTGGCGGTTCTTTCCTGGGGGATTGCAGGTGCGGCCTTTGCTACGGTGATCGTTCAGTATGTGTCAGGAATCGGGATTACCATTTATGTGCTGCATTCCTGCAAAGATCTTCTGCCTGGAAAAGAGGAGCTTTGTTTTGACCGGGGGATTCTTGGTGAGATCGTGAATCTTTCTTCTCTGACCTGTCTGCAGCAGTCAGTGATGAATTTTGGTATTCTGATGGTCCAGGGATTGGTGAACAGTTTCGGGGCTACGGTGATGGCTGCTTTTGCGGCTGCTGTGAAGATTGATACTTTTGCCTATCTTCCGGTTCAGGATTTTGGAAATGCCTTTTCTACATTTGTGGCGCAGAATTATGGTGCCGGGAATCAGGAGCGTATCCGCAAGGGTACCAGGGTGGCTTTTGCCATGAGTATCGGGTTTAGTGTGATGATCTCAGTGCTGGTGTGTCTGTTTGCCGGGCCGCTGATGAAGATTTTTGTCAGTGGGAAAGAGGTGGCCGTGATTGCTGCGGGGGTGAAGTATCTCCGGATCGAGGGTGCGTTTTATCTTGGGATTGGCTGTCTGTTTCTGCTGTATGGTTATTACCGGGCGATCAAGCGGGCGGAGATGTCGGTTGTGCTGACGGTGATCTCCCTGGGACTTCGTGTTCTGCTGGCTTATGTTCTTTCTGTTGTGTTCGGTGAGGTGGGAATCTGGGTGGCGATTCCCATTGGCTGGGTGATGGCAGATGTTACGGGGATTGTTTATATGCGGCGGACGTGGTAGTTATTTGTGGCCGTTGTCGTATAGCTGCTGGATGTCTTTCGGGAGGTTGTCCGGGAGCATCTGGCGGATCTTGTCTTCGTTTCCTTCTTTCATGGCCTGGTCGTAGTACCAGCATTTGTATTTGAGCATATCGAGGGTTTTATTGAGTCGTAGGATTTCCTGTTCTACGGCTTTTTTTCTTGTCTCGAAGAGTTCTTTGCGGTTCTGGTAGGTGCTGCTTCCCTGGTTGCACCATTCGAAGAATTGTTTGATGCCTTTGATTTCCAGGCCGGAGGCTTTGAGGCATTCGATCATGCGGAGGGCTTCCAGTTCGTGGTCGTTGAATTTGCGGATGCCGGATTCGCGTTTGAGGTTGGGGAAGAGGCCTTCTTTGTCGTAGTAGCGTAGGGTGGAGACGGGGAGATGGAACATCTCGGATACCTGGCCGATGGTGTACATGGGGATTCCTCCTTTGGGTTTTTGTTTTTATTTTATGATAAATGGTGGGGGGATGCAAGTATAGGACGTGAATAGGACGCCGTGGAGTGTGCATCGGTTCTGGCTGGGGCTTCGTCGGGGGCTGGCTTCTAGGCTGCCGGGAATCTGCTAAAAGCGTTTTACAAAAGTCCGAACTCGCGTCTTGCAGCCGCTCAAACAGCGAACTTTTGTAAAACAACGCAGATTTCCGCCAGCCAAGAATCAGCTCCCCTCCTGCAGAGTCAGCCAGAACCGATGCACACTCCACGGCTGGTTATTCAGGGCGGGAGGGTTGGGTGGCTTTCGCGGTTGGGTGTTCAGGTTGGGAGATTTAGGGTGGCTGCTCGGAAATTTGTATGGGAAGGTTAGGTTGAGTGGCTGCTCGGGGGTTGGATGAGGCATCAGCGCTGCGCTGGATGCCTGGGTGGAAAGGCTGAGTTTCCTTGTGGTTTGGCGGGAGTGGATGTCGGATTATGGGATAATTTTTGGAATAGTTTTGGATGATTTTTGGGGTGATGCGTGGTATGGTTATTATATCTTATAAGATCTTTGTCTGTATGGACATTCTTGGAGCTTCATGTTCTGGAGCGTTTTCCATTTGGAGTTACTGTAGAGTTTGTGAAAATCCATTTTATGGGGTTTTTATGTTTGGGTGATGTGGTATAATTTTATATACCAGTAGGAGTGTTAATGACCAACAATACTATATTCGATGATGTTTTCCGGACAATGGTGGAGAAGATGACTTATCTGGTGGTTCCGCTTATTAATGAGGTGTTCCATACCGCATATCCGGAGGATGTTAAGATTGTTCAGCTTCGTAATGAACATCAGTTGGAAGATGGGGAGATTATTACCGACTCCTGTCTGAGGATTGGCGATATGTTGTATCATATTGAATGCCAGAGCCTGGATGATGAAACAATGGCGGTCAGGATGGTTGAGTATGATTTTGCGATTGCATTGGAACACAGAAAAAAAGTTGATGGGAGATATTGCGTAGAATTTCCCAGATCTTGCGTACTATATTTGAGAAGCGGAAAAAGGACACCGGATTTTCTGGAGGTAGAGTTAATCCTTCCGGATTCTCAGATGTGTGTATATCGGGTTCCAACTGTGAAAGTGGAGCATTATACAAAAGATAGTATTTTTGAGAAAAAGCTTCTGATGCTGCTTCCATTTTATATTATGAGATATGAGAAGTCTGCGGATATAATAGAGAAAGATTCGGAAAAACTTCAGAGATTATTAAGTGAATATGAAGATATACGTAATAAACTGGGGAAGGAAATTTCGATTTCCGGGAGGTCAGAGTTGTATACAGATCTGAACAGGCTGATTATCAGAATATCGGATTATGTTTTCAGGAATAAAGAAAAAGTTCGGAAAGGAGTTGGCGAGGTTATGGGTGGAAAAGTTTTGCAGTTGGAATCTGAGAGGCTTCGCGAGGAAGGAATGGCGATTGGAAAAGCGGAAGGAAAAGCGGAAGGAAAAGCAGAGGGTGAAGCAAGATTGAGTGCACTGATCAATCGATTGTTTCTGGAGGGGCGGTCGGATGAAGTGCAGCGTGTGGTGACGGATGTAAAATGGCGTCAGAAGCTGTATGGTGAGTATAATCTGTAATAAGTGATGTGTGAGCTATAAACAAAAAGTTAAGGGGATATTTTATGTGGATTTGTGCCAATGATGAGAGGATTCGATATACAGGGAGGATTGACTGTAGGGTGGAGGCGGAGCCGGTCTGGGTGTTTCCGGGGTCTTCGGCGGAGTTTTGGTTTTCAGGGGAGGTGCTGAGGATTCATGTGGAGAATTTTAATGAGTACTGGCAGAATTATCTGGGGTGTATTCTGGATCAGGTGCAGTCGGCGTTTTATTTGAAAAAGTCCGGTGAGACGGTTATTGAGGTTAGGGTGCCGGAGAATGAGTCTGGGGTGCATCATGTGTTGTTTTTTAAGAGGCAGGATGGGTGTCATGAGCTGAAGATTCTGGGGTTTGAGATTGGGGATGGTGAGAGATTGATTGAGCTGCCTCCGGTTTCGGAGCGTAGGATTGAGGTTTATGGGGATTCGGTTTCTGCCGGGGAGTCGGTGGAGGCGATTGATTTTATTGGTAAAACGGATATGGAGCATGAAGGGGGTTTTTCTAATTGCTGGTTTTCTTTTCCTTGGATGACGGCGAGGATGCTTGGGGCGCGACTTCATGATATTGCTCAGGGCGGGATCGCGCTGATGGATGGTCATGGGTGGTTTCACAGGCCAGAGCAGACTGGAATGGAGACTGCGTGGGATAAGATTCATTATAACACCATGCTTGGGGAGATGACGGAGTGGGATTTTTCGAAATTTGTTCCCCAGGTGGTGATCGTGGCTCTGGGCCAGAATGATAATTATCCGGTGGATTATATGAAAGTGGAGGCTGAGAAGAAAGCACAGGGTGTCTGTGTTCACGAACAGGAACCGGATCAGGAGCAGGTGACGCAGGTGGAGAAGAGTTATTCATATTGTTGTGAGATGGCTGACAGGTGGCGGAGTCACTATGGGGATTTTCTGAAAAAGCTCCGTGGTGTTTATCCGGAGGCGTGGATCGTCTGCTGTACGACTGTTTTGCAGCATGATAAGAGCTGGGATGATGCTATTGACCGGGTTGTAAATTCTGTGAAAGATGAGAAGATCTCACATTTTCTGTTCAGCAGAAACGGTGTGGCTACGCCGGGGCATCCCCGTATTCCGGAGCAGTTTGAGATGGCGCAGGAAATGGCAGATTATATTGAAAATGTGCTGGGTGTATATAAAAATAAATGAGATACGTAATGTGCAGCTGCAGACAAAAGAGATTATATTTTTGAAACTGAATTGCGTAAGATCAAGGTTGACGTAAAAAATCGCATATAGTATACTGTGGATGTTCATCGGAGGGGTGATTGTTCGACGGAAACAATGGCTGGATAAGATGACAGGCTGAGATGTCTGTTGCTTATCCAGCTTTTTTAACGTTTATTAAGAAGAGGAGGATAAGAATAGAAAAAAACAACACTTTTACACAGGGCAAGATCCTGATGACGCTTACCAATCTTGTGAGCAGTTTTGCCATGGGAACGACAGTGCTCCTGGGACAGCAGATTGGCTGTGGAGAGCGGAAACAGGGAGGACGGACAGTAGGAACGGCTATTGTGATGTTTACGGTGATCGCACTGGTCATGACTGCGGTGCTTGTGATTTTTGCACCACAGGTAAGCAGCATTATGAATGCGCCGGAGGAAGCTTTTGACAAAACAGTTGCTTATGTGCGGATCTGTGGCGGCGGTATGCTGGTGATCGTGGCGTACAATCTGATCGGCTGTATTTTCAGGGGGATCGGGGATTCCAGAACGCCGCTGTTTACGGTTGCCGTTGCATGTGTATTCAATATTGCAGGGGATCTGATCCTCTGTGCGGGATTTAAGATGGGAACGTCAGGAGCTGCTTTTGCAACTGTATTTGCACAGATCATCAGTGTGATCGTTTCCTTTGGCGTTATCCGCAAAAAAGAGCTGCCTTTTGAAATGCATAAAACGGATATCGGGGTCCACGGCCGGACTCTCCGGAAAATGGTGTGGCGGTTTCTTTTGCCATTGGTGTTGGAATGTTTTTCCTGTCATTTTTCCATGGAAATGTGCTGGCGGGAATTTTTTCCTCCGATGCAATGGTCATCGAGGCAGCGGCAGATTACCTGAAAGCTTATGCCATTGACTGTCTGTTTACGGCAATCTTTTTCTGCTATATCGGATTTTATAATGGAATCGGTATGACGAAGTTTGTAATGATCCAGGGAATCATAGGTGCTTTCTGTGTGAGAGTTCCGGTGTCATGTTTTATGAGCTGCAGAGCCGGTGCGACGCTGTTTGATATCGGGCTGGCAACACCGTTTTCTTCGATCCTGCAGCTGGTGCTGTGCCTGGGATGTATGTTGTATCTGAGAAAGAAAAAATGGGTATAGGATACCGTGTAAACGTTTTCAGGAATGTGGTCTGTCCGTCTGCAAAAAACTGTGCTAAAATGAGCAAAGAGGATTTTGTCAGAGAAGGATATGATTAAAGAGACAGAATGTGGAAGTCCCACTGACAAAATAAAACCAGAAAAGTAATGTAGATCATAAAGACGAGGAGGAAATATCATGGAGAATATTTTTCACAGAGTAAGTATCCGTAAATATGAAGATAAACCCGTGGAGAAAGAGAAAATCCTTCAGATCCTGAAAGCCGGTATGCAGGCGCCAAGTGCATGTAATCAGCAGCCGTGGGAGTTTTATGTTGTGACAGATAAGGAGAAGATCAGGGAACTTTCCAAAGCGACTCCTTATTCCGGATGTGCGGCAGGTGCGCCGGTTGTGATCGTTCCGGTATATCGGAAAGAGGGACTGGTTGTGCAGGACATGGCGCAGATCGACATGTCTATCGCCCAGGAAAATATCTGGCTGGAAACGGATGCGCTGGGACTTGGCGGCGTTTGGATCGGAATCGCGCCGATGCAGGATCGCATGGATCTGGTCCATGATATTCTGAAACTTCCGGAGAATGTGGAAGTTTTTTCCCTCTTTGCCCTGGGATATCCGGCAGAGAGCAGGAAGCAGCAGGATCGTTTTGACGAGAGCAGGATCTACTTTGTAGAATAATGTATGCATCGGGCTGTGTCAGAATACAATGAAGAATGGCAGAACATATGGTTTTCTGGTACAGCAAGACAGATGTGATAGATAGTAGAACAGAATCGAGGACAGAAAAATGGAACATATAGCAAGAGACGAAGCATTTGCATTATTAAAAAAATACAACAAAGATCCTTTTCACATCCAGCATGCACTGACTGTGGAGGCAGTGATGAAATGGTATGCAAAAGAGCTGGGCTATGGCGATGACGCAGAATACTGGGGCATTGTAGGTCTGCTCCATGATATTGATTTTGAACTTTACCCGGAAGAACACTGCCTGAAAGCACCGGAACTTCTCCGTGAGGCAGGTGTGGGAGAAGATATCATTCATGCGGTGGTTTCTCATGGATATGGAATTACTGTTGGCTGTGGAGCTACCATTGAGACTGCGCCGGAGCATGAGATGGAAAAAGTCCTTTTTGCAGCGGATGAGCTCACCGGTTTGATCTGGGCAGCGGCGCTGATGCGTCCGTCCAAGAGTACCAAGGATATGGAGCTGAAATCCCTGAAAAAGAAATATAAAAGCAAAGGTTTCGCGGCAGGCTGTTCCAGAGAAGTGATCCAGCGAGGCGCAGATCAGCTGGGCTGGGATCTTGCGAAACTTCTTACTATGACACTTCAGGCTATGGCAGAAAGCGAAGATGAGATCCAAAAAGAGATGGATGCGGAAGAAGCCTGAATATAGTGAAAGACACCAATAAATCTTCTGATATTTTGTGCAGAATACATTTTGCAGAGCCGGGATTTTTGCGATAAAATATAAGTATAGGAACCGAAAAACTGCGTTATGAAAGAGGTGAAGGGTATGAAGGAATACGAGATCATTATTGAAACTATTAATCCCTGTGGTGGTGATCGCCATTCTCAGCAAGAGATCGTTGAAGCAAAGATTGAGAGTCCGGAAGCTTATGTCAAAGAAAAAGGAAGATTTCCAATCATTGATAAGATTGAGAATCCCGACGGCGGGGTTGTGATCGTGACCGGTGATGGAAAAGGATACATGGTAAGATATACATTTTCTGAATAATGGGTAATGCGGCGTATGTGACGGAAAACGGATCATAAAGTGGAGTATGGATCTGTTTTACATATATGCCGCATTTTTATTGCTTTTTCGTGATCGGGCAAAAAAATCCTTGACTTAAAGCAAGGAGCTTGGAGTTGGTTTTAACACCCCATCCATTATCCGTTTTCCATTTGAAAAAATGGTGCGGGAGAATAAGAATGTAAATCTGGTGCGGCTGAACCTGGATGAGGCAGTGATACCGGAGAGCTTTGGTAAAAGGGGAATCGGGATCAACCGGGATCTTTGTGAGAGCTTGGATGATATCAGGAAGAATATGTAATAGGAGGGGAGAATCTTATGGAGCAGAAACAACGTCTCGATTATCTTGTAGAAAAATTTAAAGAGGATTCTGGAGAATACAGTGATCTTGCAGTACCGGATTCCGAGCCGGAGAAACGAAGGATCCTCCGGTCTTTAATGAATATCCGCATGCCCCGTCATCTGGATGCTGAGGTGCAGGAAGTACAGGATGCATTTCTTCAGGAAGATGCCCGGGAAAAAGGAATCGTGACTCTGGACCAGATTCCCACAGTAAAAGACAGCTGCAACAGCAGAGATGTTTTTGCAGAAAAAATCTCTATCTGGCAGGGAGACATTACCAGACTTCAGGTGGGAGCTATTGTCAATGCTGCAAACTCCCAGATGCTGGGGTGTTTTGTTTTTGGCATGATGAGCCCTCCTTGTTTATTGAATGAAAGTATGAAATAGGATTTCAGCACAAAAAAAGACACCAAATATGCCCCGGCCATCAGACATCAGCCAAAGCGATATTTAGTGTCAGAAAAATCCATATTCAATTTGCGCGAGGATTATTATAGCAGATTTTTTCAGGAAAAGTAAAGAGAAAAATTCTGCGAGAAATAGATGCCTTTTATTTTTGAAATTGAAATGTGCACAAAAAAACGTATGCAAATTTATAAAATATGTATAAATTATTTGTTGAAATTTTATAAAAAAAGGAGTAAAACATTAGATAAATAAAAAAGAGAAATGCATGGAACAGGACAGACCACAAAAAGTATGCCGGATTACAGAGAGCCGCAGGCTGATGAGAAGCGGCAGAAGGTATTTTGTGATATCACCTGGGAGCATCCCGCTGAATAGAAAGGTTAAGTAAGCCGGGACGTAGTCTTCACGTTACAGAAGAGGCTGTTTGATATGACAGTAATAAGTGGTCGCGTTTAGCAATAAATACGATAATACAAAGTGGTACCACGGAACATTCCGCCTTTGTTATCCGAAAGGATAGCAAGGGCGTTTTTTGATGCAATAACTGTTTTACGGTCATTGTATCATGTATAAAAAACACAAAGGAAAGAGAGTTGATATTATGAACGGAATAACAATGATGATCATAGCCATTGTAGTTCTCGGAGGCGCATATCTTCTGTATGGCCGTTATCTCCAGAACAAATGGGGTATTGATCCAAAAGCAAAAACTCCTGCTTATGAGCTGGAGGACGGAGTTGATTATGTACCGGCCGATACAAATGTAGTATTTGGCCATCAGTTTGCATCCATAGCAGGTGCGGGCCCGATCAACGGACCTATCCAGGCCGCAATTTTCGGCTGGCTGCCGGTTCTGCTCTGGATCCTCATCGGAGGTGTATTCTTTGGAGCTGTGCAGGATTTTGCATCCATGTACGCATCTGTAAAGAATAAAGGACGTACTATCGGATATATCATCGAAGCGTATATCGGAAAGCTTGGAAAAAAATTGTTTCTTTTATTCTGCTGGCTGTTCTGTATTCTGGTTGTTGCCGCATTTGCAGATGTTGTAGCAGGAACCTTTAACGGATTTGTCGCAAATGATGCAGGAGCTGTTACAAAGGTAGCGGCAAACGGAGCTGTTGCAACCACTTCCATGTTATTTATATTTGAGGCTGTTGCACTTGGATTTTTCCTTAAATATACAAAGTTCAATAAATGGATCAACACTGCAGTAGCAATTATATTACTGGTAGCCGCAATTGCACTGGGACTTAATTTCCCGATGTATGTAAGCCTTGGAACCTGGCATATCATCATCTTTGCATATATCCTGATCGCCAGCGTTGCTCCTGTATGGGCACTGCTTCAGCCACGTGACTATCTGAACAGTTATCTGCTGATCTTTATGATCGTTGGCGCAGTTATTGGTGTATTTGTAGCCAATCCGTCCTGTAACCTGAAAGCTTTTACAAGCTTTAATGTGGACGGACAGTACATGTTTCCGATCCTGTTTGTAACCATCGCCTGCGGTGCTGTTTCCGGTTTCCATTCACTGGTATCCTCCGGTACTGCATCCAAGCAGATCAAAAATGAGAAAAATATGCTTCCTGTTTCCTTTGGAGCAATGCTGATGGAAAGTATGCTTGCCATCATCGCGCTGATCGCAGTTGCATCTTTTGCAGATGGCGAGGCAGCAGCACAGGGACTTACAACACAGCCGCAGATTTTTGCGGGAGCCATTGCAAACTTCCTTTCTGTAGTTGGCCTCCCACATTCTCTGGTATTTACACTGATCAACCTTGCAGTATCTGCATTTGCACTGACATCCCTTGACTCTGTAGCCAGAGTCGGACGTCTGTCATTCCAGGAATTTTTCCTTGATTCTGATACAGATGAGGAAAACATGAGCCCATTCCTGAAAGTCGTAACAAATAAATATTTTGCAACAGTTATCACACTGGTACTTGCCTACATGCTTACAAAAGTAGGCTATGCGGAGATCTGGCCGCTGTTCGGTTCCGCAAACCAGCTGTTATCTGTACTTGCCCTTGTAGCCTGCGCGGTATTCTTAAAGAAAACAAAACGTCAGGGCTGCATGCTCTGGATCCCGATGGTATTCATGATGGCAGTTACCTTCACAGCACTTGGCATGACCATCACAAAGCTTTCAAAGGCACTGGTAACAACAGGGCTGGATCTTGGAAACACCTTACAGCTTGTATTTGCAGTATTACTGCTGATCCTTGGTGTATTGGTAGCGATCCAGGGCGTGAAGAAACTGCTTGAGAAGACAGATGATAAAAAAGCAACGGCATAACATTATCGGATAAGATCACGGATATCTGTTTAGCTGAAGAGGCATGAGTCATATAAAAGGCTCATGCCTTTTTACATCCATGGAATTTTGAGATATCTAGAGACGATTTATGACCCCATGCGCCTGCATTCATTGGGAGTCATTCCGAATTGCTTCTTAAAAGCAGTCTGAAAGTGACTTTGGCTGGAGAAACATAAAAAGGTGCTGATCGTACGGATGGATTTGTTTGTATATTGCAACAATTCTTTACCTTCTTCCAGTTTACAGCGCAAAATAAATGCGCTGACAGAAAAACCGAGTGTTTTTTAAATAATCAGGAAATGATGGCTGCGATGATGGAAGGAATGCCGCTTCGTCAGTTGTTAAGCTTCGTTCCCGGAATTAAAAGAGAAATGCTGGAACAGATGGTTGGTGCTTTAAACGAAGGTTTTGCATATAATAAAAAAAATGTATCAATGGAAATGAAAGCCTTATGCCAGATCAGAAATTAGAGAATCTTCTTAATCTTGCCATGAATGCCCTGCCGCATGAGCGGGCGAAATCGGGAAATCTGAATGTGGGATATGATCCCACCACCAGGCTGTGGGATGTGATCGTGAAGTACAGTGGCCCGGAAAGCGGACTTGGTGGTGAGAGGATCCAGGTGGTCCCGCTGCTTGGTGGTTATGCAGTAGTGACATTGCCGGAAGTGGAAATTGCTGCATACTCAGTCAGAGAGCAGATCGAGTTTATAGAAAAGCCCAAGAGACTTTATTTTGAGACCTTTGAAGAGCGGGAGGCAAGCTGCATTTTGCCGGTGCAGAATGGAGCCGATGGCTTAACCGGCAAGGGGATTTTGGTGGGTATTGTGGATTCCGGAGTGGACTATTTCCATCCGGATTTCAGAAATGAGGATGGAAGTACCCGGATCCTGCGACTGTGGGATCAGAGTGTAGCTGGAAATCCACCGGAAAACTATGTATCAGGAACTGAATATACGAAGGAAGAAATTGATGAGGCGCTTACACTCGGGGAAACCGAAGGCAGGCGCCTTGTTCCGTCTGGGGATTTCAGCGGACATGGAACAGCAGTTCTTGGAATAGCAGCAGGAAATGGGAGAGCATCGGAGGGAGTGAATCGAGGCGTTGCGTATAGAAGTGATCTTCTGGTGGTAAAGATGGGAAATCCACGGGAAAATTCATTTCCGCGGACAACGGAGCTGATGGAGGGTATTGATTACCTGATACGGCAGGCAGTGAAGATGAGAAAACCGATCGTTATAAACGTCAGCTTTGGGAATAATTATGGTTCTCACAGAGGGGATTCTCTTCTGGAAAACTATATTGATACAGTTGCGGCCATGGGGCGGACTGTGATCGTTACAGGAACCGGAAATAACGGCAGCCAGCCCTGGCATGCAGGAGGAATCCTGCAGCAGGGGAAAACAGAAGAAATCCAGTTGGCGGTGGGAGCTTTTGAGCCCACATTAAATGTACAGTTATGGAAGGATTATGAAGATGAAATGGAAATTTATCTGGAAAGTCCGTCCGGAGAACGGATCGGTCCATTATATGAAAGGCTGGGTCCACAGCGGCATCTGCTGGAAAATACAGAGCTTCTGATCTATTATGGAAAACCCGGTCCCTATCAGCTGTCCCAGGAAATCTACATAGATTTCATTCCTGAGGGTAATTATGTGGACAGCGGTGTCTGGAAAGTTCTTTTAAGTGGAAAACGTGTGCGCTCCGGACAGTATTTCCTCTGGCTGCCGGGTGGAAATGTACTGAATCGCGGAACCGGGTTTTATTCTCCGCGGGCTGTGGGAACTTTGACGATTCCTTCCACTGCCGGAAAAGTTATTTCTGTTGGAGCTTATGATTCCAGACAGAACGCCTACGCAGATTTTTCCGGAAGGGGAAGTCAGTTCCTGCCGATCCGGAAGCCTGACCTCGCAGCTCCCGGTGTATCCATCTCCGCCCCGGTTCCCGGCGGAGGCTACGCCACTGTCACCGGAACCTCCTTTGCGGCACCCTTTGTCAGCGGAAGCGCAGCTCTGCTTATGGAATGGGGGATCGTGAAAGGAAATGATCCGTTTCTTTATGGGGAAAAGGTGAAGGCGTATCTGAGGAAAGGCGCACAGAGTGTGGGCGGATATGAGGAATATCCGAATGTGGAGGTGGGATGGGGGGAGGACGTTATAATAAGGTTACATTGAATAAAGTCAGTAAAATCAAGTGTTTCCGTTCATTTTCCCAACACAGAAACGAAGCACTTTTACCATGATTTTGAAGAAAATCTGCCCGGGTTGGATTCAAAATGATATGGAAAGAAAGATTTGTAGCAATGACGTAACATGAACAGTTGGTTCTGTTACAGACAACAGTTTAAACGAAAGAGAGGTCATAGGGATATGAAACTGACTTATACAAATGTAAATGGATACCTGATTCCGAATCTCACCTATAAATCCGGTGAGCAGATGGAGCAGCTTGACAAATATGGATTCTTACGCAGAGATTATCTGAAGAATCATCGTAATTCAACGTATCAGGTGATGCTCTTACAGGATACCATTGGAGAGCATCTTCTGGAAGTGGACAAGACAGCCAGAGAGCGGGAAGAAGTGATTCTGAAGCAGTTGGAAGAAAAAGAACCACTACCGGATAAAGAGAAAGATCAGATGGCATGGGTAAGAGCTGCCAATCAGCACAGAGCGATTGCGGAAGAGATTATCCTGAAAGAATTGATTTATGTATAAGGATTGCCAGTGATCAATCTGGCAGGTAACTGATAAAAATAGAATATTGTGAGTGAAGTAAGGCGTGAGTCATAAAATATGGCTTGCGTCTTTTTCTTTGCCTGAAAGGAAGTGATAAGTTTGAACAAGAAGTTTTTGAAGCATTATATGGAAACCAATCCAGAAGGGACAGCACAAACCTATATCTTTCTGGTGGACAATCAGGATATAGCGTTGAATATTGTAATGTCAGGATATCAGGCAATCTGTCTGGTGCAGGAAGATGACGGATATTATTTCAGTGCAGATTCTTTTATAGAGGAAATGAGGTCTATTCAGTTTACTGGAAGCTGTCAGAGTGCCTATCATTATGTGGCTGCCTGTACAGTGAAGTGGATGAATGATAAGTTACAGACATTTTTCAAAGACGCTGGTCTCGACGGAAAAGCAGGCTGGCAGTTGTTCAAAGAGAAAGAGTATCTTGGCAAACTGGATAATCAGAAAGAAGTTGAGAAATTACTGGAACAGTATATTCTTCGGTTTGAGCGAGATCCGAAAGAAGAACCGGAACTGAGCCGTTTTCATTTATTTGATGCAAAAGGGAATGTGAAAGGTGTCCGGGATATGGAGATTGTAGATTACCTGGTGGAGAATGTTCAGTTTTTTGTGGTGGGAATCACACCGTATTATTATGAGCATGGTGTTTTCCTGGAAGACCATGATGGGGTAAGAATGAAATACCGTATCCAGAAGCTGATCTATCGTGACCAGGTACAGAGTGGAGTGATCAAAAGAATCTATAATCTGCTGATCACACAGCCAAAAGTTCACCGAGAGGCATATGAACTAAATAAACAGCCTGTGCGGTGGATCAACTTCAAAAATGGATATTATGATCCGGTTACGGGTGAAATGTTGGAACACAATCCAGATTATCTGACAATCAATCAGATACCATTTCCCTATTATCCGGAGGACAGGGAGCAGGTGTTGCAGGGTGGAGAAAATATCAAAAAGTATCTTGCATCGTCTCTTCCTGACAAAGAAGAACAGCAGACATTCTGGGAGTATTTTGGATACTGCATGACACAGGATACGCAGTTTCAGAAATTTCTTACACTGAAAGGAAATGGTGGAACTGGAAAGTCGGTGGCAGTATCGCTGATCCAGCATGTAGTTGGAATCACCAATATGTCCAGCATTTCTTTACAGGATTTGAACAAACGATTCTATGCGACTGGAATGTACGGAAAGCTGTTAAATGCCTGTGCGGATATTCCCTGCAAAGCAATGGAGAACACAGATGTATTAAAGAAAGCAGTCGGTGAGGACACACTGATTTATGAGAAAAAAGGACAGGATGCAATTCATTTCCACTCTTATGCAAAGCTGCTTTTTTCTACCAATGAAATGCCGCAGAATCTTGAGGATAAGTCAGATGCTTTTTACCGTAGACTACTGATTCTTGATATGAACCGGGTAGTAAAAAGTGGTGAAAAAGATCTGCACTTAAAGGAAAAGGTACAGGCAGAATCCGATTATGCAATTCATATGGCGATGATTGCATTGAAAAATCTGTACGAACAGGGAAAGTTCACGGAGAGCGAACACAGCAAAGAATGTGTAAGAGAGGTACAGCGGTCATCTGACAGTATCTGTGCTTTTATTGATGAGTCATTGGTGCGTGCCAAAGGAAAACGTCTGAAACGAAGTGAAGTGTTCCATATGTATGAGGAATACTGCAAAGAGAATGGCCGACAGGGGCATGGTAAATCCAACTTTTTCAGGAATATGACAGATAAAGGTTTCCTTCTGAAACAGTACAATGGTGAGTTTTATTATCAGGATATTGCAGTTAAGGAAGAAGATTTTTGTCCTGTAGATCCAGAAGAAAGAATACCTTTTGAAGAAACAGATACAGATTATAAACAGTTACAGTTAAATATGAATCAGGGAATTAAGGGCATTTAGAGCAAAATAAGCAAAAAGAAATGTTACCGGAGCAGGAGAAATAACAAAGATAGCTGCCAGAGTACATAAAATTTTGCTTTTTTTACACTGACTGCCCTTTTTATGTATCAACATTTTAGCTGATACAAATATAGGTTTTTCCCGAATTTGGGAGAAAGTCAAAAATAAATATTAAGAAAGTATGAGGTATGATTATGAGAATGATGAAAAACAACAATAATGAGACAGTTATGGTGATCGGGATTGATCATGGGTATGGAAACATGAAAACAGCCACCAGATGCTTTCCATCCGGTGTAGCCAGATATGACAAGGAGCCAATCTTCCAGAATAATCTTCTTGTTTACAATGGCATGTATTACCAGATCGGAGAGGAACACAAGGAGTTCTGTGCAGAGAAAACGCAGGACGAGGACTATTATGTGCTGACACTGGCGGCTATCGCAAGGGAACTGGATGGGAAAGGTATGAACCGGGCAAAGGTACACATTGCAGTCGGACTTCCACTTACCTGGGTAGCTACACAGAAAGAAGATTTCCAGAAATATCTTCTCCAGAATGAATGTGTGGATTTTACATTCCGCAATAAAGAATATCATGTGGAGTTTGCAGGAGCTGATATTTACCCACAGGGATTTGCAGCAGCTTTTTACCGTTTACAGGATTTCAAAGGAATCAACATGCTTGTGGATATTGGAAACGGGACTATGAACATCATGTATATCAATAATTCCCGTCCATTAGAGAAGAAATGCTTTACAGAGAAATATGGAACGCACCAGTGTGTGCTTGCAGTCAGGGAATCCCTGCTGAAAGAACTGGGAACAGTGGTGGATGATCTGGTGATTGAGCAGGTGATCCGTACCGGGACAGCAGATATTGGTGAGAAATATCTGACAGTCATTCGTAAAGCTGCCGGAGATTATACGAAAGAAATCTTCCATAAGCTGAGAGAACGGGAATATAATCCAGAACTGATGCGTCTGTATGTGGTCGGCGGTGGCGGTTGTATGATCCAGAATTTTGGAGAATATGACAAGAGCCGGGTGACAATTGTACGGGACATCTGTGCCACAGCGAAAGGCTATGAAGCAATGACCGTAAGGAAAATCCAGAGAAACGGAGGGATGCTTGTATGAGAAAAGAACGGAAAATCATCAATACAAATATCCGTTTGAATCTTTGTGATGAACAGGACAGGCAGGCATGGGAATATTTGCAGACGATGGACAGGGAAAAATATAAATCGTACACCAGAGCAGTTGTAGTTGCTTTAAACGATTATTTTTCCAGAGAGTACAGGAATGAAGCAGATCCGTATCTGGAAACCAGAGAAAAGGAAGATGTGTTTCTGGAAAGGGTGGAAACAGCTATCCGGGATGGAGTGAAAGAATCCGTCCCGATGGCTATAGCGAAGAATCTGATGGAAATGCTTGTACCGTTTGTAAAAGAATCGGTAGGAGAAATTAATCTGCCGGACAGAACACTAACAATGGAGAAAACGGATGGAGAGATCGCAGAAGATAATCTGGACTGGGAGAAAGAAGCTGATATGGATGTAGCACTGGATTTTGCGGATAGTTTTTAGCTGTCTGTAAAAAGGAAAAGCAGTCCGGTTTGCATAAAATAAATCGGACTGCCTTAAGTGGAGCTATTCTTTTTTCTTGGGTAAGGACGTTTATCATCTGTCAGGTTTAGCAGATAGTCAACGCTGGTGTTATGAAATTCAGCCAGTTTAATCAGAATGTGAGTAGGGATATCGACATCACCACATTCATAATTACTGTAAATACGCTGACTGCAATTCAGAATTTCACCCATATTCTTCTGCGTAAGGTCACGATCTTCACGCAGATCCCGTATTCTCTGATACATGCGTTTCACCTCTAGCATAATAATAACTTAGCGAGATATTCACTATTGAAATATAGCGAGAAATTCGCTACACTGAATTTAAAAATGCAGGAGGGAGAAGTACAGAGTGAAAGAGAAAGTGAAAAAGGTGCTGGTGTGGATTTTTGAATTTGTTTTATTTTGTGGATATTTCTATGTTTTATTCGTGAATCTGATATGTGGATTTGGATATGGAGGGATAAGCAGCAGAGGACAGGCAATAAAGATTTTATGTGCTTCGTTCTTCCTTGCAGTGGGACTTCCCGGATTGATCTGGTATCAGCATCGCAGACTTATGAAACTGGAGAATTTATTGCATGACCTGTTTGAAATTTGCGACAAAATAAAATAGCAGTAATAGAAAAATAGACTGACAGTAAGGAAAGCTTTACGGAAACAGAATAGCAGAAAAAGGTAATGGCAGTGATGGCATTTCTATTGGTAAAAATCAGTGAAATGTTCATGACTGCTATTTTTATGCTTTTCAGCAGAAATGGAAAGTGATTCAGAAAAAGAAAAGCAGAAATAACAGCGAAATATGGCAGAGAGGCATTTGCAGATGGAAAACGTTGTATAAGCAAGGCAAAGAAGAAATATAGAGTGCCGGATACGGCACATGATTGTCCGATACTTCGCATCGGAGTGGTGCATGACTAGCCTGTTTCAGAAAGGAAAAATCTATGGAATGTGGAGATTTTCTCTTTCTTTTACAGTCAGTTCCTGCACCACAAAACCACTGTCATCTCAATTTTGGCTTAATAACGCAGAGGAGAATGTTGCTTACTTGGTGCTGGTTCAGTGGTGGGGAGATGACAGGCAAGTTTCGCAAAGTGGCAAGCCACTCTGCACCGGAGCCAGCCTTTGGGCTGCTCCTAAACTTGCCAGAGGGCTCTGCCCCTTGGAACCCCGGCACGTTAATGGCGTAAGTATTCCTGCGAAATGTCCACCGGACATTCCTACGGAACACTTACTGATTGACTAGGGTTTCACCCTGCACCCACCAAAGGGGCGTTGCCCCTTATGGAATCCCTGTAAATTTTAGCCGAAACGCTGTGTCTGTTGATAAAGAATGAAAATGAAGCAAGGAAGGAGACAAAAGCCTATGAGAAAACGAAATCATACAGTAACCATACGGATGAATAACGAGGAATATAATCTGCTTCAAAACAAAGTGAAAGAATCCGGAAGAACACAGCAGGAAGTTGTAATAAAAGCAATCGCAGATTTGAAGATAGCTTCTACAGAGGAAGTGGAAGAACTGAAAAGATTGAACCAGATGTTTGTAGATATTCTCAGTCAGCTTCGTGGAGCTACTACAAATATCAATCAGATTGCAAGAAAGCTGCATACAGATGGAGAAGTTCCCAATGACAGTACGCTGTATTTCCTCAATAAAAATATTCTTAAGTACCGGAAGGAGAGTGAAAAGATATGGCTATTAATAAGACGATTAATAAGCGGACAAATTCACACGGAGCAATGAGAAACTGTATCGAATATGTTCTGCGACCAGATAAGACCAGTGAGCTGCTTACTTATGTAACAGGCCCGTACCGCCACGATGAAATCAATTATGATCTAGTGTACAGAACCTTTCTAGAAGAAAAGAAGATGTGGGATAAAGACACTGGGAGAATGTATGCCCACAACATTATTTCCTGGCATAAGGACGAGCAGATTACTCCGGATCAGGCATTAGAATTTGGAAAAGAGTTTGCAGAAAAATGGTTCAGTGGATTCCAGACCTTAGTGGCTGTGCATAAGGATAAAGAGCATATTCACTGTCATCTGGTTACAAATTCTGTGAGTTATGAAGATGGAAGAAAACTGCATAACACCAAAAAGGATCTGGAACGTATGAAACAGCTTACCAATCAGATGTGCCGAGAACGTGGACTGACAGTAGCCGAAAAAGGAAAGCACTTTGATGGAAGTCAAATTGAAAAAGGGGAAGTCATTGCATGGAGCAAAGATAAATATAATCTGTTCCGACAGCAGGTGAAAGACAGCTTTGTAGCGGATTGTGCAATGGCAGTGTTAAAAGCACTGGAAAATTGTATCAGTAAAGAAAAGTTTATAGAAAAAATGAAACAGTTTGGATGGAATGTAAACTGGACAGAGAAGCGAAAACACATCATATTTCAGAATCAGGATGGAAAAAAAGTACGTGACAGTAATCTGTCAAAAACATTCTATCTTGATATCAGCAAGGAGGGTTTGGAGAATGAATTTAATAGAAATTACGAAAGGGTACGAGCCGAAGCAGAACGAACAAACGGAGCAGATGAAGAGCTTGCCGGATATTACCGACAAGTGGAAGCAGCTTGCGAAGGAGCAGGCGGCGTCACTGGAGCTAGTGACGGAAGAGAGAGACAAGTTACAGGTGAGAAATCAGAAGATGAACGAGTTTATCCAGAAATTTCAGGAAAGGACACACAAGCTGAAAATGGAAAAACAGAATTTATTCTTCGAGAATCACGAAATGCAAGACGAAATTCGGAAATTAAACGACGAAATTCATCGTTTGACAACCGAACTGTCCGAAACGCAGAAGTTGAATCGATCGCTTCAGCAGAGCAACGACGATTTGAGGAACAGAAACGGCTTGAAGAGCAGGAGCGAACAAGAGCAGCTCGAAGAAGAAATAAAAGACGTTCGGGACCAGAAATCTAAATTGCAGATACAGGTGAATAAATCATCTGTTGAGGCAGTAGATGAAGCACAGGAGAAACAAAAAGAAGCGGAGAAAAAGGCTAGAACAATAGAATACCAGTTTAATAAGGCACAAGAAGAAGTAAAGACTGTGAAGAAAAAAACAGATTGTGAAATAAAAAAGTTGAAAAATGAAGCGAAAGAAAAGGAAACATTCTGGATGATAGCTTATATGATCTTGGTTTTGTTGGCAGTAATAAAAAATACCGTATTTCAAAAAGATCTATTTGCTTGCATAATTGTTCCATTGAGGTTTTGGTATAGATATATAGAGTGGTTAATCCATCCATCAGAATTAAATATTTTAGGTGAGCGAGAGTATTTTTCAGCAGGATGGTCGTGGTTTTTGAGAATTATGGTTATTCTTATTTTTCTTGGACTAGGAATAAGTAGTGAGATATTTGTGTTGAGGAAGATAGAGCAGTATCGAAAAGCATGGGATAAATATTCTATATGGATTCTGCTTATCAGCGTGTCATCAATTGCTGTAATAGGTGATGTAGTGAGAAAATATTTTCCGATAAATCTTATATTGCTCTTGGGACTTATAAATATTGCTGCTATGGAAATAAAAATCTACTGTCATAATAAAAGGGAATTATATTAGAAAAACATTTATGGTTATGAAAAACCAAATTTGATTATTGACAATCAAATAAACAAATGCTATAGTGAACACAAGGAAATTGATTGTGAATAACCAAAGGAGGAAACAGGGTTGAATATTTCAGTTAAAGAGTTAAAAGAAAAAGAAAGCTCGAAAGTTGAAGAGATTAGTTGGAATATTTCAAATAGGATGAGAGAACTTGGAAATACATCCGTATATGGAGGCTTTTGCTTATCGTATGTGGCGTATTTATCTTTAAAAAATAAGATAAACGATGTATATCAGTTAGTAGAATATGTGGAACTGACTTTTTCACCGGAGAGAGTCAGTTTCATAAAAGGAAATATTGAAAATTTATGGAATGTGGCAATAGAAATCGGAGAAGCATATTCAGAAGAAACACTTTTAGCAGTAGTATTGTGGTGGCCATTGCAAGGAAATAAATTTATGGGAGAATGCGAAACCCCACAGAGTGTTGTAAAGTTGGCAAATGAGATACTTCAAATTTCAAATGATAAGGCAGCAGATTTCTGTAGTGGAATTGGAACATTTCTAGTGAATGCTATAGAAAGAAATCCAGAATCACAGTTTTATGGTGTGGAGCTTGTAACTGAGGTCAAAGAAGTGGCAGAAATCAGAACGGAATTAATTTCTGATCGGGTGAAAATTGAGCAAAAATCAGTTCTGAACATTGATGACAATTTGATATTTGATAAAATATTTTGTGATTATCCTTGGGGGATAAGGGTGAAAGAGAGCATTGGAAACAACGAGGAATTAGAGGCGATATATAATATTATACCGGAAGTACAGAAAGCAGCTGCGGGAGACTGGGTATTTATTATAAATGTCATGAATCATCTCAACAAACATGGAAAAGCGGTTGTTTCGGTGAGTAATGGAGTGACTTGGAACGGAGGAATCAATACAGTAATCCGCGAAAAATTTGTAAAAAAAGGATTTGTCGAGGCGGTGATAGCACTTCCATCCAATTTGTATTCGAATACAGGAATTGCCTGTTCATTACTGGTATTAAGCAGAAACAATAAAAATATAAGAATGATAGATGCAACGGAGATGGTCTCTGTTGGACGAAGACAGAATGTTCTTAGTGATGAAAATATTTCTAAAATTCTTGAACTATTGAATACAGATGACGATAACTCAAAGCTAGTTTTGGGTGAAGAGGTAGCAAAAAATGAATACACTCTTAATCCGTCAAGATATCTTCAAAAAGAGATGCTCATAAAAAACGGTGTAGTATTTGAATCTGTGATAAAGAACATAACAAGAGGAGCACAGATTAAAGCATCGGTTTTAGATGAAATTGTATCAGATGAACCAACGAACATACAGTATTTGATGCTGGCAAATATACAGGATGGTATTATTAGTGATGATCTTCCTTATTTGAAAGAAATGAATCCTAAATACGAGAAATATTGTATTAAAAATGGAAGTCTCGTAATTTCCAAAAATGTATCTCCGGTAAAAATGGCAATTGCATCCGTAAAAGAAGGAAAGAAGATTTTAGCGAATGGTAATCTTTATGTTATTGAGTTAGATGAAGATAAGATAAATCCGTACTTTTTGAAAGCATATTTGGAAAGTGAAAATGGAAAAGCAGCCTTATCTAGAGTAGCAGTAGGAGCTACATTATTAAATCTGCCGGTTGAAGGATTGAAAAAAATAACAATTCCATTGCCTGACTTAAAAAGTCAGAAGATAATTGCAGATAAATATTACGCCAAGATAAATGAAATAAAAGAATTGAAATACAAATTAGAAAAGGCAACAGCAGAATTAGAACATATTTATATGGAGGAAAAATAAATGGACGAAAATAATAAATTTGATGTAGTTGGAACTAATATAGCAGAGAAAGCGACAATGATCTGGAATGTAGCAGATATGCTCCGTGGTCCATTTAAACCGCATGAATATGGATTGGTAATTTTGCCAATGACAGTAGTAAAAAGGTTTCATGATTGTTTATTACCGACACATAAAGCAGTATTTTTTTGGAGTGCTATAGCAGGATTATGAAACAGGAATTGGGGATATCTTTTAAAGATTTTCTTACAAGGCTTCGTATCAGTCAGGCAGTGCGGCTTATGGAAGATCGGGAATTGTCGATTAATCAGATTGCAGAAAAGGTAGGGTACAGCAACCAGCACTATTTTTCTGCTGCATTTAAAAACTGTCAGGGTATGTCGCCCTCAGAATTCCGTAAAAATATGCTGCAGATTGACAGAAACGGATTATAACTATGAAGAAAATATGGAAAGTATGGACAGTGATACTGGTTGTGGCAGCAACAGTCTTACTTACGATCAGTACACAGTATAGCAAAAAAGAAGAGATATCTACAGATAGTTATCAGTATCTGATCGGTGTTAGTCTTCCAAATGTAATAGAACCGTGGCTAAATAATTTTGTTGACGTATTTACAGAAAAAGTATCCCAGGATAAAAAAATAAATGTAATTTTTCGAGATGCAGCTGGAAATCCGGAAAAACAGATTCAGGATATTGAGACGTTGATGGAGTACGGGATAGATATTCTGATTGTCTCTCCTGATGGAAGTGACAGCCTTTCTTCTGTTCTTTCGGAGGCTTTTCAGAAGATACCGGTCATTCTGACAGGTGTTGGTGCAGGGACAGAGGATTATACATGTCTTATCAAGTCAGATGATCAGAAGATTGGCAGGCTTGCAGGAGAATATATTCTGAATAATCTTTATGAAAAGAATAAAAAGATCGTGGTCTTTCAGGGGGTTGAAGAATCCCCGGTATCCAAACAGAGACTAAAGGGTTTTCAGGATTCTGTTCAGGGTACAATACCGGAAGAAGATATCACTTATTACTGTGGCGACTGGCTCCGGGATCGGGCAGAGCTCAGGATGAAAGACTATCTGATCTCGCATGATTCTGCTGATATAGTTTTCGCTTTTAATGACGATATGGCATATGGTGCATATCAGGCCTGTCAGCAGTACAGGATTGAGGGCAAGGTGCATCTGATAGGTGTGGATGGGTTTGAAGGAGAAAGTGCAGGGCTGAGTCTGGTAGACAAAGGTGTACTGGATGCAACGATACAGACACCGGACTTTGGTGGACTTTCTTATGAAATTGCAAGAAAACTTCTTGAGGGAAATAAGGTTGAGAAAAATATTATTATCCAGCCGGAATTGATTCTTCAGGGAGGAGCGGAAAGGAAAGAGTAATTGTAGATATGAAAAAGAGTTTGAGAATGACAGAGGGAAGTATCTCTAAAAAGATCATTTTTTTTGCCATTCCATTGTTTCTGGGGAACCTGTTTCAGCAGTTGTACAATACTGCGGATTCCCTGATCGTGGGAAATTTTTTAGGAAGCAATGCACTGGCGGCGGTCAGTTCATCTGGAAATCTGATCTTTTTGATGGTAGGTTTTATTAACGGTATTGCCATGGGGGCGGGTGTAGTTATTGCCAGATATTACGGTGCCAAAAAAAGAGACAGCCTGCAAAAGGCAATCCATACAACCGTTGCATTTGGTCTTGCGGCCGGTGCGGTCCTGACTGTTTTGGGAATGTTTCTGGCGCCAAAGATCTTGGTGCTGATGGGAACTCCTGCGGATGTTCTTCCGGAATCCATTGTGTATTTTCGTACGTATTTTGCGGGTTCTATGGGGGTTGTAATGTACAACATTTTTGTCGGAGTTCTGCAGTCGGTTGGTGATGGACGACATCCATTGATTTATCTGATCATTTCTTCCTGTGTTAATGTAGTGCTGGATATTTTCTTTATCGCAGGTCTTGGCATGGGAGTTGGTTCAGCAGCGCTCGCAACTGCTATTTCGCAGTTTGTCAGTGCAATTCTCTGTATGGTGCATCTGATGCGCGTGGAAGAAGAATACCGCCTGGAACTGCGGGAAATTCGTTTTGACAGCATTATGTTGAAGCAGATTATCCAGAATGGTATGCCGTCTGGTTTTCAGAATTCAGTCATCGCGATCGCGAATGTTTTTGTGCAGTCAAATATTAATGCATTTGGAAAAATGGCGATGGCAGGATGTGGATCTTATTCTAAGATTGAGGGATTCGCCTTTTTGCCGGTGACCTGTTTTACGATGGCACTGACAACATTTGTCAGTCAGAATCTTGGCGCAAAACAGTATGACCGGGCGAAAAAGGGAGCAAGATTTGGGGTTCTCTGTTCGATCATTATTGCAGAATTGATCGGCGTGATCATATATGCTGCCGCACCGGTGCTGATCGCAGCATTTAACAGAGATCCCGATGTTGTACATTATGGCGTGATGCAGTCAAGAACAATTGCATTATTCTATTGTCTGCTGGCGTTTTCTCATTGTATTGCAGCAGTACTCCGTGGTTCCGGTCACGCATCTGTTCCGATGATCGTTATGCTCTGTGACTGGTGCCTGTTCCGTGTAAGCTATATCACCGTTGCAGTTCGCATCATCCCGGATATCCGTGTGATCTTTTGGGCATACCCATTGACCTGGAGTATCAGCTCCGTGATTTTTCTGTTTATGTTCCTGCGAGGAAAATGGGTATATGGGTTTGAGAAAACATCACAGATGTAATTAAAAATTCAATCTTTTTAACGGAAATGAAGCTATGAAAGAAATCCATATTCGTAGTGGTGTTGAGCGTTTGAATCTGACAGCATTTACGATGCTGCCGGTGATCGAAACAATCTGTCTGGAAGGAATTGATCCGAATGTGATTGAATCTGACTGGGTGAATCTAGTAGACAGTAAATTAATTAGCTAGACCAATGTCTTCCTTTCCAAAGTTATCCATCTTATATTTCCAATGGTAGACTACTGGTACTTCATTCACCTCATCAAAGTATTTGTAGATACGGTCAATAAGTTCCTGTTTTGACGATACTCTGATTCCTTTCAACATCTGACGTGTCATCTTACCAAAAAAGCCTTCAATCATGTTCAACCATGATCCGTGCTTTGGTGTAAAAATAAATATAAATCGACCTGGCATAGTTGCAAGAAATGCTTTGACCTTTTTACTGGTATGAACTGTATGGTTATCCAGAATAACTCGGATAATATCTCCTTCCGGATATTTTTCGTTGAGAATCTTAAGGAAGTCAATAAAGTCGTCCGATGTATGTTTATCACGAACTAATGGAACAGCCTCTCCAGTAAGAAGATCTATAGCAGCTAACAGAGAAACCGTACCAAGTCGTTTATATTCATAATCACGCTTAATTGTTCCACAGTTTGTGGTTGGATTGAGATCCTTTCCTGTAGTGGCAATGGCTTGAATGCCTAGTTTTTCATCATATGAGTAAGTATGTACGTCATGCTCACCGGCAGGTATGAACAGCTCGCCATTTTCATCAAACAACATTTCAATCTGCTTATAAACGAGAAGAACCTCATGCATCTTTGCTTCAAAGTCTGGATCACGCTTTTCGCAATAATACTGGATACGAAATGGTTTTATTTCAGCTGCATCCAAAATGTTTTTTATGCTTGTTTTGGTAAGAGTTGACAGTCTTGTAAAACCGGCACTTTCAGCTGTTTTATTGATATGTTCCGTCAGCTTTGCATATGTCCACGTTTCTGCTGAGTAGCCAAATTCACCAGGACGTTGGCAGGCAATATTAATGATCCATGTTTTTTCATCATCAGTAATTTCTGCATTTCTTCCTCTTCCAGGAGCGTCATAAATGGCATTTTCAATGCCACCCTGATTATACTTTTTGAGGCAAAGAAGAACACTGTTGCGGTTCAGACCAACTTTTTCAGCAATAGCATCAATAGATTCACCATCTGCTTTCAGCAGGAGAATTCTTGCTCTGGTAACTGTCTGAGCTTGCAATGTTCTTGTTTTTGTAATGGTTTCCAAGCGTGAGCGATCTTCAAATGAAAGGGTAAGCGGTTTTGCTTTAGCCATGATATACGTCCTCCATATTTTTATGGAAATAGTATACCATAGAAATGAATATGAGTCCATTTATTTAATTTACGTTTCACTAGAGAACAGTAATCTTACAATTCTTGTACCGGAAGATACTTCAGACGAACAGCTGCAGGCTATCGGACAGAAGTTTCTTGAAGCTTATATAATTACAGATATTTCGCAGGTGAAGAGAGGTACCTGCTCTATGCCGGATGATCCGATGCCGGATATTGCAGAGATACTCAGTGCTTATGGAATCTGAAAGTGTGATGAATGAGCAATTTGCAGGTATAATGGTTCACGGACGTTTGTCCCTCGATATCTTATCTAAGAAAATATTGTGAGTATTGAACTGGGGCTGTCGGAAAGACAGCCCCTTTCCTCTACAGGTGGTACGCGAAAAATACAAGTCCTTTTATGCACGTAAGAAAAAACAAAGTGCAGAAAGGGCTTATATTATGGAAAAACAGAAAAAAACATGGAACAAAATAATAGGAGAAAACATACGAAGACTGCGAATCAGTCATAATGAGACTCAGGCAGAACTGGGGGAGAGCATTGGTTATGGTTCTACAACTATTGCTAATTATGAAAGCGGAGAACGTCTCCCGGATCTTATAACGGCATATGCGATAGCACAGCGTTATCATGTCGAAATGGAAAAATTGATGGAAGAAGACTTCACGAATCGTGAATACAAAGAGAATTAAAAAGAACTATACTTATAAAAAAGAATAAGTAAAGGAGAAGGAAAGCATGAAAGATAAGGAAATAAACAACTTTATCAGAGAAACAGGTAAAATGGGTGATATCTGGACGAAAGAGCAGGTCAAAGATGTATACCAGAATGTTTCATTGGAGGAGGCGCTGGCAGACCGTCAGAGATCATATGATAAGATGAAGGACATGCTTGACTAGATGAAGAAACTATGAAAGAAGAATCTTCAGACATAGAACTAAATGGACTATCAGATAAACAGATAGTGGATCTTTTGAGAGAAGTAAATCAGGAAGTAATCCAGTCGGCTGGTATTATTTACATGTGGTGAGGGACAAAATATGTTACAATGTAAAACAGATATTAAAATAGTAGCAGGTGATCAGCATAACAGTATTGACCTGTCATGAGCAGGAGAGGGATTGATGAAACAGAACAGCAAAGTAATACATGAAAAATATGAATTCAGAAACATTCATAAGGATGAAATTGAACAGGCTGCAGAGATTGAAAGCATCTGTTTTCCGCCAAATGAAGCGTGTACTTATGAACATATGGAGTCACGAATAAAAAAAGCATCGGATCTTTTTCTGGTTGTTGTGGATCGGGAGACAGGCAAGATTGCAGGTTTTCTTAACGGACTTGCAACAGACAGAGAACATCTGACAGATGACTTTTTTACAGATGCGAATCTACATGATCCGGAGGGCGTAAACATTATGCTTCTTGGGCTGGATGTGCTCCCAGAGTACCAACACCAGGGGCTGGCAAGAAAACTGATGGAACAATATAAGGAAAGAGAGCGCGCCAGGGGAAGAAAGAAGCTGATCCTGACCTGCCTCCCGGATAAGGTTGAGATGTATAAGAAATTTGGCTTTAAAGACCATGGGATCGGCGATTCTGTGTGGGGCGGAGAAGCCTGGCATGAGATGGATAGTATTCTGAACTGATTTTAGCTTACGAAATAAAAAGGAAAATCATAATGGCAATCAATGTAAAAAATAGAATAAAGAGAAATTGCTGAGAAAGCTCCTATGGTGTCGAAAGGCATTGTAGGGGCTTTTTATATTCTTTAAAAACCGCGAAATTGTGAATAATATACAAAAATAATTTGATAAAACCATACATAATGCATGAAATGAAAAAAGCATATTTACAAAATAAAAATTAAATGATATATTAAAAAAAACAAACAATATGAAACCGGTTGACATATGGAAAAAGTCACAATACGAAGGGAGAACAAAATGAAGAAAAAGGTAATTGCACTTGCATTAACAGCATGTATGGTACCAGTTGGTAGTGGGGTGGATGTAATGGCTGCCAAGGGAGATTCCGGGGATAAAATTACATTAAACTGGCAGAGCTATGACAGCTATGATAAATATCAGAAAGTTGTCGAAGCTTTTGAAAAGGAAAATCCGGATATTGAAATTAATTTTGAAGAAGTATCAGATTATGCAACTAAAATTTTGACAGAAGCTACAGCGGGTGACCTTCCGGATCTTATCAACTGTAATACAGGAACTACACAGATTCTTGCAAATGCCGGGGCATTACAGAAATTCGATGTAGATGCACTGAAAGCAGATACAGAATATAAATTTGATGATTTCTGGGATGCTGCAGAAAACTATTGTACATATGATGGTGACTGGTATTCACTTCCATTGGACGGAGGAAATTATGGATGGGTTTACAACGTCGATATGTTTGACAAGTGTGGAATTGAAGTTCCGGAAGATGGATTTACATGGGATGAGTTTACAGATGCATGTAAAACATTAATGGAACACAAAGATGAACTTGGAATCGAATATCCGACAATTATCAATGATCTGTCTTCCGCAATCGATACTATGTATCCATGGATTACAGAAGCTGGTGGAAGCTACTTGAATGATGATGAAACCTGTGGATGGAATTCAGATGAAACCGTTGCGGCTTTCGAATATGTCAAGAGTCTTGTAGATGAAGGTTATGTGCCGGCAATAGAAAAACTGGGAGACGGTTATGATGCACTGATTACAAAATTTAATGCGGGTCAGATTGCTATGTGTCGTGTGGCTCTCTGGAATTCAACATATCTTCAGGACGATGTAAACTGGAAAGCAATGAATGCGCCACGTGCAAATGATGGTACACAGGCAGAAGTACTTTTCCTGAATGGTATTGGCATTTCAAGCAGCTGTGAAAACCCGGAAGCAGCAGAAAAGTTTATTAAATATCTGACCAGCGAAGAGGGGCTTGCATTATATCTTGAAGATAATACATCTCCACAGATTGCAGTAAGAAAGTCTCAGGCAGATCTTTCCGTATCTATGTTTGACGAAAACCATGATATGAAATTGTTTAATACAGGACTGAAATATGCAGGATATATTGACCTTACAGAAACATTTGCAGACCAGCAGACGATCATTGGACAGTATTTTGATGAAATCTGGCATAATGATGCTGATATCAAGAGTACGCTGGATAGCATGGCAGATCAGTTAAATGGTTTACTTGCTCAGTAACTAAGAATAAAAGGATGATATGGAAAATACTCTGTATCATCCCTTGGATTTAACTAGGAGGGATTCATGTGAGTAACGCAAAAACAGTAGTAAAACGTAAAAAAGGAGACTGGCGGATTGCTGTTTTGTTTCTGTTGCCGTCCCTGATTTTGCTGGGATTGTTTGTATTTTGGCCAATGGTAGATTCCATCCACATGTCATTTTATGACTGGAATCCATTAAAAGGTAAGATATTTACAGGATTAGAGAATTATCAAAATCTGCTGAAAGATAAACTCTGGTGGACAAGTCTGGGCAACACGATCAAGTATATCCTGATGAATGTTCCGCCAATTGTCATTTTTTCTATCATTATGTGTGAACTTGTGTTGTTTGCAAATAATAAAAGTGAAGTTATTTCGAAATTTATCAGAGGCAGTTTCTTTTTACCATGTGCACTTTCTCTGGTTGCAACCGGTGTTGCATGGAGATATCTGATGGGAACGAATTATGGTGTTATCAATAACTTCCTGAGTGTATTGGGATTCGAAAAAATTGGCTGGCTGACAGATGGCAAGATTGCACTGGGTTCTATGGCAATCGTAACAATCTGGAGATGGGCAGGATATTACATGGTTATGGTTGTTGCAGGACGTCTGGAAATTTCGCAGGAATTTTTTGAAGCGGCAGATCTGGACGGTGCAAATGCATGGCATAAATTTGTTTATATTACATTGCCGCAGCTGAAACCAGTTCTTACATATATTATTCTCATGTGTGTAATCGGTACTTTCCAGGAATTTGATCTTGTTTATACGATGACAAATGGTGGACCTGGAACAAGTACGTATTTAACTGGGCTGACATTATATAAGACTGCTTTCTCATCTTTGAAAATGGGATATTCCTGTACAATGGCAGTATTTATCTTTATTCTTTCGATTATTATTTCGGTTGTACAGTTAAAGTTGACAAGTGACAAAGATTGAGAAGGGAGAAGAGATTATGACCAGAAAATTAAGAAATAAAATTCTGGGAGACAGCTTAATCTGGGTAATTATAGCTGCATTTGTAGTAATCATGCTGTTTCCATTTGTTTATATATTATCTACTGCATTGAAATCGGATACAGATCTTGCAACAAGTGTTGGAAGAATTTTGCCGAAAGCAGCGCAATGGGAGAATTTTACAAAAGCATGGCAGCTGCTGGATTTTCCCAAGTGCTTTTTTAATTCATTTATTGTTGCGATAGCAGTGACCGCACTTACTATTTTCCTCTGTAGTTTAGCTGCATATGTATTTACCAGACTTGAGTTCAAAGGCAGAAATATTGTTTTTATTCTTTATTTGTCAACGATGATGATTCCGATTACTGTAAGACTGATTCCGTCTTATAATCTGTGTAGAAATCTCAATATGCTGGATACATATATGGGGATGATACTTCCGCAGGTAGCATGGTCCATTCCGTTTGGAACATTTCTTATGCGCCAGTTTTATATGGGAATACCGAAGCAACTGGATGAAGCAGCAAAAATTGATGGAGCAAATCATTTCCAGATATTCTGGAAGATCTTACTGCCAAATACGAAATCAAGTATGACAACATTAGGAATTTATACATTTATTTCTGCGTGGAATAATCTGATCTGGATGTTGTTATCCGTCAGAAGTGAAGGCAAATGGACAGTAACATTGGGAATAAGTTCAATCTGTGGCGCATCTGTAATCAAACAGCCGACATGGAATCTGATCATGGGTGTTATCGTGATTGGAATGATTCCTGTTCTGATTCTGTTTTTTGCATTCCAGAAATATTTTATGCAGTCTGTAGCTGCAACCGGCATTAAATAGTAAAAAGGAGATCAGTTATGAAAGGTTTAGTGGTAACAGAAGACAATAAACTGTACCTGGAAGAAAAGCTTCCGATTCCGGAGATCGGAGAGTATGAAGCACTGGTAAAAAATGAATGCTGTATGATCTGTAACGGAACGGATCTGGGAGTTATTGGAGGAAAAGTCAGAGAAGTAACGAGATATCCGGCGGTTTTAGGACACGAAGATGCAGGAAGAGTTGTTAAAATCGGCAAAAAAGTTACTTCTTTTAAAGTGGGAGATCTTGTAGTCAGGGCAGGACAACCGGATAATGAGAAATTTTCCAGCGCTTGGGGCGGATTTGCTGAATATGGAATTGTAAAAGATTATAAAGCAGCCATGGCAGACCAGGCCGATGTAAAAGATATTAATCTTGGAATTACACAGCAGGTGTGCCCGGAAGGAATGCAGGCAGAAGCTGCTTCTATGCTGATAACTTTAAAGGAAACATACAGTGCATTAAAAAGAATCGGCGTTGAAGATAAAAAGAAGATGGTCATACTCGGAGACGGACCGGTTGCACTTGCTTTTCTAAGCTGTGCAAAACTGATGGGAATTCAGGAGATTTATGTCCTGGGAAATCACAGAGACAAGCTGGAAACAGCAGAAAAACTGGGAGCAGCAGGTACATTTCTTAACAAAGACGAAGAAGAAAAGAAAAAAGCTTCTGATCTGTTTGACAGAAAGTCCGATATCTGTATAGATACGATTGGATCAAATCAGACAATCACGCAGTGTCTGGACTATATTAAAGAGACAGGGACAATTGCTGTATATGGCTTAAAAAGCGGAGAAAATCTGAATGTACCATTACCGGAACTCAGGAATTTCAATATTCAGTATGTGCAGTGGCCGGTGCCTGAGGTAGAAGCAGAAGTACATAAGCCGGTTTGTGATGCGATTATGGATGGGAAAATAGACATCGATTTATTTGTGACACATAGATTTTCAATAGATGATTATGAAAAAGGATTTCAGGCAGTAAAAGACAGAACTGCATTGAAGGTAGTTTTAAATTTTTAAGGCAACTCAGGAGGAACGCATGATGGCAGGTTATCGATTCAATAAAGAAGAATATTTTAAAGAGACCAAAGAGGTATATTCTAATTATCCAACCGATGTTTCCAGAATGGAAGAAGAACTGGACCGCCTCCAGAAAGAAAATCCAAAGGCAAGCTCTTTTCAGAAAAAAACATGGATCTACAGAATTGCAGCCAGGGATGCTGAAGTGATTCTTTTTCCATCCAGTCCGTTTTATGCAGAAATTGATACAGGAAGAGAACAGAACAGTGTTACGGCATCGTTCCCGCCACAGCCAGGCATTGGATGTTGGCTAATGAAGCAATACCCAGATTTTGTAGATGAATATGGAGAATGGAGTGGATACTACGGAAAATATGGTGTCATGAACGGACCACAGTTTATGGATGCGGCGCATCACTATGCAAATTGTGAAACTGTGTTGAAATATGGTCTATCAGGAATAATCAGACATGCAATGATGCGTCTGGAAGAGAAAAATCTTACAGATCATCAGCAGGATTTTTTAAAATGTATGGTCGATGTATGCCGAAGTCTGCAAAAAATTTCTGAAAGATTTGCAGAAAAAGCGGAGGAAATGCTGAAAACAGAACACGATGAGGAACATGTAAAGGCACTTAAAATGATTGCTGTTACGGCACGCCGAATTCCATCTGAACCGGCAGAAACATTTTATGAAGCAATGTGTGCAATCTGGTTTACGCGTGAGATGTGCAATGCGTTAGATGGTCTTGGATTTGCTGTGATTGGCCATTTGGACAGAATCCTGATTAGTTATTATGAAAGAGATTTGAAAAATAATCGAATAACGCCGGATGAGGCGCAGGAACTGGTTGACTGTTTTGTATCAATGACAGATGCAAGATGGGATCTTGAAGCAGACCTGCCAGGGGGCACAAATGCAGATATTATTATAGGCGGATGTGATAAAAATGGCAATATTGTTTATAATGACATAAGCAGGATGATCATAAACAGTTATAAAAAATATCATTTTGCAAATCCGAAACTACAGGTGAGAATATCGGCAAAGCATCCGGATGAATTTCTGATGCAGGTTGGTGAATTGGCAGGAATGGGTCTGAATGTGCTGTCTGTCTTTAATGATGATGTGATAATTCCAGCAAATCAGAAGCAGGGAAAAAGTCTGGAAGACTGTCGACTTTATGTCGCAGGTGGCTGCCAGGAAATCTGTCTTTCTAATGAAGTCAACAGCAGAGCATATACCTATCTTAATCTTGTGCAGATGTTAAATGGATCCTTATATCCAGAGTACTGGAATGACGTATTTAAAAGGGATGGATTTAAATTTATTCCAGCTGCGAATGCGAGCGATTTTGAAGAATTCTATCATATTGTAATTGAAAATTATAGAAATGAACTGAATTTCTTTGTGAAAAAATATAACGAATATGGTTCATGGTGGAAAATAATAAATCCGTCGTTGTTCTTTTCTGCAACTATGCCATCATGTACTGAGACGGCAAAAGATGTCTCAGAAGGCGGTGCTGTCTATAATACAGATAATTTTGCTGCTGCGGGTGCAGGGACAGTAATTGATTCGTTATATGCGATAAAGAAGGCAGTATATGAAGATAAGATTACGACATTTGGTCACCTGCTTAAAGCGATGAAAGAAGACTTCAGAGATGATGAGATCCTTCGACAATATTTGCTTCATAAAGTCCCAAAATTCTGCAAGGATAAAGATGCTACAGAATTTGGAAAAAAGGTTATGGATGATCTGGCTGAATGTCTTGGAGGACAGGCAAATTACAGAGGCGGAAAATTTGAGCCGTCATTATTTGCTTTTTATTCTTATAACTGGTTTAAAAATGTAACGATTGCAACGGCCGATGGACGAAAAAGTGAAAGTGCTCTCTCACGAGGCGTTAACCCAAGTGAAAGTACAGAAAACATCAATATTGCAGCATTACTTGATGCAATAAAAACAATGGATTACACGAAATATCCGGGTGGGGCAGTTATTTATATGGACATTCCACTGATGTATAAAACTCCGCAGCCGTCATTGTTTGCAAGTGTGATGCGGGCCTTCTGTGAAAATGGCGGAAGCATTATGGATTTTAATGTTATCAGCAGGAATGCACTTTTAGAGGCACAGAAAAATCCGGAAACACATAAAAATATTGTAGTAAGAGTGTGTGGATACAGTGCATATTTCCATACATTGACTGCGGAAATGCAGAATGAGGTAATTCAGCGTACACAGAGGTAAGCGGTAAAATGAAGCAAAAATTACTGGTAAGTCAGATACAGAACTTTTCTCTGCATGACGGACCGGGAATACGGACAACTGTATTTTTACAGGGATGTAATTTGCGGTGCAAATGGTGTCACAACCCGGAGACATGGAAAAAGGAAAGTATACTGAGTTATACGGAAAATAAATGTATTGGCTGTGGTCAGTGTATTGAAATCTGTCCCTCAGGAGCACAACAGATACAAAACGGGCAGCATATTTATGAAAGAACTCTTTGTACTGTGTGTGGAAAGTGTGTGGAAATTTGCTGCACAGAAGCATTGGAAATCGTAGGAAGTTATTATTCTGCTGAAGAATTATCGGAACTTTTGCTCAGAGACAGAAGACTCTATGAAATTTCAGAAGGTGGTGTTACTTTTTCCGGTGGAGAACCAATGATGCAGGCAGAGATTCTATATGATTTGTGCAACAGACTTCAGAAAGAGCATATTTCAGTTGCTTTTGAAACAGCACTTGCTTTTCCTTGGAAAGTGATACACAGAATGACAGAATGTGCAGATCTGTTTCTTGTAGATTTTAAGATGTTTGACAATGAAAAACATAAAGAATATACAGGAACAGAAAATACCCTGATCAAAGAGAATCTGAAAAAACTGGTGAATTACAGACCGATCATGATCAGGCTTCCAATTATAAAAGGAATCAATGATGAGATAGAAAATGCTGTTGCAACAGCAGATTTTTTTGCAGCTCTTGGAAGAAACATCAAGAGTGTGGAATTTTTGCCGTATCATGATTTTGGAGTTGAAAAAGCAAAACATGTCGGAGTGAATCAGCAGATGTTTGAAGCACCTGATGAAAAACAGCTGGAGCTGTTGAAAGAAGTTTACAGAAGTAAAAAGATTGACGTAGTGGAATAAAGAAGATTGCTAACAGAAAGGAACAGAGACAGAAATGAAAAAGCATTTTCTGAAAAAGCACGAAGAAAACTGGTTGCGCATTCCTTATGAAGAGAATGCAGATCCATGTATTATAACTATTTCAGACAGTACTGGAAAAAAAGAAACTATTCAGATGAAAGTATCTAAGACAAGAGTGGACTATTGGATGGCATATCCCCTGAAAGATTTTTTCGGGGACGATATTCAGGCAGAAGGTCCGGCGAGCAGATGGATCAATGCAATAGAACTTTCTGATGATCCGGAAAAACAGAGAAGAAGAGAACTGTCTAAGTCTGTCATTCATTATATGCCGCCAACCGGATGTATCCGGGAACTGAACAGTGTAAAAAAAGCAGGAGAACAGTGGGTTTTAGATTGTGTAACCGATCCATGTTCACTGACAGGAAATGAAGAAAATCAAACAGCTATGAGACTTGTAAGCAAGGATCTGCTGCACTGGAAATCCGAGGAGAATGAGTTAGAAGAAATTGAAATCAACTGCCGGAAATCAGATAAATGGATTGGAGATGTCGAAAAACAAATAGAATTTGAAGAAGATGGAAAAATCTGGATTCTAGGTCAGACTGCGAAAAAAACGTGTGAAGGTGTTGCATCATCTAATGCAATCAGTATTCCATCCGTTTTTTCAGGAGAACAGATAAAGCCAGCTGCACAGATGGATAATCTGCGAGTGTGGGTTAGACAGTGGCATAATGAGCATATTGATAAAAAGTTTGAATTTCTCATGAGATTTCGTCAGGGACCAGACGTATGGCCGGAAGTCCGACTTCTGGCACCTGAAAATATTTTATCTGATATTCAGACAAAGGCCTGTGAGGTAGAACTGGAGATGTTTGTCGGACAGGAACCGGAAATTGAGTTTGAGCTGTGTGGAGTGAAGTGGGTCTGGAAGGCATTAGATCAGACACTGAACTGTCAGGGATATAAAATGAAAATTCCAACGGAAAAAGGAAGACTGTATCTGCATTTCTACAGGGACATGGCAATTCAGGAATTATATGCAGACAGAAAGAATGCAATGCTCATAGTACAGGATAATGGACCGAAAAAAGAAGATTATAAGATTCGAAGTGAGCAGGTGGAAAATATCAATAATCCATCATTTTATCTGCAATATAATGCGGACCCGTATTTTGAAATCCATACGAATGGAAAAACAGCCTCTGTCATTTGTCTGAATATATGGGGTTTAAGATCTACGAGATATGAAGAAGAAAACAGAAGGCTGATCGAACAGGAAGAAAAAGGACAGCCGTTGTTTAAATCTGAATCTTACACAATATATGAGAAATGTGTAGAAGATCGTATTTATGGAGAACCTGCAGCATGGGCACTGCGTGGTGGAAAAATAGTTTTATCACCTGTACGCGCGGTGGAAGAATTCTGCTGGAGAGATACTCCGTGGGGAGACATGACAAGAATCCAGAACCGAACCGAGCGTTGGGACGCACCGGAAGATTCAGCCTACCCGAAATTACATACAGAGCATAACGTCATAAATGCAGCATTTTCGCTTGCAACAGATATTATGTGTCAGAACAGAAATAAAAAGTATGCCTTGCCAGGACAAGAAGGTCTGATGAATGCGGCTGTTTTTCAAAGAGAAGGAGAAGGTTTTGGAAGTTGGGTAAGAGATACCTGCCATGCAGCATTTCGATGTCAGAATCTACTTGCACCGGATGAAGCCAGGGAGTCGTTATCCTATATTTCTGAACATGGATTTAATAATGGTGTTGACTGTGCTGCCATGCCGGCGATTGCAGCATGGGATCATTATATAACAACTGGAGATATCCAGCTTTTGTATGAAATGTTACCTGGAATTATAAAATATGCAGAAGAAGCGGATGCACGTTATGATGAAGAAATGCAGCTGGTTCATGCAACCATGTGTCTTGCGCAGGATGCTTTTGAAGAACCGGAGAATGGCGGATACTGTCTTGGAACAGAAATTGCATTTGCCCTGATGTATCAGGATGTCGCCAGAATATGTGAGGTGACAGGATGCTATCCGGAGAGAATTAAGTTCTGGGAAAGTCGTTCGAAGGAAATGCTTGCATCCATAAAGGAAAAATACTGGAATGAAGAAAAAGAATGCTTTACAAGTGGACCAATAGGAAGTGAAGCATACGAAAAAGGCTGGTGGGAGACGACTGGGGCAGAAATGGTTTTGTGGCCACGATTTGGTATTGCAACTGAGAGACAGAGAAATCTGTTTTTGAAGACAATCGAAAGTAATCCAGAGGCATTTTCTGAGTTTGGAATTAACTGGTATCCGTTCCGCAAAGAAAAAAACCATTTCTGGAGAGCATGCTGGGTATCATGGACGCTTGGGTTATCAGAGGCAGCTGGTGAAAGTGGAAATAAAGAGTTTCTGAAAAAGCTTATTTATGCACAGGTGAGAAATGTGCTCCTGAATAAATCTTTTCATGAAGTAATGGATGTTGATACAGGAAGAGCGTGGAGATGGCCGCACCTGCCATGGCATGCGGCAGGTTTTATTGGATTTATTGTTAATGGAATTTTTGGAATACGTTATAGTGAACAGGGAATTCAGATACATCCATGTATTTTGGATGAATTTGAGGGAGCAGTACTTGATTCTGTTCCATATCAGAATGCAAAATTTGTATTTGAGATACATGGGCATGGTGACAGCTATACAGTAAAAATGGATGGAAATCTGGTGGAAGGTTCCTTTGGCAAGGAAATGACAGGAGAGCATAAGGTGGATATATATGCTTATGAAACTGAATAAAATCGGTATGGTAAGAAATAACTGTGAGGATAGAACATGAGCATAAAGAAAGCAATTGCAGCCGGACATATCTGTTTGGATATTACACCGGCTTTTAAGAGCAAGGAAGAAAAAAACATCAAAGACCTTTTCAGACCGGGGCAACTAATCGCAATGGATGCGGCCAAAGTAAGTCTTGGCGGATCGGTATCCAACACAGGTGTTGGCATGAAACGTCTTGGCGCAGATGTAGAACTAATGGGAATGGTCGGAGATGATGCATTTGGTCAGATGGTTCTCAACGAACTGGAAAAATATGGTGCATCTCCGGAGAGCATGATTGTAAGAAAAGGAGTCGGAACTTCTTATTCTGTAATCCTTGCACCGGCAGGCATTGACAGGATCTTCCTTCACTGCTCAGGTGCTAATGATACATTTACTCTGGATGATATCGATCTGGAAAAGGTAAAAGGAGCAAATCTGTTCCATTTTGGCTATCCATCGCTGATGCGGAAGATGTATATTGATGGCGGCAAAGAACTGGTTCGTCTTTTAAAGGCTGTTCATGAACAGGGAGTTGCAATCTCTGTTGATATGGCAATGTTTGAAGAAAGTACAGAAGCAGGTACCCAGGATTGGAACGAAGTTCTGAAATCTGTGATTCCGTACATTGATTTCTTTGTGCCGAGTGTTGAAGAACTCTGCATTATGCTGGACCGTGACCGTTATCATGAATGGAACGAAAGGGCAAATGGTTCAGATGTAACGAACTTCCTTGATGTTGAAAAAGATATCAGGCCACTGGCAGATAAGCTTCTCTCCTATGGTGCAAAAGTTATCCTGATCAAATGTGGTACACCGGGCATCTATTTTCGCACAGCAGCCAAGGAACAGCTTCTGAAGATTGGTGGTGGAATCGGAGAAGAGATTGCGGAGACATGGGCAGTCAAAGAAGCTTTTGAGAAGAGTTATTTCGTAGAAAAAGACAAAGTCGCATCTGGAACAGGCGCCGGAGATACGACGATTGCTGCATTCTTAAGTGCTATCCTGGAAGGCAAAAGCTGGGAGGATGCTCTTCATCTTGCAACAGCGACCGGAGCGCTCTGTGTACAGACCTATGATGCGCTCAGTGGAATCATTCCACTTGATGAAGTACAGAAGAAGATTGCCGCAGGTTGGGAAAAAAGAAAGTAAGAGGTAGAAAAAATGTTAGTTAATATGAATGATGTGCTTTATCCGGCAAAAAAGGGAAAATATGCAGTAGGACTATTTAATGCGGTAAACCTGGAACTGGCGCGAGGAATCATTGCAGCAGCAGAAAATTCTCAGTCACCGGTTATCATGGGAACTGCGGAAGTACTTCTTCCATACGGACCACTGGAAGAGGTTTCCTATTATCTTATTCCTATGGCTAAGAAAGCAAATGTTCCGGTAGTTATTCATCTGGATCATGGCCTTAAGAAAGAAACATGCCTGAAAGCTCTGGAACTTGGATTCTCATCCATTATGTATGACTGCTCTACAGATTCTTATGAAGATAATGTAAGAAAAGTTAAAGAAATGGCAGACATCGCGCATTCTTATGGAGCAACCATCGAGGGCGAACTCGGACATGTAGGTGACAACCCGGATTCTGCAGAGGGAAGCGCCCATATCAATCCGGCTGATTTCTATACAGATCCGAGGATGGCAAAAGACTTTGTTGACAAAACAGGTGTGGATGCTCTTGCAATTGCAGTAGGAACTGCCCACGGGGCATATAAGTTGCCTCCAAAGCTTGATTTTGAGAGAATTAATACCATTGCTCATACAGTAGATGTACCGCTTGTTCTGCATGGCGGTTCCGGACTTACAGACAACGACTTCAAACGTGCGATTCAGGAAGGTATAAGCAAGATCAATATTTTTACGGATATCAATGTGGCAGCAGTAGAGGCTGAATTCCGCAAATTTGAAAGTATGAATAAAGGTATCATTGATTTGATTCCGGCGGCAGTTGAGGCTGTTAAACAGGAAACCATGAAGAAGATGATACTTTTCTCAAGCAATGGAAAAGGTGTATTAGACCAGCCATCCCAGGATGAACTTGTAAAAGCTGTTGTTCAGGGTGTTCTCAAAGAAATTGTTGGAAAATAGGGTATTATTGATCCGAGCAGAAACAGAATAAGAGGTTGACTAGAGCATTTTGAAGATTTTGTGTGCAAAAGTAGAGTTTGGCTTGCGAAATACATGAATAAATAGTTATAATATAAAGAAACAAGCGAATCTGTAAAATCGCGGAGGATTGAATGGCAAATATTAAAGATGTGGCCAAACTGGCTGGAGTTTCTGTAACAACTGTTTCAAGAGTATTGAATAATAAAGGGT
This sequence comes from Blautia sp. MCC283, assembly GCF_018785565.1. Classification (NCBI taxonomy): domain Bacteria; kingdom Bacillati; phylum Bacillota; class Clostridia; order Lachnospirales; family Lachnospiraceae; genus Blautia; species Blautia sp. MCC283. Next base: position 213,390 of record NZ_WQQB01000045.1, on the reverse strand, counting down.
ATATATCACAGGATACATACGAAAGTGTATATAAAGCAATTGATCAGCTTGATTATGTCCCAAATCAGATTGCTAGAAACCTTTTTAGACAAAAATCTTATTATATTAGTCTGATCGTGCCTGACAGCTCGCATCCTTTTTGGGCGGAAATAACGAAATACATCGAAAAAAAACTTTATAAACATCATTATAAACTTTTTTTATGTAATACCGGAGATACGGAAGATAAAGAAAGAGATTATATAAAAATGATGAGAGAAAATATGGTAGATGGTATTATTCTTGGAACGCATATGTTAGCAGAGTCCGAATATCAGAATCTGGATCTTCCTATTGTGGCACTTGATTATCGAGTTGCGGAAGAGATTCCAACCATCTATTCTGACCATAATAAGGGTGGTTTGCTGGCTGCAAATGAAATTATAAAGAATGACTGCAAATGCGTTTTAAATGTAACGGCTGTTGTAACAGATAAATCTCCTTCTATTAATCGTCATAGGGTTTTTTCAGAAACATTGAAGAAAAATGGTGTAAAATGTATCGATTATATCTGGAATACAAAACAAAGAACAGAAGAATATCATCAGCAAATGAATAAACTTTTTGATGAATATCCGGAAATGGATGCAATGTTTTCGGAAGATTTGATCATTATGAATGCGTTAAAATGTGCAGGTGAGAGGGGAATGTGTATTCCTGATGAATTTAAAGCAGTAGGATATGATGGAACGCTGATTGCAAAGATAAGTTATCCGTCAATGACTTATGTTTCACAGCCAATAAAAGAATTGGCAGATACATTGGTAGATGTATTATTAAAGAAAATAAATGGTGCAAAATTACATGAAGATATTATTTTGAAGGATGTTTGTCTGGTGAAAGGGCAAACGACAGAATAGAATAAAAAAAATTACAGAGAAAGTTCCTATAGTGTTGAATGGCATTGTAGGAGCTTTCTCTGTAATTTTTTTAAGGTGTACGATCCAGATGAGGGAAAAAGGGCGTTGATTTTATAGAGAGAATATCCACACCTCCGTTTGCAGACTTGAATTTACCTTCATTTGATATTATAATCAAAGAGATTGAAACGAATCCTGAAAACAGCGGGAACATCTAATTTTAAGGAGGAATCTTATTATGAGTACCTGGAACAACCTGGATACTCTTGAATCTTTCAAAGAACTTTCAAATGTAAAGAAAGTAAACCTTGTAGAAGCTATGACCGGAGAAAATGGTGCAGAACGTGTTAAAAAATACAGCGTACCGATGGCTGCTGGTCTTGCATATAACTATGCTGCAAAACAGGTAGATGACGACGTACTTGAAGGTCTCAAAAAGCTTGCAAAAGAAGCACAGCTTACTGAAAAATACGCAGCTCTCTACAATGGCGAAATGATCAATACAGGTGAGAAACGTCTCGTTCTTTATCAGCTGACACGTGGCCAGCTTGGTGATACTGTTACAGCTGACGGCGTTGACAAACGTGCTTTCTATGTAGAACAGCAGCAGAAGATTGCTGACTTTGCCAATAAAGTACATGCAGGTGAGATTACAAACGCAGCAGGAGAAAAATTCACAACTGTTGTTCAGATCGGTATCGGCGGAAGTGACCTTGGTCCGCGTGCAATGTACCTTGCACTTGAGAACTGGGCAAAGAAAAATGACAAATTTAAAATGGAAGCCAGATTCATCAGCAATGTAGATCCTGATGATGCAGCAGCAGTCCTGAATTCTATTGATGTTGCACATTCCATTTTCGTACTGGTATCTAAATCAGGTACAACTCTTGAAACACTGACAAATGAATCCTTCGTAAAAGATGCTCTTAAAAATGCAGGACTGGATGCTTCCAAGCATATGATCGCTGTTACAAGTGAGACTTCTCCACTTGCTAAGAGTGATGATTATCTTGCAGCATTTTTCATGGATGATTATATCGGTGGACGTTATTCTTCCACATCTGCAGTTGGCGGTGCTGTATTATCTCTGGCATTCGGACCGGAAGTATTTGCAGAATTCCTTGAAGGTGCAGCAGAAGAAGATAAACTTGCTAAAAACGAAGATGTTATGCAGAACCCGGCTATGCTGGATGCGCTGATCGGCGTATATGAAAGAAACATCCTTGGATATCCAAGCACAGCAGTTCTTCCATATTCACAGGCACTCAGCCGCTTCCCTGCACATCTGCAGCAGCTTGATATGGAATCTAACGGAAAATCTGTAAACCGTTTCGGTGATCCTGTAAATTATGTAACAGGACCGGTAATCTTTGGAGAACCAGGAACAAACGGACAGCATTCCTTCTATCAGCTTCTTCATCAGGGAACTGATATCGTACCGCTTCAGTTCATCGGATACAGAAATAACCAGATGGGCACAGATGTAGTGATCCAGGACAGCACAAGCCAGCAGAAACTCTGCGCTAACGTTGCAGCTCAGATCGTTGCATTTGCATGTGGTAAATCTGATGAAAACAGCAATAAGAACTTTGAAGGTGGACGTCCGTCAAGCATCATCATTGGTGATCAGGTAAATCCTGCAAGCCTTGGTGCACTCCTTGCACACTTTGAAAACAAAGTAATGTTCCAGGGATTCCTGTGGAACCTGAACAGCTTTGACCAGGAAGGTGTTCAGCTTGGTAAAGTTCTTGCAAAACGTGTTCTTGCACATGAGACAGATGGAGCACTGAAAGTATTCAGCGATCTGCTGAATATCTGATTTGAAAGTTAGATCAATCATGAAATAATACAAGCCCTTCGCTTACAAATTGTAGGTGGAGGGCTTGTGTTTTACACGTGGAAAATCACCTTGTAACTTGCCATTATGGCAATACGATCAGTAGAGTATCTGCAGAGTCTTGTTCGGGAGCTTGTAAAGCTTCCGAACGAGACTGAGTGGGTAGAATTTAAATGTAACAATAAGCAACCTCAAATGATTGGTGAATATATTTCGGCATTAAGTAATTCAGCAGCACTATGCGAACGACCTAAAGCATATTTGGTTTGGGGTGTAGATGATGCAACGCATAAAATTGTTGGAACTGAATTTCAATATCGTAAAATGAAAAAGGGAAATGAGGAATTGGAAGCATGGCTTTCCAGAATGCTTTCACCAAGAATTAATTTCCGATTTTTTGAGGTCCCGATGGATGAAGGAATGGTTGTGCTGATGGAGATTCCTTGTGCAGAAAAACAGCCGGTACAGTTCGCTGGTGGGGAATTTATAAGAATTGGAACGAACAAAAAGAATTTAAAAGAGTATCCTGACAAAGAAAGAGAATTATGGAGAACATTCGATTCTACACCATATGAACTTCGAATTGCGATGGGAAATTTAGATGAAGATGAAATGGTGTTATTATTGGATTACTCAAAGTATTATGATAAACTGGAAATGCCAATTCCGAGAAATCGGGATAAAGTATTGGAAGATTTACAGCATGAAAAGTTCATAAAGAGAAATGATGCTGGTACATGGGATATCACGAATATGGGAGCATTGATGATCGCAAAGGATTTGAAGAAATTTGAATCTTTGCATAGAAGAACTGTGAGGGTGATATGGTATAAGGAGAATTCCAGACTGGATGCTATCAGAGAAAAAGAGTTCTGTGCGGGCTATGCATTTTCGCATGAAGAAATCGTGCAGTATATTATGACAATTATTCCGCAGGAAGAGGTTATTGTAGAAGCAACAAGGAAATCTGTTGTCAGTTTTCCGGAAATTGCTATCCGTGAGTTGTTGGCAAATGCTATGATACATCAGGATCTGCAGCAAAGAGGTACAAATCCGATGGTAGAAGTGTTTAAAAATCGAATTGAATTTTCAAATGCTGGTGCACCACTGGTAGCAATTGAAAGAATTGTAGATTCGGTGCCGGTGTCCAGAAATGAAAATATTGCCGGATTTATGCATAAATGTGGTATCTGTGAGGAACGTGGCAGTGGATATGATAAGCTTGTTGAAGCAACCGGCAAAAATGAATTACTTGCACCGAGGATTGAAAATCAAAACAATCAATTTACAAAAGCAATATTGTTTGCGAAAGTACCGTTTGAATTAACCACGAAAGAAGATCGGATGCGTACTTGTTATATGCAGGCATGTCTGGCATATGTCAATTTTGAGGGGATTTCTAACTCAGATATTCGAAAAATATTTGGATTAGGAGAAAAAGAGAAAGCTAAAGCATCTCGACTTCTTACCAGTGCTGTTGACGGAGGCTATATTAAAGTAATGGATCCAGATACTGCACCAAGATATAAAAAGTATATTCCATATTGGGCATAATTTAGGTTTCGCTAAGTTTCACTTATATAGGCTGGATGAGGAAAATTCAATAGAGCAATATGAAAAAAGGCACTGAAAACCACTGAATTATTGGTTTTACAGTGCCTTCTCTTTGACTAACGAGAAAAAACATAATAAATTTAAGTTTTGCTAAGTTTCACTAAGTTCAGCATTAACAGATCGCCACTGCCTTTTTGGCTCAAATTTCCCACACCCATCACAGGTCTGCGGCCAGTTGATTTTCCATTCAAAATATTCATTTCTGGTAATTTCGCCAGATTTTAATTCTTTCTTTCTGAGAACCCACTCTTTCATAAAATCATTGAGAACCCCATAATTAAACCACATGCCGACAGGTGGATGAGCTGGCCAGCTATCAGAATCATGATAACGGACAGCAGTATCCTCATTAGAATTGCATTTTTCACCCGGATAAGTTTCTAATTGAAAGAGATTGATAGCTGCCGGGTTAAATTCATCAATCCAGAACAGGATTTCCATAAGTTCAGAAGCATCCATAGTCGTAGGCTCATGTAGTGCCAGTGGATTTACATCCAGAATCTTAGTCATTTCAGTTACCAGATCTTTGCGAGGAACCCGGTAATTTGTTTCGTATTGGGCAAGACGGTTTGCTCCTTTATCACCCCAACCGAGAGCAGCACCAAGTTCTGCCTGTGTCATATTCCGGAATGTCCGGATTTTTTTTATTTTATCACCGATTGTCATATCAGATTTCCCACTTTCTTTTTGATAAATCCATTTTACTATCAAAAACAGTGAATGTAAACAGAAAGATTCGCATTGAAGCGAATAAAACACTTGACATTCGCATGAATGCGAATTAAAATGGCAGTACGATAAAGATTCGCATGAAAGCGAATGTACAGATGAGGATAAATACTATTTGCAAATTATTGCAAAATGAGGTTGTAAAATCCTTCTGTCAGGCTTTATTAGTGAGAGGATTTTTTTGAAGAGAACAACATTTTGGTGTTTCTAGGCTGTAATAAGTGAAAGGATATTCAAAAAACTCTCTTTTGTACCTTGAAAATTACATGAGCTGTATAATCTGATTCCACAGATGCCATAACCCTGTAAAGGATTTTACGGGCGAGCGTCAAAGATACTCCGGAAACGGCTGGTAAGTTTGCGAAGAAGCTACCAGCATTCAGAAATATTCTGATAGAGGTTGGCAGTAACGCTGACAGCAGATTATACGAATGGAAGCCAACACGCCGAACGGAATATGCAATGCTATAACAATAGATAAACTGTGAGAACAAAATACGAAAAGGTAAGGTGATGCAATTGAGAAAATTGCAGGTATAGGACAACTGATACAAAGAATATGTTGGAAAAGAGGTGAGCATCATGGTGAATCAGTCAGTAATAGACTCCAGTGTTGATCTGGAGCAGTTAAAGGACATTGAAGATTTAATTCCTGATATGGATAAAGCTATTTCTGAAAAAGTGGAAACTTTTCTGGATAAATCTGGCGATCAGCCGTATGCTCACATGAATGAAGGGTATGTGGTAGTCGTGGAAATGACAGGAGAAATGGATGCTACAGATGCGATCAGTGATTATCTAAGAAAAAGAACGGAGTTGATGTATTAGATGCAAGTCTTGAAAAAATATCTTGCGAAGCTACAGATGTTATGTTAATGTGAAGTCAGGGAAAATGAACGTGATACATGGTTTCTGACTTCAAATTCAATGGAATAAGTAAGTTGGGAGCGATGTAAAATGGAACAGATGCAAATGAATATGCCAGATATGTACGATGCTGCATTGTATCTTCGGTTATCGAAAGATGATATGGAAGAGGGCGGTGCGAAGTCAGAGAGCAACAGCATTGCAAATCAGAGAGAGTTACTTCGGAGCTTTGTAAAAAGCCAGCCGGATATTCAGATCTTTGATATATATGTGGATGACGGATACTCAGGAGGAAATTTTGATCGACCTGAGTTTAAACGAATGACAACTGATATAGAAGCTGGAAAAGTAAATTGCGTGATTGTAAAAGACTTATCCAGATTCGGAAGAGAATATATAGAAGCCGGGCGATGGATCGAAAAGACCTACCCGGCTTTAAATGTGCGTTTTATTTCAGTTACAGACCAGTTTGACAGTAAAACAGCAGATTTTTCAGAGAAGTCATTTGTAGTTCCAATCAAAAATTTCGTAAATGAAAGCTATTGTCGGGACATTTCCGGTAAAGTGCGAAGCCACCAGAAAATCAAACGTGAAAAAGGTGAATTTATTGGAGCGTTTGCCCCGTATGGTTACTGCAAAGATCCAGAGAATAAGAATTGTCTGGTGATTGATTCTTATGCATCAGATATTGTAAGAAAAATATTTTCGTGGAAAATTGATGGATTCAGTCTTGGAGCAATCGCAGAAAAACTGAATGTACGTCATGTGCAGTCGCCAAAAGAATATAAAAAGGCAAATGGCGAGAATTACAATTCTGGATTTCACAGCTCAGACACACCGAAATGGTCGGCAGTGCAGATTAAAAGGATTCTGATCAACGAGGTTTACATTGGAAACATGGTGCAAGGCAAGCAGGAACGAATCAGCTATAAGGTAAAGCAACGTCTGGATAAGCCAGAATCAGAGTGGGTGAAAGTAGAAAATACGCATCCGGCAATAATCAGGCAGAATGATTTTGATGTGGTGCAGAAGCTACTTCAGTATGATGGCAGGGCATCGAAAACATCGGACAGTGCAAACTTTTTTTCAGGTTTTGTATTTTGCGGAGATTGCCATACACCGATGATACGCAGGGTAAATCAGTATAAGGGAAAGAAAAAAGCCTTTTATATTTGCCAGACAAAAAATAAAGGTGGAGATTGCACCAGACACAGTATTCCGGAAGAGGTGCTGAAAAGGATTGTATTGAAAGAGATTCAGGCATATACGGCACTTTTCGTAGACTATCAGATGATTATGGAAGAACTTTGTGAAATGAAAGTCAGTTACGATCAGGTAATCGGTTATGATACGCAGATTAGTAAGTTGCAGGAAGAATATAACCGTTATTACAGCCTGAAAGCATCTTTGGGTGATGACTTGAAAGAGGGATTGATCAGCAAAGAGGAGTTCGATGATTTTCGGGAAAGTTACGGAAGAAAATGTGAAGAACTGGAGCAGATGATTGAAAACCAGAAAAAACTGGTAAAGCAAATGTTTGAGGGTGGAGTGTCTGCAACTGTTCAGTTGGAGGACTGGAAGAAATCACTGGAAATCAAAGAATTGGATCGCACATTGCTGGCACTGACCGTAGATAAAATCTATATTTATGAAAACAAGCAAATTAAAATTCACATCCGCTATCAGGATATGATTGAGAAGATGAAAGTCATAAGACGGTTTTATGCGGAACACAGGACAGAGTGCAGGAAAGAGGTGGGATAAATGGCAAGAACAGCAAAAAGATATAAGAAAAACACAGAGAAGAAGATTCCTGGTATTCCGGTATGTATGGCTGCAATTTATGCCAGATTATCCGTAGACAATGATGAAAAAAAGTCAGAATCTATTGAAACACAGGTTACGCTGATAAAAGAATTCATTCAGAAGCATAATGAAAATCCGGACAAAGAGTATGAGATTGCTGTATATGATATTTATTCTGATTTGGGAAAAACCGGAACAAATTTTGACAGACCGGGATTTGAACGGATGATGAATAATGTCAGGGCAGGTAAAATAAACTGTATTCTGGTAAAGGATTTCTCACGATTTGGAAGAAATTACATTGAAACTGGTAACTATCTGGAAAAGATTCTTCCTTTTATGAAAGTGCGATTTATTTCTGTATGTGACAACTATGATTCATTTGCACCGGGTGCTAAGAATCAGGAATTATCCATGAATATCAAGAATTTGGTGAATGATGCTTATGCAAAAGACATTTCCGCAAAAGAACGGGCGGCGAAACGTATTGCACAAAAAAACGGTGAATATGTGGGATCTACAGCTCCATACGGATATTGTGTGGAAAAGATAAATGGAATTTGTAAGTTGATTGTGGAACCGGAAGCTGCAAAGATTGTCCGCAGGATTTTTGAAGAATATGCTTCGGGAGATGGCATACAGAGCATTATTGACAGGCTGTTTGAGGATAGGGTACATCGGATTTCGGACTATAACCAATATCATCATGTGTACTGTCAGGATGGAGAGAATCTTCATCAGTGGGGAAATTCTTCGATACGTGCGGTTTTAAATCGAAATAATTATTATGGTGATCTGGTTCAGAGAAAATACGAATCCAGATTTCAAAGAGGTGAAAAATGGTGTGACATACTGGACCAGAGTCAGTGGATTATTACGCCAAATGCTCATGAGCCGATTATCAGCAGAGAACTGTTTGACAAAGCACAGGTCAGGTTAAAAGTAGCACAACAGAAAGCAACAAAAACTACAGTAGGATGGGAAGAGGATGAAAGAGCATTTTACAATGTATTGTATTGTGGAGATTGTAAGCGAAAAATGTGTACACGTAGATACAGAGGCAATGTGTATTACTTTTGCAATGCTGCCTGGTATCGGGATGAAAGAAAATGTAGTCACAAATCTATTTCCGAAGAGAAGCTGCAGAAAATTGTCCGTTCAGAGCTGACCAGACAGTTTCAGTTATCTGACTTACGGAAAAAGGATATGTCTGCTATAAGCAGTGCAGTATTTCTTACCAAAATCAAAGAAATTCAAGCAGAGATCAGGAAACTGGATGCAGATATGGAAAGACGTTCAGAAAAACTGGCACAGGCATTTATGCAATATAAAGAGGGCGAACTTTCCAAAGAAGCCTATATAGAAATGAAAGATGACCGTAATAACTGGAAAGTGTTCTGTGAAGAGAGGAAGAAGTCTCTGGAGCAGACTATACGTAAACTGGAAAAACAGCAGAAAAAAGAAGCCAGATTTTTACGAAGTCTGTTGGAACTGGATGGGACAACCAGAATCAATGCGGAACTTGCGGAGAGCCTGATTGAAAGTATGTATCTATATGGTGATAACAGACTGGAAATCAACTTCGGGTTTAAGGGGGCGGTAGAATATGAGTAATCAGAAACTGATTATTGGATATTACCGTCTTTCTATGGAAGATGATTCAGAGGGAGAAAGCAACAGCATTATCAATCAGAGAAAACTGGTAAAAGATTATATTTCCAATATTCCGGAACTGGCTTCTATGCCATTTCAGGAGTTCTACGACGATGGATATTCTGGTTCTAGTATGGAGCGTCCGGCAATTAAACAGGTTTTGGAGCTTGCCAGAGAGAATAAAGTGCAGTGCATTGTGGTAAAAGATTTTTCACGTTTTGCCAGAAACTATATTGAGATGGGAACTTATCTGGAGCAGATTTTTCCATTCCTGGGAGTACGATTCATTTCTATCTCAGACCGATATGATTCTAAAGATTATAAAGGAAAGAGTTCAGACATCGAAGTACAGTTTAAAGGATTGATCGCAGACTTCTATGTGAAAGATCAGTCTGTAAAGGTAAAGGCAGCAGTCAACACCAGACGGGGAAAAGGTGAGTATTGTTGTGGTTCTGCACCTTATGGGTATCGAATCAATCCAGAAAATAAGAAAGAACTGGTGATTGTAGAGGACGAAGCGGAAGTGATTCGCAGAGTATTTGAACTGACCAATCAGCGATATTCAAAGATGGAGATTTGTCGGTTGTTTAATGAAGAGGGGGTACTGACTCCCTTGCAGTCTATGAGTAGACGACAGAAATCAGACAGCAAGAAAGCTGCATCAAGAGGACTGCAGTGGACGAGTGATATGATACGGAAGATTGTGGATGATAAAACTTATATAGGCTGTATGGTCTATGGAAAAACAAAGATTCCAGATCCCGGAACTGGGAAAGAAGTACCGGTACCGAGAAATCAGTGGAAAGTGATGGAAAATCATCACGAGCCGATTGTATCAAAAGAAGTTTTTGAAAAAGCACAGTCCCTTCAGATCAGATACACCAAGAAAAGCAAATTTGACAGGGAAACAACACTATTAGGTGGCTATGTAAAATGCGGGAATTGTCGCAGAAGCCTGACTTCAAGCAGTCCGATTCATGGTCATATTCTTTATAGCTGTGCTTACAGTAAAGGAAAAGAAGATACAGGATGTTTCGCCGGGAAAGCGGATAACAAAATGCTGGAGCATATCGTGCTGGCAGAAATAAAGGCTTACTTACGTCAGAATATCAGCCAAGAACAGATGCAGCAATCCATGAGAAAACAGCATGAGGACAGTATAGAAGCCTATAAGACGGAAAGTGCAGATTGTGAAAAGTGTCAAGAACAAATAAAAATCCAGAACCGCCAGAACTATGAGAAGTATCACGAGGGACAGATGAACCAGAACCAGTTTATGGAAGCCAAGAAGCAGTTGGAAGAAGAAAGAGAACGACTGCAGAAACGTGTACAGGAACTGGATGAGTTGATAAACGACGAGAAAGAAATCCTGATGAAAAAGAATGTTCCGGTGGAGCAAATGTTGAAGTATTTAGGCTATGAGAATCTGACACGAGAGATGCTGGAAGAATATGTGCAGGGAATATATGTGTATGATGACGGGAGAGTGGAGGTGGAGTATAAATAGCAACAAATTAGCATATAATAACAATAAAATTGTTGATAAAAAGCAATAATGATGTATAATTATATAAAGAAATGGAAAGGAGATGCAAAAAAAATGTTGTTAAACTTTAAAATGGAAAACTTTAGGTCATTTAAAGATGAGACTTTTTTTACAATGCTTTCAAGTAAACAGAAAACGCATAATGATTATGTGATAGATAAAAGTGTAAATGGTAATAAGTTAAGAGTATTACCAATGACTGTCATTTATGGAGCAAATGCATGTGGAAAATCCAACATTGTGTTGGCAATGGATATATTAAAAAAAATGGTTATGAAAGGAACCTTAAATTGCAAAGAGCTGGAATCTTATAAAAGTATGTTATCTTTTATTAGAGATACAAGTTGGTATGATCCGGTTTCTTTAGAAATTACATTTTCCACTCAAAATAATATTTATAGATACGGAATTAAGTTTACGGATATTGATGTATATAAAATTGAAGAAGAGGTTCTTTATGTTAATGATGACTTGTTCTTTTCACGAGATGATGAAAATCAAATTTATGTGGATGTAAAGAAATTAGTAAAAAAAGGTTATATTAATAAGGATGATGCGGATTTTTCTGAACGCTTGATTCACAAATTGAACCAGACATTGGATAAACAAAAGTTAGTTGTAGCAGGTGCAATTAGCAATTTGTTTGATAAAAAATATTTTGAGGATTTTAATTTATGGTTTGAAAAATTTAATGTTATTATGAATGCAAATGACATGAATTTTAGACAAAAAGACTTAAAGACGATATTTAATAAAAAACCAGGTAAAGATATTCGTAGAAATATTTTCGAAAGTGCCTCAGTTAAAGAAGTTATGAATATAGCTGAGTTTGGAAATCAAAAAATTGGATTTATGGCAGAAACAGATAATGATGAATTATCTATGTGTTCAATGTATCAAGTACCATTAAGAAAAGATGAGCAACCACAAAAAAAATATGCAATATCCATGATTGTAGATTCAGAGCTGATGGAATCGAGAGGAACTATCCATTTGATTAGATTGTTACAACCGTTTATAGATGTTTTAGATAATGGCGGGGTCATTGTTTTGGATGAAATGGATGCTTCATTGCATTTTGAAATTGTTGTATCGCTGATAAGAATTTTTAACAATAAAGATATCAATAAAAATAATGCTCAGTTAATTTTCAATACGCATAATCCAATATATTTAGACGGTGAATTGCTTAGACATGATCAAATTGTAATGGTTGAAAAGCGAAGGAATGATATGGTGAGCGAGATATATTCTTTAGCAGATTACAAATTACGTCCAGAAGAAAGAATATTAAAAAATTATTTGAATGGAAAATATGGAGCATTGCCACATATGGATTTGGAAATTGCATTTAAGCACATATTGGAAAGAGAGGCGAATAATCTTGAATCGTCCAAAGAACAATAAAATACGAAGACCACAATTCCTCTGCATTGTAGGATGTGAGGGAAAAAACCAGGAAAGAATATATTTTGATAAAGTAGCAGAATTAGTGAATTGCGTTGAAGAAAGAACGCATGATTTAGTATTTGATTATGCGGAACCATATGGCGGAAATCCTAAGTGTGTGGTAGAACGAACTATTCAGAAATCTATTGGTAAGGAAAACAAAGTATCTGTTTTTGATTATGACGGAAAAAAGGATAAGTATGAAGAAGCAATAGATTTGGCAATAGAAAATAAGATTGAATTAGGATATACAAATTATTGTTTTGATTTATGGCTGATTCTTCATAAAGAAGACTATTTTGATATAGTACAAAATCAGGATGCATATGCTGATAAATTACGACAAGTTTTTGGGTTAGCAGCAGATGCAAACATAAAAAAAGAAAAAAGGGTAACGGAAATAGTCAATCAAATCGGATTATCTGATATAAAGAATGCAATTCAAAGGGGTAAAAAAATATCAGAGGATAATCAGGGTAAAGAGGCAAATAAAACGCCAAAAGAAAACAGATATTATGATAATCCAGATACGCAAATGCATGTGTTGCTACAATTTTTATTTGCGAAAGTAGGAATAAATATTGACGCATTAGGATAGAAAAGATGTAGCAATGACGTTACATCCTCCCCACCTACTTTGTGACAATTATATAACGTCCTCTATACAGAAATATGCGGTTTTAAGCCATTTTCGTGGTAAAAAAGCCGCATATTTTTTGTAGCAATGACTTGACATCCTCGGGGAGACTCTGTTTGGAAAGGAGCCTGCCAGATTAAAATATTGTACTTATAGGAAAATATGTTATGATATATACACAATGTGTATATTGGGAGACGGGATTAATATGGAAATAAAAGATGAAATAAAAGAATTACGCGAAAGTACTGGAATGAACAGAAAAGAATTCTGTGAGTATTTCGGAATTCCTTACAGAACTGTAACGGAATGGGAAAGAGGAACAAGAAAAATGCCAGATTATGTTTTTAGATTATTAGCATATAGGATAAAAATGGAAAAATTTGCAGGAAAGGAAGAAGTGAATGAAGAATAGGATAATTAATGTACAAGATGTAGCAATTTCAATTTCAAAACAAGAACTGGATGATTATATTTGTATTACGGACATTGCAAAAGCAAAATCGGATTCAGCCAGAGCGGCAGATGTAGTACGAAATTGGTTGAGAAACCGTGGTACATTAGAGTATTTGTCAGTATGGGAGCAAATATATAATCCTCAATTTAAAGTGTTCGAATCTGAACACTTTAAAAAGCAGGTCGGATTATTGACTTTTACACCAAGTATTTCGGAATGGATTAATAAAACAAATGCTATAGGATTATATGTAAAACGTGGAAAATATGGTGGGACATATGCGCATAAAGATATTGCTTTTGAATTATAATTTTTGTTGTTTCAGATACAATCCTGCCATTGATGTGGAGATGAGTTCAGTTACTGTCAGAGGTGCTAGTGCAAATATTGAAGCATTCACGCATAATGTAGATAAACAAAAACACAACTATAAAAAGAAGGAGGATAGGGTATGGGTTTATTTGATAAGAAGATCTGTGATATCTGCGGAGAGAAAATAGGTTTATTGGGAAACAGAAAACTGGATGACGGAAATCTGTGTAAGGATTGTGCAAAAAAATTATCACCATGGTTTGAAGACCGGCGGCACAGTACGGTAGAGGATATCAAACGTCAACTGGAATATCGTGAAAAAAACAAAAAAGCCGTAATGGATTTTTGTATAACCCGTCAGATCAATACCAGAAATTATAATGTTTTTATTGATGATAATAAGGGGAATTTTACTGTTGCACGGAAGCTGGATGTCAATGAAAATCCGGACATAGTTCCTTTATCCGCTGTTGTGCAGTGCAGAGTTGATGTAGAGCGACAGCAGAACGAGGAAACATATACAACAAAGGATGGAGAAACCGTAAGCTATCAGCCACCGGTATATAAGTATGAATTTGATTATACTATGCGTATTAAAGTAAAAACTCCATGGTTTGATGATATGGATTTTCGTCTGAATACTTTTTCCATAAGCAGCGATAACAGAGGCGAATTGATGGAAGTGGAGCAGACAGGTCATCAGATCATAGCCGCTTTGACACCAAATGCGGCTGGAATGCAGGAGCCCGGGATGAATATGAACAACGGAATGCAGCAGCCTGGAATGCATATAAACAATGGAATGCAGCAGCCCGGAATGAACATGAATAGTGGAATGCAGCAGTCCGGAATGAACATGAACAACGGAATGCAGCAGTCCGGAATGAACATGAACAGTGGAATGCAGCAGTCCGGAATGAACATGAACAATGGAATGCAGCAGCCCGGGATGAACATGAACAATGGAATGCAGGAGCCCGGGATGAATATGAACAACAGAATGCAGCAGTCCGGAATGAACATGAACAATGGAATGCAGCAGTCCGGGATGAATATGAACAACGGAATGCAGCAGCCTGGAATGCATATAAACAATGGAATGCAGCAGCCCGGAATGAACATGAATAGTGGAATGCAGCAGTCGGGAATGAATATGAACAACGGAATGCAGCAGTCGGGAATGCAGCAGCCCGGCGGTTTGTGGAAATGTCAGTGCGGTGCAGAGAATACCGGAAGGTTCTGCGAATACTGTGGCCAGCCAAGACCATTTTGAGTGATGATAGACAGAGTGGACAGAATTGTTCACTCTGTTTGTGACAACAGGGTTGAGAATGGATGATTTCTCTGAAAACTATATAATAAAATAGAGTTTTATAGTATACTTGTCACAGGAATGTATTAATGAGAGAGGAATTTTCATGACATACAATAAAAAAAGGGCACTGTCGTATGGAGGAATCCTGATAAGTGTATTGCTGGCGTATTTCTGCAGGCTGGTAAGACCGGAAAATGTTTTTATGAGAAATCTGGCAGATCAGTGTCGTAACTGTATTTATCTGGGAATGTATTGTGCCTGGGTGATCTATCTGGAAAAGCATGTAGTGCATAGAAAAACGCGCAGATGCCTGACTGCAATTGGCTGTCTGATGGTATTCTGGTTCTTTGTGCGGACGGTAAAATTTCATATTCTTCATGATCCGCTTGGAGAACATATCTGCTGGTATCTGTATTATATCCCGATGATCCTGATACCGGTCCTTGGATTGGCAGCAGCGATGTTTCTTGGTGAAAAGGACGGCGAGAAAACGGGCAGAAAAATTATTGTTTTGCTGGTTTTTGCGGTGATTATGATCGTCTGTGTTTTTACAAATGACCTGCATCAGCTGGTGTTTCGGTTTTCCGGGCGGCCTCCGTTTTCGGACAGAGATTACAGCTATGGTATTCTTTTTATAGTGATCCAGGGATGGATCATATTTTGCCTGATATGGATGGAAATTATGCTGATCAGAAAAAGCAGGATTCCGGGAAGGAAGCAATTTTGGCTGCCTGTCATTCCGGGAATATTGCTGCTGGGATGGAATATCGGGAATTTACTCCGTCTGCCCCTGATCAAAACAATTGCCGGGGATATGACAGCAGTATGCTGCCTTTTAATGGCGGCAATTTATCAGGGGTGTATATTATGCGGCCTGATACAGACAAATAATCGATATTTTGAATTATTCCAGACCTCCGGAGGACTGGATGCAGAGATTACGGATGATTCTTTTCAGCGTTATTATCATTCCGGTGATTTTCCGGAGCTGTCACCGGAACTGCGTAAAATTGTAATAAACAGATCAGCTGTACAGGAACAGGGAATCCGGATCAACCATATTCCTATAAGAGGAGGACATTTGTTCTGGTCAGAAGATATTTCGGTGCTTCTGGATCAGTATCAGGATATCAGGGAACAGCAGGAGGAGCTGACTGCCAGAAATCGTCTGCTGCAGAAAACCTATCAGAAAGAGGCTGAGCGGAGAAAAACAGAAGAACAGAACCGGCTGCTGAACATGATACAGAATCAGACAGCTGGGCAGCTGGAATTGCTGTCACAGCTGATGGATGAGCTGGAAAGAACGGAGTCAAGGGAACACTATGACCGGATCCTGGGAAAGATCGTGGTTGTTGGTACATATTTAAAGAGAAGAAAAAATCTGGTATTGACACAATATGCATCAGATGGAAATCTGCTTACGATGGAGGATCTCAGACAAAGTCTGGCGGAATCCTGTGACAGCTTAAAATTATGTAAGATCCGGGCGGCTTATTATGTCGAAAATGGTGAAGTGCAGCTGAATGCAGATGATATACTGAAATGCTATGATACCTTTGAATGGCTTGTGGAACGATTGTTTGATACAATGCAGTCTGTTTTTTATCGTGTGTCGCAGATCGATGATGCTCTGCGTATTTCAGTTCATATTGTAGCAGAAGAAGATCTGCGGGGATTAATGTCAGAAAGACCGGAATTAGATGTGCAGCAGGAAGATGAAAACGAATGGTTTATCGGATGTATCGTATGCAGAAAGAGAGGCGGAAGATGACTGATTTTGCGGAATGCAGTATGGCAATGCAGGATTTTCTGATGATCCTTCTTGAAATCTGCCTGATTCTGGAATTGATCCTTCTGTTGATAAGGATAACCTGTTTTTACGGGAAAAAGAAAATTATAACAGCAGTGACTGTTTTTGCAGTTTCTTTTATGCTTATGGGATCTCTGATGAATGATCACAGATATTGTCATGGGGAAAGCGCATATCAGCCAATGCTCCGGGGGTGTCCGGTCAGCGTTTTGATGGCAGCGATGGTGGTATTGGTGTTTTATCTTTTCAGAGCAATCTGGAGAGAGAGACGCAGATATCATCATTCTCTGTCTTACTGGTCTGTGAATGAAGCTGTTGATGATGTTCCCTGCGGGGTGTGTTTTTCGGATCCGCTTGGAAGGATCGTTTTGTGCAATACCAAGATGCAGGAGCTGAGCAGGATAATGACAGGCTCCTATCTGCAGGATTATGAGGTATTGCGGAAAGTAATAGATGGAGGATCCGAAGCAAAGAGACTTCGCAGATTAAGCAGCGACAGTAATGTATTTTATTTTCCGGATGCTTCCGTCTGGATGTTTCAGGAATATCGTCTGCAGGAGCCGGATTGTGCAGGATATCTGCAGACAGTGGCAGTTAATGTATCAGAAATTTATTACAATGGTGAAAAGATCAGAGCAAATAATGAAAAGCTGGAAATCCTGAATCATAAGCTGGAGGAAATGTATGAAAAAATAGGAGATAAAATAAGAGAGCAGGAGACACTTGCCATGAAAATGCAGGTTCATGACAATTTTGGCCGAAGCCTTCTGTCAATACGCAGGATATTGGAAAGAAAAGAAAAGCAGGATAAAATGGATAAACAGTTATCTGCATTAAAGCATCTGGTCTATATTCTTACAGATTCTTCTGTTGAGAATATGGAAGAATTATGTGCGGATACGATCAGGCATGCAGAAGAGCTTGGAATTTATGTTCAGATCAGCGGAAATTTACCTCAGCATCCCTCCTACAGGCTGCTGACAGACAGAGCGATCCGTGAATGTGTGACAAATTGTGCCAGACACGCCCATGGCAGTACGGTTCTGGTGAAGATAGACAAAGGTGCAAATGAATACAGCATCCGGATAACGAATGATGGAGATGCACCTGAAAAAAATGCAGAAGAAGGTGGTGGTCTGTCTGCACTGAGAAAAGCTGCGGAGTCAGAGAAATGTATTATGCAGGTTTCTTTTTCGCCGGAGTTTTGTCTGGTGTTGAAAATGCCACTGACAGAAAGGATGGGAGTCTATGGTACGGATACTGATAGTAGAAGATCAGAGGATCATGCAGAAGTATTTTGAAAGTATTATTATGCGGGAACCGGAATTCCGACATGTTCAGACAGTTTCGGATGCCTGTGAAGCTGTAAAGATCTGCTCTTACTCGGCAATTGATCTTGTGCTTATGGATGTGCAGACATTTCATAATCATGATGGGCTGAGTGCTGGAAAGATCATCAGGGAAAAATATCCATATACAAAGGTATTGGTTGTTACTTCGCTGATCGATCCCAAGGTGCTGGAAAGGGCAAAGAGCGGATGCGCAGACAGTCTCTGGTATAAGGATCACGGTGAAGAGGAAATACGGAGTGTGATCTACAGAACGTTAAATGGGGAGCATGTATTTCCGGATGTGTCACCGAGGGTGGAACTTAACTGGATCACAAGCGGTGATATCAGTCCCAGACAGCTGGAGATGCTGCGCCTGTATATTCACGGGATGTCATATTCCGAGATCGCAAGGAAGATGGACTGCTCTGCTTCAGGGGTAAGATGGAATTTTCAGGAAATGATCGCCAAGGCGGGATACAGCTGTAAAGAGGATCTGATAGCAGCTGCACTGGAAAGTAAACTGATCGTAACCACACTGAAATAGAAGATCCGCAGAATGCAGAAACATATTCAGACAGAGGAAATTTGGCGTGAGCTGACGGAGCATTCATAAATACATCATAAAATTTTGAATAATAGAAGAAAGAGGAAACAGACATGAGTGATTTTTTGACAGAAAAAAATAAAAAAACAGGAATACTGGGGAAACTGAAATGGGTTCTTTGTGGCTTTTTTATACTTTTTTCCCTGGGAGCTATTGGCGCATCGGAGAAGTATATCCGTGAAGGGCGCTGGGGAATGGCAGCAACAGAGATCATACTTGGATTGCTGTTTCTGTATCCGACCTTCCGGGAGATACAAAAAACATTAAAGAAGAAAAAAGCCGGAGAAATCGCCTGCTGGTTTGAATCCTATGCTCAGAATACCGTCTCATTTGAAAAGCTTGAGCAGGAACTGGGAAAAGGTGCAGTGAAAAAGCTGGAAAAATTTATTGCCGGGGGATATATCCGGAATATCCAGATAGACAGAGAAGGAAATTATATTATGATCACTGCACCGAACAGACGCGTAAATGAGAAGATCTATATTACAGTTACCTGCCCCAGCTGCGGTGCAAAGAATCAGGTAATAAAAGGTCGTCTGAGCACCTGTGAATATTGCGGACAGCGTCTTACCCCATGACAAAAGACACCTTTCGGATCTGCCCTGTTAAAGATAAAATCCTTGTGCAATATGCTCAATGCATAAAAAGGATATTTTATAAACAAAATTATATAAGTTGCATATAACTAACGCATACGGCATAACAGAAGTTGTACAAATATCCGTACACCCATAGACGATTGGGATGAAATCATAGAATAATTTTATAAAAATGGCTAATAAAACTGGATAATATGTTCAAATTATGTTACATTTATTATAGCAGTCAGAGGAAATACTGCGGCCTTTTTGTGGTCGGGATTTCCGGAGGGGCTGAACAAATAACATAGAACTTATTTATTTGGTTTTATTGTTTCTTTCCTGGGAGTGCAGAGAAGGAGGGAACGGATAAGAGCAGATAATCATAAGGATATAATCTTTATAAGGAAGGTGAGCAATTGGAAAACTATACTAAGTACAAGCTGAAAAGCAGTGATGAGCTTGCATCAGTGCTGAACGGCAGGGACAATCTGTTCGTAATCGCCTGTAACAAGTGTTTCAAGGAATTTGAGACCGTTGACGAACCGGATTGCGAAGAATTCCTGAAATTTGCTGCGGAGCAGGGAAAAACCGTCACAGGCAGTGCGAAATTCGATTTTCTGTGCAACAAGATGCACACAGAAAGAAAATTACAGGATCTGCTGCCGGAAGGTACAGAGAATGTAGTTGTGATCTCCTGTGGTCTTGGTATCCAGACAGTTGCGGATCTGGCAGGCAAGCCGGTGATTGCAGCAAGTAATACCCTTAACTACAGAGGCCATCACGGCATGGCACTTACCAAAAAGAGCTGTGATGCATGTGCACAGTGCTATCTGAACATTACCGGAGGCGTCTGTCCTATCGTCGACTGTTCCAAGAGTCTTGTGAATGGACAGTGCGGCGGAGCAAAGAACGGTAAATGTGAAGTAGACCCGAATAAAGACTGTGCATGGGAAAAGATCTACCAGAGACTGGCAAAACAGGGCCGTCTGGAAGAGTTCCTGAACCAGCCGGTACAGGTACGTGATTACTCCAAGGTTAACTTCAAGGTGATCAACGATTACGTGAAGTCTATCAGAGAAGACAGACTGAACGGATACTATGGCGGCGTTCATCCGTCAGAGCACAAGGAATTCAGCGAGCATATCGCACTGAAGAAATTCCCGGATCCGAAGACTGTAGTGATCTCCATGTCCCAGCATCTTGGTGCACCTGCCAACCCGATCGTAGAGGTAGGCGACACTGTAAAAGTCGGACAGAAGATCGGCGAAGCTGCCGGATTTATCAGCGCACCGGTACACTCCAGCGTAAGCGGAACCGTAGTTGCCGTTGAGCCACGTATGCATGGCACAAGAGGCAGTGAAGTCATGGCTGTTGTCATTGAATCGGATGGAAAAAATACTCTGCACGAATCCGTACAGCCACATGGTGACCTTGATAATCTGACTCCGGATGAGATCATTGAGATTGTAAAAGAAGCAGGAATCGTTGGTATGGGTGGTGCAGGCTTCCCGACCTGTGTCAAACTGAAACCAGCCAAACCAGTTGATACCATTCTACTCAATGGATGCGAATGTGAGCCATATTTAACAGCAGACCACAAGGTTCTCCTTGAGTTTGCAGATGACATTATTTTTGGTCTGAAAGCGATCCTGAAGACAACAGGTGCCGAGAAGGGTATCATTGTCATTGAGGATAACAAGCAGGATGCCATCGAATTAATGCAGGAAAAAGTTGCCAATATCGGAAACATGGAAGTATTTGTCGCAAGAACCAAATACCCGCAGGGCGCTGAGAAGACTCTCATCAAGCGCGTTATGGGCAGAAAAGTTCCAAGTGGCGGTCTCCCGGCAGATGTTGGCGTTATCGTAGATAATATCAGTACCGTAAAAGCAATCTCCGATGCAATCCAGAAGGGTATGCCTCTGATCGAGCGTGTTACAACAATAACAGGCGAGAAGATCAAGAATCCTGGCAACTTTATCATCAAGATCGGTACCAGCGTAAAAGAGCTGATCGATTACTGCGGCGGATTTACAGATGACGATGTTCTGGTCAAGATGGGCGGACCTATGATGGGATTCCCTCTGAACACTCTGGATGTACCTATGATGAAGGGCTCCAACGGTATCATCGCCATTGATACAGACGAGACCAAAGAGCAGCCATGTATCAAGTGCGGACGCTGCGTGGATGTATGTCCGATGGAACTTTCTCCTCTGTATTTCGTTAAATATGCGAAAGAAGAGAACTGGCAGGGCATGAAAGACATGAATGTCATGGACTGTGTTGAGTGCAGATGCTGTCAGTATATCTGTTCTTCCAAGATTCCGATCATTAACAGTATCAAAGCCGGAAAAAATGCAGTAAGGGGGATGAAGTGATATGTTGATTACCCAGTTAAAAGCAAAAGAAACTATCGTATCACTGGCAGCCGGAAAGAAAGTTTTTATCATCAACTGCCATGGATGCAAGGAAGTTCGTTTTCCGGAAAAAGAAGCTGTTGAACTTCAGAAGGAGCTTTCCGCTGAAGGAAATGTGACAGGGATCATGACAACGGATTATATCTGTAATCCGGAAAATATGCAGTTACGTCTTCAGAAACATATGGATAAGATCAGGGAAGCGGATCTGGTCCTGGTATTCTCCTGTGGCGTTGGTGTACAGACCATCGCAGAATATCTGGAAGACAAAATGGTATGCGCAGCCTGCGATACATACCCGGTACCTGGTTTCCAGGGTGTAACACCGTTAGAATATAAATGTGACCAGTGTGGTGAGTGTTATCTGAACCTTACTGGCGGGATCTGCCCGATCACAGCATGCTCCAAGAGTCTTGTCAACGGCCAGTGCGGCGGTTCCAAGAATGGTAAATGCGAAGTGGACAGTGACATGGAGTGTGGATGGGAGCGCATCTACAGACGTCTGAAAGAGATCGGACGCCTTGACGCACTGAAATGCCCGACACAGATCCATAATTTCGCTACAGATGATGAAGTGAAATAATAAGCAAAGATTTATTAAGAAGCCAAATTAAATTATGATACGGTTTACCGGAAATATTCCGTAATGTGTATTGCAGAGCAGGTGGGCCGTACCCCAAATTTTAAATGATTGGAGCAAATATAATATGAAAATGAAAGAATTATTCGACCGTGGTGAATTTGTAGTTTCTGCAGAAGTAGGACCGCCAAAAGGGATCCATGTAGACGAACTGGTAGAGGAAGCCAAAACTTATCTGAAAGGCGTTCATGCAGTCAATGTAACAGATAACCAGTCTTCTGTAATGCGTCTTGGATCTCTTGCAATGTGTAAAGTCCTCAAAGATGCAGGCATGGACCCGATCTTCCAGCTGGCATGCCGTGACAGAAACCGTATCGCACTGGAGTCTGATCTTTTAAGTGCAGCTATGCTTGGTATCGAGAATATCCTCTGCCTCACAGGTGACCACACAAAGATGGGCGACCATCCGCAGGCAAAACCGGTATTTGACCTTGATTCTGTATCTCTTCTTCATACAGTACAGCTTCTTGAGTCCGGTGTAGACCTTGGTGGAAACCAGCTCGTTGGTGAGCCTCCGAAATTCTCCAAGGGTGCCGTTGTATCTCCATGCAGCGATTCCGTTGACGCTCAGCTTGCAAAGATGGAAAGAAAGGTTGCTGCAGGTGCAGACTACTTCCAGACACAGGCTGTATTTGAGCCGGAGAAATTCATCAAATTTATGGAAAAAGCAAAACAGTTCGGAAAACCGGTACAGGTTGGTATCATCATTCCGAAGTCTGCTGGAATGGCTAAGTTCATGAACAACAACGTTGCCGGCATTCATGTTCCGGATGAGATGATCGAGGAGCTGAAAGCTGACAAAGAGAAGACAAAAGCTGGTATCACAGGTGTTGAGATCGCTGCACGTATCATCAAAGAGTGTAAGCCATACTGCCAGGGTGTACATATCATGGCACTTGGATGGGAGTCCAAGATCCCGGCACTTCTGGAGCAGGCTGAGATCTGATCAGAACGATTGCTTTATAAAAAATAACCAGAAAAGCTGTCCGGAACCGGATGCAGGAGATGCACACCGACCGGGCAGCTTTTGTGTAAGAAAAAGCTTCTCTATACGGAAAAACTCTTCGGGAAGCCTGCGGGATCCACAGCGGAAGAATTCTAGCTTAAGAGGTAAAGAGACGATGGAAAGTATTATTATCGGGATCGCCGGAGGGTCAGGCTCCGGCAAATCTACATTTACAAACAGACTGAAGAAGCATTTCGGAGACGATGTGGTGGTGATCTATCATGATAATTACTACCGCAGACAGGACGGAATTCCTTTTGAAGAACGTGTGAAGGTGAATTACGATCACCCGGATTCACTGGAAACCGATCTTCTGGTCGAGCATCTCAAAGAACTCAAGGAGGGCAAAACCATCCAATGTCCGGTATACGATTACAGTCAGCACAACCGCTCCGACAAAGTGCTGAAGATCGAACCAAGACCGGTCATTCTGGTAGAGGGAATCCTGCTTCTTGCAGATCCCCGTATCCGAGATCTTCTGGATATCAAGGTTTATGTGGAAGCAGATGCAGATGAGAGGATCTTAAGACGGATCTCCAGAGATGTGGAGGAACGTGGACGGGATTTAAACGGAATCATCGATCAGTATCTTACCACAGTAAAACCGATGCATTATCTGTATGTGGAGCCTACACGGGCGAAAGCAGATATTGTGATCAACAGCGGTAAGAATAATGTGGCCTTTGATCTGTTTGTGTCAAAGATCGGGCAGCTGCTGAAAGAACTGAAAAAATAATAAGTAAAATAAAAAAAAGCATGTCATACCTTAGGACAGAGCGGATCAAGTTATATCCGTCTGGCTGTGTATGACATGCTTTTTTGAGCGGTTCAGGTGAAGCTGCCTGTATTCACACGCTCTGTATAAATTTTTCTACATAATATAAAGCTGCACCAATGGCAGGTGTATACTGTCCGTGGGTACCGACCAGAATCTGATCTTTATCCAGGGTAAAGGGTGCGCCTGTGTTGATGTGTTCCAGCAGATAAGTGATGTCTTCTTCCGTAAAATAAGGTGCCAGATATCCGCTGATGATGATCGGCGCATCGATGATCAGGTTCAGGTTTTTCATGGCAAAGGCCAGATGGTTCAGGTAATCTTCCCAGTGCTCAGCAAGCCGGGGAGATTTTTTTTCGCGGAGCAGCAGGAAAAATTCCTTCACAGGCATCCCCGCAGACTGTTCCAGAGCATTGGCAGAGCAGTAGGTCTCCAGACAGCCACGGTTTCCGCAGTAGCATAAAGGGCCGTCCGGGTTCACGCATATATGCTCAAGTGTTCCGCTGTGCATGGAGCTTCCCTGATGGATCTGATGATTGGTGATAATGGCACCGCCCAGATTCCGGTTCAGAAGGAACACGACAGCACTGTCGAGCTCCGGGTGATTCCACAGCTCCAGAAAAGCGGCGGATTTGGAATCGTGTTCCAGATGACAGGGGTAAGGAAGATGCCGGGAAAAATCCTCCAGCTTCATTCCGGTATTGTTCATGATGTTTCCATAGATCACAGTGGAATTATCCGGAGAAGTGATCCCCTGTGTGGCGATGGAAATACCCAGGATCTTTTCTTCCGGATAGTGATTCTCTGCGATGAATTCCCGTACTTTATCGGTCAGCTGTCTGTAATACTCTTCTGTGTTGGAATAGGGAAGAGCAATGGTTTCTGTATAAAAAGCATTTCCATATAAGTCGATGGCTGTGATATGGAACATGTTTTTCAGGATCCCGATGCCAATGGAAATCCGAAAATCCGAGGCGATCTGGATGGCCTGTGCCTTCCTTCCGCCTGTGGAATCAAAATATCCGTTTCTGTCAATAAGCCCTTCTTTTTCCAGTAGGTTCAGATTTTGGCTTACGGTGGAAAGCCCCATCTGAAGATCCTGGACGATTTGCATTTTGGAAGTCTGGTGTGTTTGGTATATATATTGGTAAACCTTGGAGCGGTTTATTTTCTTTAAATTGATGGTGGTTAATCCTTTTTCACTCATGAGATTCTCCTGATAAAAGTAATTATAGATATGTTTAAGTCTTAAATGTATTTTAGTATAAATCTGCGGGAAATGCAATGCAGGAGCGCCTGAGTAAAAGTAAACAAAAATATAAGAGGAAAATTAGGTGTTTTGTCAATGGATTTTTTAAAAAAATAGTTTTATACTCTACTTACAGTTAAGACATAAGCATAAGTGAAAGACATAAATAATAACGAAATATAAGAAAACAGGGAGGTTCAAGATTATGAAATTAACAAGAAATGGAATCAAGGAACGTGAAGCATGGAAGAAAGCAGGCATCGATCTTCCGGGATACGATGTAGAGGCTGTGACTGAGAAAGCGAAAAAAGAGCCAGGCTGGGTACATTTCGGAATCGGAAATATCTTCCGTGTATTTATCGGCGGTATTGCAGATGGTCTTCTGGAAGAGGGAGTTCTTGACAGAGGTATCACATGTGTAGAGACTTTTGATTATGACGTAGTGGATAAAATTTACGCGCCATATGACAACCTTGGCTTAAATGTCATCCTTCACGGTGATGGAACCCGTGAGTACAAAGTTCTCGGGGCACTTGCAGAAGCAGTGAAAGCACAGTCTTCTGATACTGAACAATGGAACCGCCTGAAAGAAATTTTTGCGGCTAAATCTCTGCAGCTGGTTTCTTTCACGATCACAGAGAAGGGCTATGCACTCCAGAAAGCAGACGGAACATGGTTCCCGTTTGTGGAAGCAGATATTAAAAACGGACCGGATAAGGCAACGGGAGCAATGGCAGTTCTTGTGGCTATGCTGAATGAGAGATATAAAGCAGGGAAATATCCGATCGCTCTGGTATCTATGGATAACTGCTCACAGAACGGCGCCAAGCTTCGTGAGTCCGTGCTGACTATGACAGAGGAATGGCATAAAGCAGGTTTTGTAGATGATGGATTTGTAGATTATGTAACGGATGAGAAGGTGGTTGCATTCCCGTGGACCATGATCGACAAGATCACACCTCGTCCAAGTGAGCAGATCGCAGCAGACCTTGAGAAGCTTGGCGTTGAAGATATGCAGCCGGTGATCACAGGAAAGAAAACATACATTGCACCATTTGTCAATGCTGAGAAGCCACAGTATCTTGTTATCGAGGACAGCTTCCCTAACGGACGCCCTGCTCTGGAAAAAGGCTTCGGCGTATATATGGCGGACAGAAATACCGTCAATCTTTCCGAGAGAATGAAAGTAACCGTATGCCTGAATCCTGTACATTCCGCAACCGGCCCTCTTGGTGTGGTACTTGGCTATGATCTGTTTGCACATATGCTGAACACGAACGAAGATATGATGAAAATGGCCCGTATGGTTGCTTACGACGAGGGACTTCCGGTAGTTGCAGATCCTGGAATCCTTTCCCCACAGGCATTTGTGGATGAACTCTTTAATGACCGTTTCCCGAATGAGTATCTTGGAGATACCAACCTTCGTCTGGCTGTAGATGTGTCCCAGATGGTAGGTATCCGTTTCGGTGAGACTGTAAAAGCATATGTGAAGAAATTTGGAGATGCTTCCAGACTGACAGCAATCCCGCTGGGAATCGCAGGCTGGCTGAGATACATGCTGGCTGTAGATGACGAAGGAAACAAATTTGAGCTTGCCCCGGACCCGATGAATGAGGAGATCACAGAGCAGCTTGGCGATATCGTGATCGGAAAACCGGAAACCTTCAAGGATCAGCTGAAGCCGATCCTTTCCAATGAGAGACTGTTCTTCACAGACCTTTATAAAGATGGTGTCGGAGAGAAGATCGAGGATATGTTCCGTGAGATGATCGCAGGACCTGGAGCTGTGAAGGCAACTATTCATAAATATGTAAATGAGAAATAAAAATCAGGATGCCTGCGGAGCGATCTGCGGGCATCAAATAAGAGAATAAGCAGAAAAGAGGTAAATGGAAAAATGACAGAACCGGTATTTGCGGCAGATCCGGCAAGACTGTTGATCGCGGCAGCGGCAGGAATTGTTTTACTGTTGTTACTTATTATTAAATTTAAGATCCACCCGGTTTTATCTTTGCTGATCTCTGCACTGTTTATCGGGCTTGGCGCAGGAATGCCGGTTCCGACACTGGTAAACACAGTCGAAAAAGGTGCAGGGGAAACATTACAGGGAATCGTACTGCTGATTGGTCTGGGATCACTGTTCGGCGGTATTCTGGAGGTGTCCGGAGGTGCACAGTGTGTTGCCCAGACACTGGTCAGTAGATTTGGCGAAAAGAAAGCGGGGATCGCTCTTGGAATTACAGGACTTGTTGTTGGAACAACCGTATTCTTTGAAGCAGGTGTTGTGATCCTGATTCCACTGGCATTTGGTCTTGCGAAAAAGACAAAAAGATCCACATTGTATTACGTAATCCCTCTTCTGGCAGGTCTGGCAACCGGATTTGCATTTATCCCTCCTTCAGCAGGTTCCGTACTTGTTGCGAATATGCTGAATGTGGAGCTTGGAATTATGATTGCAGTAGGTGTGCCGGTAGGTATTCTGTCACTGCTTTTCGCGGGAATCTTATGGTCAAAATTTATCGGCAGCAGGATCAACACAGGACTTCCTTCTAATATACAGGAAGTTCGGGAAGAGGAAGAGGCCAATCTTCCCCAATTTTCCACAGTGTTATGTATCATTCTTGTTCCGCTGGTACTGATCCTGTGCAGTACGATTTCCGAGTATATCCCGGGAATCGATCCGGTACGTCCTGCTCTGCAGTTCCTTGGAACACCATTTGTGGCACTGATTATAGCCGTTCTTTTTTCCATGTATTTCCTTGGAAAAAAGATGGGATATAACGGAGAGCAGTTAAAGAAGATCATGGACCATTCCCTGAAACCAACTGGTCTGATCCTGCTTGTGATCACAGGCGGTGGTATCATCCGATGGGTCCTTCAGGACTGCGGAATGGGAAATATCATCGGGCCTGTCCTGGAAAAAAGCGGGCTCCCGTTAGTGCTGGTGGCATTTTTGATCGCAGCTCTGATCCGTGCATCAGTTGGGGCGGCAGTTGTAGCCATGACCATGGCAGCAGGAATCATGGCGGCCATGCCGGGAATTGCAGGACTTTCCCCTGTGTATCTGGCAGCAATGGTCTGTGCCATCAACGGAGGCGCAACGGCATTCAGCCATGTAAATGATTCCGGATTCTGGCTGGTAGGTTCTCTTCTGGAGATTGATGAAAAAACAACTCTGAAATCCTGGACAATGATGGAAACCATTGTAGGAGTAACTGGCCTGGTCTGTGCTGTTGTGATCAGCCTGTTTGCATAGGAGAGTGGACAAAAATGATAGTAAAAGTAATTTTAGGGACAATGCAGAATGCAAGAAAGCTGGTAAGTATTGCAGAATCCATCCCATGTGATGTAGAATTATGTTATGGTCGTTATGTTGTAAATGCGAAGTCTATGCTTGGTGTCTTAAGTATGCCTGAGTTTGACGAGGGAGAGCTTCATGTACATACAGATAATGAGAAAGAATGCGAGAAGATCCTTTTTCAGCTGCTTGATCAGAACCTTATTGTGGACACAGGAGATGCTGTGAAAAGATCCATCTATGATATCACAACCTTTGGTGAGATCCTGATCGATTTTACATCTCAGGATATCAATGAGGATGGACAGATGCTGTATGCCAGAAATCCGGGCGGTGCACCAGCCAATGTTGCAGTTGCAGCCAGCAGACTGGGAGCTCATACTGCATTTATCGGTAAAGCAGGAAAAGATATGCACGGAAAGTTCCTGAAATCTGTTCTTGAGAAAGAAAACGTGGATACCAAGGGTATGCTCCTGGACGAAAATTATTTCACCACCCTGGCTTTTGTGGAAGTCAGCGAGACTGGAGAGAGGACTTTCTCTTTTGCAAGAAAACCGGGAGCGGATACGAAGATCCAGAAGGAAGAAGTGGATGTGGATGTGCTGGATCATACCCATATTTTTCATGTTGGATCCCTGTCCCTGACGGATCAGCCTGCAAGAGATACCACGTTTTATTCGGTAAAAAGAGCGAAAAACAAGGGCAGCGTGATTTCTTATGATCCCAATTACCGTGCATCTCTGTGGCCGGATGAAGAGACTGCGAAGAAGCATATGAGAAGCCTGGTTCCCTATGTTGATCTGATGAAGATTTCGGATGAGGAGACAGAACTTCTGACCGGTCATAAGGATGTTCGGGAAGCAGCAGAAGCACTGTACAGCCAGGGCGTGAAAGTTGTGGCAGTTACACTTGGCGGCGAAGGAGCATATCTTTACAGCAAAGATGGCGGCTGTGTAGTACCGGGATTTGTAGTGGAACAGATCGCAGACACGAACGGAGCCGGAGATTCTTTCTGGGGCGGTTTCCTGTACAAAGTCAGCACAGCAGAGAAACATCTGGACGAGCTGACCCAGGAGGATCTGAAGGAATTTGCCCGTTTCGGCAATGCAGTGGCCAGTCTCTGCGTGGAGAAAAAAGGTGCGATCCCGGCAATGCCGGAGCTTGCACAGGTGGAACGCAGAATTGCAGAGTGATCGTATTCATAAAACTGTAGCAGAGTTGAATCTAAATTGCGAAGCGATTGTGTTTATGAGTATGTCAGATTTATGAAAGGATGGGGTTTTGAAATGAATTTAAAAGATCAGATGAACGGAGTTCAGCACGTAGGTGTGCCGACCAATGACATTGAGACAACCATTAAATTTTATGAAGCACTGGGATTTGAGATTGCTTTTCAGACCGTAAACGAAGCTGCCAATGAGAAGGTTGCTTTTCTGAAACTGGGAAATCTTGTGATCGAGACTTACGAGAACAAAGCAGCAAAAATGGAATCCGGTGCCATCGATCATGTTGCCATTGATGTGAAGGATATCGAGAAAGTCCACGAGATGGTGACAGCAGCAGGAATGAATACTACCAATGATGAAGTCCATTTCCTGCCGTTCTGGGAGAATGGTGTGAAGTTCTTTACTATTGAGGGACCGAATAAGGAGAAGGTGGAGTTCAGCCAGTATTTATAAAATGTGTAAGTCAGTTAAGTCTCCTGCAAGAATGTGGGTACCTGTCTTAATGGGAATTTACAATACAGTAAAAATACGCTAGAATAGAATACTGTTAATATTCATCTAAATAAAAAAGATCTATAAGAACAGGAGTATATACATGCTGGGACTTAAACCAATAAAGACTTTACCCATAAGAGAAAAGATTGCGGCGAATCTCAGAGAGGCAATTCTTTCAAAAAAAATTCCGGCGGGGGAAATTCTGACACTGGAAAGTACTGCGCAGGAACTTGGAGTGTCCATTACACCTACAAGAGAAGCCTTTCAGATTCTGGCAAGAGATGGACTTCTGGAACTGGAGCGAAATAAACGTGCAGTAGTTCTTGGAGTGAATGAAAAAACGATCCGCGAACATTTTCAGGTGCGGGCGGCACTGGAAAGTGAAGCCTGTGTTTTGTGTTGTGAAAATAAGATCGATTTTCAGAGGATTGATCAGATCCTCAAGGTTTCCAGAGAAGAGATAGAAAAAGGTGATTTTGAAAGTTATTCAAGTCTCAATCAGACTTTGCACATGGAATTATGGACAGCAGCAGGAAATGATAAACTTAAAAATATGCTGTCAGAACTGTGGAACGGACTGTCCAGAGGCGTACTGGTAAATGAAGAAGAGTACGTAAGAAAATCTCTGAAAGAGCATGAGGAAATTGTAGAAAGTATTCGAAAAGGTGATGCTATGGAATGTTATCTGCGTATGCAGAAACATATAAAAAGCAGTTGTGAGAACTTTGTGCAACGGTATAATTAGGCTGTAGAAATTACCATTTTTCTGTAAAAAGTATACAAAAACAGAACAGATAATTTTTACAAAACGCCGAAATTGTTAATTGTTATTGACAGTTACGGCGTTTTTCACTATTCTTTATGTATACAATATAAAAAATAAAAAATAAAAAGTAAAAAAGTAAAGAAAGGCGCAATGAAATGAACGACAAGAACATAATTGTGAACAAGCCGGAACCGAAACCGGGTATACTTGAGCGTGGTGATCTTTTTGCGATCGCAGTAGGAATGGTAATCGGCTCCGGAATGGTAACTCTGATCGGACCGGCAATGGCTTATACCGGTTATTCTGTATGGCTTGCTTATCTGACAGCGATTGTCATGGGATTCTTTATGGTTTTTCCGTATATTATTCTTGGTGGGACCATGCGCGTGGCAGGAGGCCCGTATTCCATCGTAACGAACCTTTCCGGAGTCAGCACCGGAGGTCTGGTAGCTTATACGAAACTGGTAACGCCGATCCTCAACAGTTCTTTTGCGTTGGCACTGGGATTGTATTTGAATAATCTCCTCCCGGGAATTACAGTGAAAGCACTGGCAATCGCAGGTGTTGTTATCCTGTTTGTTCTGAATCTTCTGGGAATGGATATTTTTGCAAAGGTAAGCAAGATATTATCAACGGTTCTTCTGATCACAATGGTTCTGTATGTTGTTTTCGGACTTACACAGATCAGACAGCCGATCTTTGATTTTTCAGGAGATAAGATGTTTACCGGCGGCTTTAAAGGCTTTATGCTGGCGGCACTTCTTCTTATCAATTCCGCAAATGGTTACTACAATGTTCTGTGGTATGGTAAAGACGCGAAAAGAGCAACGAAAGATGTTCCGTTTGCGGCAATGTCCTGCGTGCCATGTCTGCTTTTTATTTATGTGGGCCTTGCGATGGTTACAGGTGGGGTGCTTCCTCACGATAAGGTTGCAGGTGTGGAAACAATCCTTCCGGCAGCACAGGAGATCCTTCCTGGTATTGTGTATAAACTTTTTATGATCGGCGGACCGATCATGGCAATCATCACTACTTTGAATGGTGTATTTAATGATGTACGATATCCGATCGCTCAGGCTGCCAAGGATGGATGGCTGCCGAAAGGAATTCTGAAGGAAAACCGTTTCGGAGCACCGTACCTGATCTATACCTACACACTGATCGTAGTGTTGCTTCCGATCATTTTTGATATGAGTATCGTGACGATCACAAATATTTTCCAGGTGATCACATTTTTTATGAATGTTACAGTTGTGTATGCAATTTCACGTCTTCCGAAGAAATATCCGGATACCTGGAAGAAGAACAAATTTCACCTTTCCAGTGCAGGACTTTACGTATTCTGTACCATCAGTATCATCATTTACACGATTATTTTTATAAAAGGAATTTTCAGTATTAAACTTGTATATGCAGTATCTGCTGTTATAGTTATGGTTGCATTGATCCTGATTGGTGTATATCTCACCAGAAAAGGTGGAATCCGTATCGAGACATCCATATGGCAGCCTGCAGAGGAGGAAAAAAATGAATGAATTAAATCCGTTCAAGCTGGCAAAAATGCTTGAGGAACTTGAGAACACCGTAGAATTACACAGTATTTCTGTACGGTATAAAGGAGAAAAGGTTGTTGAAGGAGCCTGGGCACCTTTCTCAATGGAAGAGCCGCAGATGATGCATTCTTTATCAAAGATCGGAACAAGTATCTGTGTTGGATTTGCGGTGGATGAGGGAAAACTTCATCTGGAGGATAAATTTCTGGATTATGTGAGAGAAGATCTTCCGGATGAATATGATGAAGCCCTGGAAAATATTACCGTATATGATCTTCTTACCATGCAGGCCGGTTCCCCGGAATGCTGTAATAATGTATGGTTTTCCAGACTGGAAAAAGACTGGGAGAAGAATTGGCTTGGACAGCCTAAGCTGAAAGAAGATATCGGAAAAGTTTTTCATTATGATTCCGGATGCAGCTATACACTTTCCAGGATCGTGACCAAAGTTATGGGTGAAAACTGTCTGTCCATTATGCAGAAACGTGTTTTTGACAAACTTGGTTTTGGAAAGATCAACTGGCTTACAAGTCCTGAGGGACATAATACCGGCGGCTGGGGCATGTATCTGACCGCAGATCAGATTTCCACACTGGCACAGCTCCTTCTCCAGAAAGGAAACTGGAAGGGTGAGCAGCTGGTGCCACAGTGGTGGATCGAAGAGATGGGACAGTCAAGAGTCGTAATTCCCGGAGATGAGAAAAAAGCACTGACTCATTATGCATATCACATCAAAGCAGGAAAAGAGATCTTTGCGGCAGAAGGAGCATTTGGACAGTATTTGGTGTGCTTCCGGGAACTTCCGGTTGCCATTGGCATTACCGCAGGTGCGAGAGAATATCTTGCGGCAGATATCTGCCTTAAATATATGAAGGAAGCAGTTTCCATACCTTGCCCGGAAGAAAAACGGGAAGAAGGAGAGAAATATCTGGAAGCAAAAATAAAAAGCCTTTCTCTGCCACAGCCGGAAGGCAGACTGAAAACTGCGGAAAAAGAACTCAGTGGATTATTTAACCGGGAGATTATTTTTACAGAAAATCCGAGAAACATTGAAAGTGCAAAGATCATTCCGGAAGGATGTAAACTGCGTCTGGAAATGATAGTCCAGGGTGAGAAAAAGATTGCTTATGCAGGATTTAAGAGCTGGAAACAGAACGATCTTTATCCGGATGATTTTACAAAGAGATATCACAGCATTGCTTATGGAATGGATCAGGAAACGTTATATCTGTCTGTGGGACTGCTCAACACTTCCTACAGGGAAGAGTATTCCTTCTGGGTCAATTCTAAAGATACCGTGATCGCGACCTGGAGACCTAACGTTACCTATCTTCCGGAACAGCCGGATATGGTATGGAAGTTTACAGGAAACTTTAAATCCTGAAGAGAAAAAACTCAAAGTATAGACCGATAAAAATATAGCAATTCCTCCAACCTTATGATAAAAGAAACGAACAACCCGCAGGATACTGACTTGCCATCAGTGGTCCGACGGGTTGTTTTTTGTTTGGAATAAGTCTACAATAGGAAACAGAAATTTTTATTATTGTGACATAGGGAAGAAAGTGTACGATGAAAATACATTACAGAATTAAAAATAATGCAATAGAGATCGTTCGGTGTTATGGTACCGATGACCGGATCGTGCTGCCGGAAGAGATCAATGGTCTTCCGGTAGTCAGTGCGGCGCCGTATGCGTTTTCTGCACATAAGGATGGAGAAGAAGATGCAGAAACCTGGGAGAGCGAAGATGTAATTTCGTTCGGAGAAGAGAGACTTCTTGCCGGAGAGGAAGTGCAGGAGATCGTTTTCCCGGATACGCTGAAGGAAATCGGAAGATATATTTTTTATGGATGCAAAAAACTGGAACGGCTGGAATTTTCGGATACGCTGATGCAGGTGGGAACCGGGGCGTTTACGGGCTGCAGCGGGCTGAAGGAGCTTGTAATCCATCAGAAAAAGGGGATCAAATCCTGTGCAAAGGAAATCCTTGGGGAGCTGTGGCAGAAGATCGATGTGGATTTTCTGTATGAAAATGGTGAGGCAGGTGGAAAACGTGCGCATATGGTTTTTCCGGAGCATTACGATGAGGCGGTGGAGAACACGCCTGCGAGAATTTTGTTTACGGAGTATCATGGCTCAGGGACTAATTACCGGCAATGCTTCTATAATAAAGAACTGGATTTCGCGGAGTATGACAGCCTGTTTGATATGGCAGTGGTGATGGATAAGCTGGAGGTCCTGGTGGATATGAGCTTCGGGCGGCTTCGTTATCCGTGGCAGCTGAGCGAAAAGGCGAAGAAGCAGTATGAGGATTATATCCGGGGAAATCTTAAGGATATCGGGGGATTTCTGGTGGAAAGCGGAAGCTTAAATGGTCTGGAGCTGCTTTCTCGGGAAAAACTCTGGAACAGAGAGGGCCTGGAACATAGTATTGATGTGGCGGCCAGGAAGAAGGATATGGAGATTTCCGCATTTCTGATGAATGAACGCAGCCGGATGCTGAAGGAAGAGCAGAAGGATGCCGGGGAGACAGAAAATGAGAGGTGCCCTGTTAAAAGGAGAAAGAAGTTTCAGTTATGAGTGATATAGAAACAACTGAAAACAATAAAAATAACTTCCTGCCCGGTCAGGGATCCAATCCCCAGGAGGCGGCCCAGCGTCTCCAGGACATCGGCAGCAGCATCCTCCGGGCGGCAAGAGACGAGCTGTATCTTGGCATGCGTTTTCTGGATGTGGCGCTGAGCAGCTTTATTTATCAGATGGATGGTTCGGTCAGTCCGTTTGGAACAGACGGGGCTGTGATGTACTTCCATCCGGCACAGCTTGGCGGGCTTTATAAAGAAAACAGGATTCTTGTGAATCGAGGATATCTCCATATGGTATTTCACTGCATTTTCCGGCACTTTGGGAAGCCGGGAATAGAGAAGCGTTTGTGGAATTTAAGCTGCGATATTGCAGTGGAGCATATGATCGACGGGATCTACCACCGCTCAGTCCGATATTCCAGAAGTCTTCTCCGGAGGGAAACCTACCGTCTTCTGGAAAAGGAAAAGAAGACGCTGAATGCAGAGAGAATCTACAAGATTCTGAAAGAAGAATTTCTGAAGGAAAAAGAACTGGCACAGCTTGAAAAAGAGTTCTACGTGGACGACCATAAATACTGGGCAAACCAGCAGTCTGACCGGAAACCCAATCCCCTGATGAGTAAAAAATGGGGAGATATCAGCGATGGGATCGAAACAGACCTGGAGACCTTTTCCAGGGAGGCAGGAGCGCAGGACGGAGATTTTCTGGATCAGCTGAAAGTGGAGAACCGGGAACGATATGATTATCGGGAATTTCTGCGGAAGTTTGCAGTATTTCGGGAAGAACTGACTGTAGATCCGGACAGCTTTGATTATAATTTTTATACCTACGGGCTTTCCCTTTACAGGAATATGCCGCTGATCGAACCCCTGGAAACCAGAGAAGTGAAAAAAGTTTCGGAATTTGTCATTGTGATCGATACCTCCATGTCCTGTTCAGGAGAACTGGTACAGAGATTTCTGGAGGAAACCTATGGGATCTTAAGCGACAGCGGGAATTTTTTCCAGAAGGTAAATATACACATTATCCAGTGTGATGAGAAGGTGCATTCGGATGTGAAGATCACCAGCAGAGAAGAACTGCAGGATTACATGGACAGCCTGGAACTTTATGGTGATGGAGGTACAGATTTCCGTCCGGCTTTTGCTTATGTGGAAGAGCTGATGGAAAAACGTGAGTTTGAAAATCTGAAGGGACTGGTGTATTTTACAGACGGTTACGGTATTTTTCCGGCAAAGATGCCGCCATACCGGACAGCATTTGTATTTATGGAGCAGGAGCCTGAGGATGTGGATATCCCGGCCTGGGCCATGAAGCTGGTGATCACGGAGGAAGAATTACAAGGAGAAGAAAAACCATGAATATAAAACGAGCAAAGCAGGAGATCAGAGATTCCATAGAAGCATATCTTTCAAAGGACGAATTCGGTGAGTACCGGATCCCGGCGATCCGACAGAGACCGATCCTTCTTATGGGCCCTCCGGGAATCGGAAAGACACAGATTATGGAACAGATAGCAAGGGAATGCGGGATTGCTCTTGTTTCCTATACCATTACCCACCACACCAGGCAGAGTGCTGTGGGACTTCCTTTTATTGTAAAAAAGAATTATGGTGAGGAAGAATTTTCTGTCACGGAATATACCATGAGTGAGATCATTTCGTCCGTTTACGACAAAATGGAAAAAACAGGCCTGAGAGAGGGAATCCTGTTTATTGATGAGATCAACTGTGTATCCGAGACACTGGCACCGATGATGCTGCAGTTCCTTCAGGGAAAAACCTTCGGAAACCAGAAGGTGCCGGAAGGCTGGGTAATCGTCACAGCAGGCAACCCGCCGGAATATAACAAATCCGTCCGGGAATTCGATGTGGTCACTCTGGATCGTATCAAGAAGATTGATGTGGAGGCAGACTTTGATGTATGGAAGGAATACGCCTACCAGCAGGGAATTCATCCGGCGGTGATCTCCTATCTGGAGCTTCGCAGAAAAAATTTCTACAGGGTGGAGAATACCGTAGACGGAAAAATATTTGCCACAGCCAGAGGGTGGGAGGATCTTTCCCGTCTGATCCAGGTTTATGAGATCCTTGGAAAAACCGTAGACCGTGAGGTGGTCAGCCAGTACATCCAGCACAGGATGATCGCGAAGGATTTCGCCAGCTATCTGGCTCTTTATTATAAGTACAGAACGGATTATAAAGTGGAGGACATCCTGAAAGGAAAGTGGGATTCCATTACTCTGGGTAAAATCCGCACGGCCTCTCTGGATGAGCATCTGAGCATTGTAAGCCTTCTCAATGGAAAGCTCAGCGAGCTTTTTACAGAATGCTATCTTACCGATGCCTATCTCACGAAACTGTATGATTATATGGTGTACTTCAGAGAAGCTCAGGACAGCCTCACAGCAAAAAATCTCATGGAAAAAGCAGAGGCGGATCTTGAAAAGGACAAAAAGAGTGAGCTTCTTACAAAACAGCAGGAGCGTATACAGAAACGTGTTGTGTCATTCTTTGAAAATGCGTCCGGATTGGAATCAGCTTCGGAATCAACCGGATCAGATAAAACCGGATCAGGTTCAGAGCCGGCAGGAGGCAGAAGTGCTGCAGCAGAATCGGAAGTTCTATCGTCAAACAGGAACTATGAGTTTGTGAAAGCCCTCTTTGAATCCGAAACCGAAGCCTACGAAAACCGAACCGACGAAATATCCTTTACTCTTCAGAACGTTTTCGACTTTATGGAAGCTGCCTTTGGGGACAGTCAGGAAATGGTGGCATTTATCACAGAACTGAATGCCAACTATTATAGTCTCT
Organism: Blautia sp. MCC283; assembly: GCF_018785565.1. Classification (NCBI taxonomy): domain Bacteria; kingdom Bacillati; phylum Bacillota; class Clostridia; order Lachnospirales; family Lachnospiraceae; genus Blautia; species Blautia sp. MCC283. The sequence goes on along the minus strand of NZ_WQQB01000045.1, from coordinate 175,110 downwards.
GGTTCATTCGGGAGAACGGTTCTGACCAGTATTACAGGCATAATAAAGGTCTTCTTTTTGACGACCGCCAGAAAATGCTTCTGGGTCAGATGGAGGAAGTGGAAAATATTCTCAATAATGGGATAAAGTGATAGTTTGTCTGACCAATTGCTTATTTACTATTGATTAAATTGGTAAATTACAGTATAATATTTACCATAAAAGTCCCAAAAGAAGGTGCGTAGATAGTCAAATTGCACAGATATTAATACATTCCGGGACTTTTAAAGACAACACAATAAAAAAGGAAGGCGGCCGAAACGGACGACATGTTTACAAAGATTACAGAAGAACGAGCATTTGACGGAATATTAGCGCAGATCATAGAAAATATCCGGCGGGGAGAACTGAAGCCGGGGGACACTTTACCTGCGGAACGTGTTATGGCAGAATCACTGGGAGTTTCCAGACCTGCTGTCCGTGAAGTCCTGCGGGCACTGGAGCTGATGGGAATTGTCACAACGGTCCGCGGCGGAGCCAACTATATCACCGAGAATATGGATCAGTGGCTTTCTGCACCACTGGCCCTTCTTTTTCAGCTGAATAACAGCCATGTACAGCAGGTGCAGGAGCTTCGTTCTGCGCTGGAGCAGGAGGCTGCTCTTCTTGCAGCCGGGAATTGTACGGAGAAGGACGCATTAGATCTGCGTTCCATTCTGGCACAGCTGGAGAGCGCAGAGGATGAGAAAGCTCGTGCAGGTCTTGATAAGAAGCTTCATACGAAGATCGGCAGGATCGCAGGAAATCCTATGATCTATAATGTTCTGGATGCGGCAGCACAGCTGACAGAGGAGATCATTTCCGGTACTCGAGCCTATATTATGCAGAAACATAATTCCGCTCTTGAGGTGGATGACCAGCACAGAAGACTGGTGGAAGCCATTATTTCCGGAGACCGGAACCAGGCGGAGAAGCTGATGCGCGAACATATGGAAACCATTGAGAAATATATAATTGAGATCGCACAGCAGCAAGGTGAGAACAGCCTTGTATTTCATCGCTGATCCACCTGACAAAAATTAAATAAAATTTCAGTAAAAATCCCGTTGATCTGGTAAGACCACTATTGATTTTGGTAAGACCAAGTGCTATAATAGGGACTGTATTGGTAATACCAAAAAAGTTTGGTATTATGGCAGTAACCTGCCGGAAATACCAGGAGAAAGGACTTACGATTATGGGATATGTAAAATGGAGTTATGACACACTGAACCGTTTCTGCGGAGACGTTTTCAAAGCGTTTGGCTTTTCTGAGGAAGAGGGAAACATTATTAAAGATGTTCTTCTGACTGCTGATTTATATGGAATCGAGAGCCACGGAATGCAGAGAATGGTTCGTTACCATAAAGGAATCGAGAAGGGGACTATTCATCCCCAGGCGAAACCGGAAGTTGTTTTTGAAACACCGATTTCTGCCGTGATAGACGGACATAACGGAATGGGCCAGCTGATCAGCCATTTTGCCATGGAAAAGGCAATTGAGAAGGCGAAGACAACTGGTGTGGGAATCGTAAGTGTACGAAATTCCAACCATTTCGGTATTGCAGGATATTATGCGAACATGGCCTGCCATGAAGGCCTTCTTGGAATGGCATGTACCAACTCCGAGGCGATCATGGTACCGACTTTTGGAAGAAAGGCTATGCTGGGCTCCAACCCGATCGCAGTCGCTATGCCTGCAGACCCGTATCCGTTTTTCTTTGACTGTTCCACAACAGTTGTAACCAGAGGTAAACTGGAAATGTATAATAAGATGGGCAAGCCTCTTCCAGATGGCTGGGCACTTGACAAAAACGGTCATGCCAGCAATAATGCACCGGATGTACTTGCAAACATCGTAGCCAAGAAGGGCGGCGGAATCATGCCTCTTGGTGGAAACGAGGAAGTCAGCGGAAGCCATAAGGGATATGGCTATGGAATGCTCTGTGAGCTGTTCAGCTCTATTCTTTCCATGGGAGTTACCTCCGACAAATGCTGTACCTTCCCGGATAAGACCGGTATCTGCCATGGATTTATGGCGATCAACCCGGCGGCATTCGGAGATCCGGATGCGATCCGCAAGCATTTTTCAGAATATCTTGAGGCACTTCGGGAGAGTCCGAAGGCAGATGGTCAGGACAGGATCTATACACACGGCGAGAAAGAGGTAGCTGCTGAAAAAGACAGAAAAGAGAATGGCATTCCGGTCAACGACAATACCATGGTAGAGCTTGCTGATCTCTGCAGTTATCTGAAGCTTGATTTTGGCGCTTATTTTGAAGGCTATGAGCTTCCGAAGGACAGTAAATTCTTCAATGGTAATTATTAATTCAGGTAATCCTTTTGAAATGAAATATATCATAATTATCCAAGGAGGAAAAGAAAATGGATTATGCAAAAGAGTCATTAAGACTGCACGGAGATTGGAAAGGTAAGATCGAGGTTGTTACAAGAGTGCCGGTTGAGAATAAAGACGACCTTTCTCTTGCATATACACCAGGTGTAGCTCAGCCTTGCCTTGAGATCCAGAAAGATATCAATAAATCCTACGAGCTTACAAGAAGATGGAATATGTGTCTTGTTGTAACAGACGGTTCCGCAGTTCTTGGTCTTGGTGACATCGGACCGGAAGCAGGTATGCCTGTAATGGAAGGTAAATGTGTACTGTTCAAGGCATTCGGCGATGTAGACGCATTCCCGCTTTGCATTAAGAGCCATGATGTAGACGAGATCGTAAATACTATTTACATGATCTCCGGATCCTTCGGTGGTGTTAACCTTGAGGATATCTCCGCTCCGAGATGCTTTGAGATCGAGAAAAAACTGAAAGAGAAATGTGATATTCCGATCTTCCACGATGATCAGCACGGAACTGCAGTTATCACACTTGCAGGTCTGACAAACGCTCTGAAGGTTGTCGGAAAGAAGAAAGAGGATGTTCGTATCGTTATGAACGGTGCAGGTGCAGCTGCTATCTCTATCTGCAGACTTCTTCTGAAAGCAGGCTTCAAGGATGTTACACTCTGCGATAGAAAGGGTGCCATCTATGAGGGACGTACAGAAGGAATGAACCCGGTTAAAGAAGAGATGAGCAAGCTCACAAACCTTCAGAAGAAACAGGGATCTCTTGCAGAGATGCTGGTTGGCGCGGATGTATTTATCGGTGTTTCCGCTCCTGGAGCAGTTACAACAGAGATGGTTAAGACCATGAACAAAGATGCCATCATCTTCGCATGCGCAAACCCGACACCGGAGATCTTCCCGGATGACGCAAAAGCAGGCGGAGCTAAGGTTATCTCCACAGGAAGAAGTGACTTCCCGAACCAGATCAACAACGTTCTTGCATTCCCTGGAATCTTCCGTGGTGCATTTGACGTAAGAGCAAGCGATATCAACGATGAGATGAAGATCGCAGCTTCCAAGGCTCTTGCAGATCTGATCACAGACGAGGAGCTTTCTCCGGAGTATATCATTCCGAAGGCATTCGACAAGAGAGTCGGACCGGCTGTAGCCAAAGCAGTAGCAGAGGCAGCAAAAGCAACAGGCGTAGCACGTATCTGATTACAGATACAGCACGGATATCCGTCCGATACAGACCAGAACAGCCCTTCATAAGTTAAGAAAATAAATCAGACACCCGTACCCTGTAACCCGGTACGGGTGTCTTTTTGCATCTGACAGGTGGTATTACCCTTTGACAAATGTCCTTCCAGTGAGTACAATAGCAAAAGAATATGATAGGAGGTCAAGCACAGCATGAAACCATGGGAAGCTAATATACGAAAAGTAGTGCCGTATACTCCTGGCGAGCAGCCAAACGAGAGCGGTATGATCAAACTGAATACAAACGAGAATCCATATTCACCGGCCCCGGGTGTGGAGAAGGCACTGAAAGCCCTTGATACCGACACTCTGAGACTTTATCCGGACCCGACAGCCGGAGACCTGGTACACAGCATTGCTGCGTTTTACGGGCTGAAGGACGAGCAGGTATTTACAGGCGTTGGATCTGATGATGTACTGGCAATGTGTTTCCTGACATTTTTTAATTCAGAGAAACCCATCCTGTTCCCGGATATCACCTATTCTTTCTATGATGTATGGGCCGATCTTTTCCGGATCCCTTATGAGCGTCCGGCACTGGATGAAGAGTTCCATATCCGGAAAGAAGATTATTTCCGCGAAAACGGCGGAATCGTATTCCCGAACCCCAATGCACCTACCGGTGTGGAAATGCCTCTTTCCGAGATCGAGGAGATCGTAGCAAAAAATCCGGAGAGCATTGTGATCGTAGATGAGGCTTATGTGGATTTCGGAGCCACTTCCGCACTGCCGCTGATCGAGAAATATGACAATCTTCTTGTTGTGCAGACCTTTTCCAAATCCAGATCTCTGGCGGGCATGCGTATCGGTTATGCCTTCGGAAATCCGGAACTGATCAAATATCTCAATGATGTGAAATATTCCTTCAACTCCTACACCATGGACCGTACCACCATTGCGGCCGGTGTGGCATCTATGAAAGATCAGGCATATTTTGAAGAGTGTTGTAATAAGATCATTACAACAAGAGAGTGGACAAAGACAGAGCTTAAGAAACTGGGATTTTCTTTCCAGGATTCCAAGGCGAACTTCATCTTTGCCACACATGAGAGCTGTCCGGCAAAAAAGCTCTTCGGAGCACTCAGGGAGAAACATATCTATGTGAGATATTTCCCGAAGGACAGAATCGACGATCATCTCCGCATCACCATCGGTACCGATAAGGAGATGAAAAAACTGGTGGAATTCCTGAAGGAATATCTGCAGAAATAAATATTAAGGAGGTACTATGGAAGTACTGGTACAGTGGTTTTCAAACCATCTCTCACAGTTTATCTCTCCGGAGGGAGCTGTGTTCATCATTTCCATGATCCCGATCCTGGAGCTTCGAGGCGGTCTTCTGGCAGCCTCTCTGCTGAAGATCTCAGCGGCAAAAGCACTGCCGATCTGTATCGTGGGAAACATTATCCCGATTCCGTTTATCCTGCTTTTTATCCGGCAGATCTTTAAATGGATGAAAAAAACAAAACTGTTCAGAGGTCTGATCATAAAAATGGAAAACAGAGCCATGGGAAAAAGTGATCAGATCAAACGCTATGAATTTCTGGGACTTCTGCTGTTTGTGGGAATCCCCCTTCCTGGCACCGGTGCTTGGACCGGTGCACTGATCGCATCTCTTCTTGAGGTGGATATCAAAAAATCCTCCATTGCGATCCTGTGCGGACTTTTTATGGCAAGTGCGATTATGTATATTGTTTCCTATGGAATTGTAGGAAGTGTAGTGCACTGATTAAGAAAAATAAAAATTCCTCATCACTGTCACGAAGTCTGGTAGGTGATGAGGAATTTTGTATTTTCAGGCATTGTTACATAAGCCGGCGTTTCAGCATATCCGGATTCATTGCATAGCTCACGGCTGTATCCTTAGTGATACGGCCTTTTTTGTATAATTCCAGAAGACTCTGGTCCATGGAACGCATCTGATCCTGGCTGGAAGTGGAGATTACGCCTTCGATCTGGTGGACTTTGTTGTCACGGATCATATTTCGGATGGCAGGTGTCAGGCGCATGATCTCAAAAACAGGAATGTTGCGGCCTTCCACATCCGGGATCAGCTGCTGGGAAATAACCGCCTGAAGGACCATGGAAAGCTGGATAGCGATCTGACGCTGCTGGGAAGGTTCAAAGACATCCATGATACGCTCGATGGTGTTGGCAGCGCCCAGAGTATGCAGACTGGAAAGAACCAGATGGCCGGTTTCTGCGGCAGTCATGGCGGTCTGTATGGTTTCATAATCACGCATCTCACCCAGAAGGATTACATCGGGGCTCTGGCGGAGGGTGGCACGAAGAGAAGTCAAGTAACTCTCGGTGTCGGTGCAGATCTCTCGCTGGCTGACAATGCAGCGGTCATGGCGGTGAAGATATTCCAGAGGATCTTCCAGGGTAATAATGTGGCCTTCCCGGGTGTGGTTAATCCGGTCAATGAGGCAGGCCATAGTGGTAGATTTACCGCTTCCGGCAGAACCGGTGACAAGGACCATGCCGCGTGTATAATCAGAAACACTCATCACATCTTCCGGAATGGAAAGCTCTGCAGGATCCGGCAGCCGGAAGGCGATCACACGGATCACGGCAGCCAGGGAACCACGCTGTTTATAAGCGTTGACACGGAAACGGGAGACGCCGGGAATGGAAAACGAAAAGTCATCGTCACCGGTTTCCAGAAGCCGGGATATATCACGGTTTTCCGCAAGTGTATAGATGGTGCGCAGAAGTGCTTCCGTTTCGGCTGGCATCAATCGGTCACCACTGCTGAAAAGGTGGCCATCAATTTTTTCGGCCAGAGGACGGCCTGCGATGATAAAAATATCGGAGACCCGTTTATTGGCAGCTTCTGCAAGAAATTCAGGAATTGGAGTATCCATTTGTTCACTCTCCTTTAAATAGATTTTGATGATTGTCAGGATTCCAGGTGCCATTAGATTCTGTGCTCCACTGAAGGATCTTCAATACGGAGGTTTCGGTCTTTCCTGGATAAAAAATCTCAAGTATCACCGAAAGCTGCTGACTGTCGGCAAATTTCGTGGAAAAAGACAGGGTGTGATCAGAGGAATTCCAGACAAGATCCTGTTGCGTATCTGCAAAAGTCTTCACCTGGGAAAAATATTCCGCTTTATCTTCTGCGGATGCCAAATATCCGGCCAGTGTACTGCGGATATCGGCTACACGCTCGGTAGCCTCACTGCAGGCTGAATAATATTTCTCTGTCTGTTCCATGGAATGTCTGGCTGTTGTTAAACTGGTCCGTGAACTGGAAAGAGTAAGCAAAGCCAGTACACAGAGGCAAAGTACGGAAAAGATCAGAAACAGCGAAGGAATTCCTACTGTTACGAAAAAAGTATGTTTTTGTTTCAATGGATTTCCTCCTTTCCGTTGCCACAGTCAGGAAAATTTAAGGTGATCTGATAAAGCAAAGTATTTTCCGGGATATTGCGGAAGGAAAGCTCTCCGGATTTTTCAGAGGAGGTTGTGGACAAAACGAAAACCATTTCGTAATCTGCCTCATCTCTGGAACAGTTCTGCCAGGAATGGTCGTAATACCAGATCAGGCTGTTGTCGGTCTGTGTGCCATCCGGAAGAAGAGCAAGAAGCTGTTTGGGAGATCCATTGCTGCCTTCCAGTGCTTCTCCCACAGAAGTGGTGAGTGCCTGAATCTGATTCCACTGTTCTGCCTGTATACGGTTTTTACGGGCTGCCGCAAAAATCTGAATGCAGGCAGCCGAGCAGAGAGAAAGAAATAAAAGCGCCAGGATCATTTCCATAAGAAAAAGACTGGTACTGGAATTATGCTGTGATTTCTTCATGATGCCTCCTTTTTGCCTGCATCTGTACCGGTAACGGAAGATTCGGCTGTGCTGTGCAGCAGAAAGTGTGCAGAGATTCCGGTTGCACTTTTCAGGGAAATGCGGTAAAAACCATTATCCAGGTTTTTTGCCTGAAAATCCGAAAGCTGAGAAATGGAAGTACCGGCCGATGCGCTTGCCTGAGAATCCGCAACGGTGAAAAGTTCTGTAAGATTTCCATCTTTCAGATAAATATAGGTAATATAATCTTTTCCCTTCAGTGTGTCCCGAAAACAAAGTGCAGGGATATCATCCAGGGAACCTGAGAAAATCCCGTCGGCCTGGTCATGCTGCCGGAATTTGGTCGTCAGATAGGTGATGGCAGTCCCAAGCCCGGAATCGGAATCCGTCTGTTTTACAGTCTGCTGGTAAACTCTTGCGGAGGACAACAGCATCAGCATAAGAAACAGCGCAAAAACACCGAACAGAAGGAGTGAAAAAAGAGAGGATATGGAATGGCCGGTATTTTTTTTCAGTTTCATGAAGAAGCGCCTCCTTTCGAACTGCCAGGACGCGCAATAACGCTGATAGAAGGCAGGAGATTGGAACCGTTGGGGATATATTCTACGATAAATCGGTTTTTGTCATAGGTGATATGGTAATCATTAAGGAGCTGTGCAAGATCTTCAGGATATTCACCGGTCATGGCGTAGCTGCGGACAGCACTGTTCTTTAATGCCTGCTCCAGAGCATCCTGTTCTTTCACGAGAGCCTGGCCGGATGTATGACTGACGCCCGCTACAAACAGAATACAGGCAAATATCAGAAGAAATACAGGAAAAAGAAGCAGAAGCCCCCGGAAAATTTTTTTTCGTCGACTTTCAAAAAGTTCCATGTTGTCACCACCTTATATCGCAAAATCTGAAAGGATTCCCAGAAGCGGCATCATTACGGAAAGCAGGACAAGTCCTACAAGCAGGGAAAGCAGGATCACAATAGTTGGTTCCACAACAGATACTGCCTGAGAGATCAGATCTATGGATTTTTCTGTGTACTGCTGAGACAGCCTGCGAAAAGTTTCGTCACTGGTTCCGGAGTAGAAGGAAATACTGATCAGACGTCCCTCCATGCCACTGAACAGTTCGGACTCTGTCAGAGCCTTTGAAAAAGCTTCCCCGTTGTTCAGAAGTTCGGAAGTTTTTCGGAGCTTCTCAAGAATTTCCGGTTGTGTGAGCATTGCTTCTGTAAGCTCAAGACTGGTTTCCGGAGAAAGACCACTTCGAAGCCCCAGAGACAGTCCCTGCGCCAGACGGCTGTAATCCATGGCAACAGGAATCTCACAAAAAACAGGAAGATGTGTGACCAGTTTTCGAAGTTTGGCATGACCTTTTTCTGTGAGACTGAAAAAAAGAATGCAGCCAATGAGAAGTACTGCAAGAATCAGAAAAACAGCAGAATAGCGACTGATCATATTGCCGGCATTTAAAAGTCCCTGTGAGATTCCGTTCATTTCCAGACCCATCTGATGAAAGACCTGCTGGAACACGGGGAGAACTTTTACAAGAAGAACCAGGATTACTACTGCCATCATTCCAAGCATGATCAGCGGATAGGTGACTGCACTTCGTATCTGCTGGGAAATTTCCTGCTCCTGATCATAATGCCGGGAGAGGCTTGTCATGATCTCATCCAGACAACCGGTTTCTTCGCCTGTTTTTATATAGGCGGTCATAGCTTTTGGAAAACAGCCGGAATCCTCAAGAGCCTGGGAAAGAGAACCGTTTTTTTCCATGGAATTGATAAGTGGCTTCAGAATCTCACGATCTGTGTCGGTTTTGCTTTCTTCACAGAGGATATGGAGTCCTTCTGTTGTTGATATGCCGGAATGCAGCAGTATTCCCATCTGCCCGCAGAAATTGGATAATTCCCGGGCTGTCAGTTTAGATTTCATAATAAAGTCTCCTTTTTTGCGGGTGGTTGGTCAGTGTGTATACTGTACCGTGTAGTTGCTTTCGTCTCCGATATATTCCTGAATCGCTTCATTGCCGTTGCTGTTGGCATCAAAGGTTGGGTCCATAAGTTTCCATGTATCTCCGTTAAAGGAGATTGCTTTTGTTACCCAGCCTTTGTTCTGGATGTAGACATCGATCCAGGCATGCTTGATGTCGCCGGAATAGCCAATCTCAAGTTTGCAGGGAATATCCTGACTTCGAAGCATTGCCGCAGTCAGTGCTGCATAATCAAAGCAGATGCCGGTGCCTGACTGAAGGGTTTCGTCTACATCAGGAAGATATCCGGCCTCTACAGAATCTGCCTTATCGTAATCGTAGGTGATATGTTCTGTGACATATGTATAAAAAGCTTTCAGGATTTCCACATCGTTCATACCATCTTTGACCAGTGACTGTGCCAGAGTACAGGCTTCACTTTTGACGGAAAAATCCACATACTGGTTGGGATACAGAAATGGAAGAAACTCATTTTGAAGTTTTACAGTAAGAGTTTCTGCATAAAGTGCGGCATACTGGCTTCCGTCTACCTGCTGGTAACAGGTAATGGAATAATCTCCGGAGCCTTCCGAAAAGGGAATAACAGCCTGTTCCTCCGGCTCCAGAAAATAGGAGTAAAGGACACCGGACGGGGAAGTAAGCTGTATATTCATACGGGAATCTCCTGAGTCGGAGCTGGCAGTCATATAACCCTGGTCCTGATTGGAAATATCCAGGATCAGAGGGGAACTTCCCAGTGTCTGTTTACCGGGTGCCTCCGGAGTGAGAACACGGGCTGGTGAGTAAGACGGAGGCTTGTCACCGGAACTTCCGGAATTCCCGCAGCCAGTCAGAAAAAACACAGTTCCGAAAAGCAGCAGTACAAAAAAGAGACGGGCAGATAAAGTTTTTGACATATTTGCCGTTCTCCTGTCATATAATGTTTTTTTCTTTTTTTACAGATAACAGTATAGCAGATTATGAAAAAAAAAGACAGAACAAGCAGAGAGAACAGGGAGTAAAATGTTGACATTTCGAAAGAAAAAACATATACTATACATATAAAAGGCAAACCTGTTGAAAAGCAGGGACGCAAAGCCAAGGGTCTAAGGTCACAATTGAAAGACTATGACAGCCGGTTGCCGCATTAAATTCCGATTTAGTGACGTAATCAGACAGCATCCAGGTGAAAAGGATTTATGTGTTGACGCGGCCGTTTATTTAAAATAAGCGGTTTTTTTGATGCAGTAAATTCTGCGGCCACCGAATATGGATGACGGTCGGAACGTCCGTTTTCAGAAAGGTGTGAAAAGTATGAAAAAAATGAACCTTAAAAATTTCTTTATGAAAAAGAAGATCGCAGCTGGATGTATTGCAGCTGCTGCACTGATCACAGCAGGAAGCTTTGCAATGGTATGGCAGGACTCACAGGTGCCGGAACTGCCGAATTACACAGATCCGGTAGTCGAGCAGACGATTGAAGATGATGATACACCGCTTGCTTCACAGCCGAAGGTTACAACCAAGACAACCAAGAGCAGCAAGACAACCAAGAAGAACATCAAGTTAAAAGCAGCAGCTACGAAGACTTATACCAAGAAACTTCCGACAACCAAGAAAACTACAAACAAGACAACCAAGAAAAATCAGACTACAACCATAAAGACAACAACAACCGTACAGACAGATACAAGCCGGAAATACACCAAAAAATCTAAAAATGTAGTACAGACACAGAAGGTTACCACTACAGTGCAGACAACTACAACAGTTGTTGCAGCGGCATCTACAACTGTGAATGCTACTACTGCAGGAAGTACAACTGCTAAAAAAGAGAAATACACAGTCAGCAATGTAGCATCTATTGCACCTCAGATGGACAGCAGAGTATTAAATGCATTTACAAAGATGGGATTTACCGTCATTGTTGATCCAAGCGTTTCCTACGCCGGATATTTTGATGGAAGATCAAGAACGATCACTCTTAAAGTGGAGGATGATACGATCTACCATGAGCTTGGCCATTATCTTGCATTTATCGCTGGTAATGTAGATAAGAATGCAGCTTTCGCATCTGTTTATAACAGTGAGAAATCTAAATTCACAGGTGTCAGAAAGGCTTATGCAACACAGAATGCGTCTGAGTACTTCGCAGAATCCGTTCTGGAGTATACAGAGAATCCTTCTGTACTGAAGGCACAGCGTCCTCAGACATACGAAGCAATCACCAATGCACTGTCAAAGGTTACAGACGCACAGGTAAACAAGATCATGAATGTTTATAAGGTAATCTGGAAATAATAAGTTATACAGCCGAATCCCCGGGAGTTTATCCCGGGGATTTTTTGAATAACTGCGCATCGCATTCTCGTTACTTGAGATATCCAGCCCCTCCTTCCGGTAACGGAAGATTCATTGTCGACAAAAATTTCTTGCATTGCTTCAAAAATAGTGTATATTATTATCATAATCATATTTCATAACGGTTCAGATACCAGTGCGGTCATGTCAGACTGCATCAGATTTCCATTATAAAATTACAATTTATCATAATTAAGCAAGAATAGAGGATTTATTTATGAGAGAAAAATATGAATCATTGTCTCTGGCAGTGCTGAAAGATCTGGCAAAGGCAAGAGGGATGAAGGGAATCTCTACTTTGAGAAAACCGGCACTGATCGAGAGAATGCTGGAAGAAGACGCAAAGGAAGCGGTGAAGGAGAAGACGGAAGAAACACCGGGAAATACAGCGGGTGAGAATTCTCTGAAAGAGAAAGTACAGGAAAATGAAAAAAATGAATATCGAACCCGTCCAGCATCTGAAAATCAGCAGGAACGGAAAGAGTATCGTACGGAGCGGAATGATCAGGAACACAGAAATATAAACGGACGCAGAGAGAACAACAGAGAAAGCTACAACCGCAGTGCATATAACAGGGAGAATTACAGAAGGCCGGCACAGGAAGAACGTGCTTATACACGTGATGGCAGCCACGAGGCAGAAGCGCGTCCGGAGAATGGCAATGTTCCTTCAGAATCCACACAGCTGGACAGTGGTGAAAAAGCCAATGGGATCCTGGAGGTACTTCCGGATGGATATGGATTTATCCGCTGTGCCAACTATCTTCCTGGTGAAAACGATATTTATGTTTCGCCTTCCCAGATCCGCCGCTTTAATTTAAAGACCGGTGATATCATCCAGGGAAATATCCGGATCAAGACCCAGGGAGAGAAATTCAGTGCACTTCTTTACGTGTCCTCCATCAATGGATTCCATCCGAGTGAAGGCCAGAGAAGATATAATTTTGAAGATATGACACCGATCTTTCCTAATGAGAGACTGGTTATGGAGCGTGCAGGCGGTACAACTGCCATGCGCATTGTAGACCTGATCAGCCCTATCGGAAAGGGACAGAGAGGAATGATCGTATCTCCGCCGAAAGCCGGTAAGACAACCCTTCTGAAGGACGTTGCAAAGTCCATCCTTAAGAATAATAAAGATATGCATCTCATTATCCTTCTGATCGATGAGCGTCCGGAGGAGGTTACCGATATCAAGGAAGCAATCCAGGGACCTAATGTGGAAGTGATCTATTCCACGTTTGATGAACTTCCGGAGCATCATAAGAGAGTTTCCGAGATGGTTGTGGAGCGTGCCCGTCGTCTGGTAGAACATAAACAGGATGTGATCATCCTTCTGGATTCCATTACACGACTTGCCAGAGCCTATAACCTGATTATCCCGCCAAGTGGAAGGACTTTATCCGGTGGTCTTGATCCGGCGGCCCTTCATATGCCTAAGAGATTTTTTGGCGCAGCCCGTAATATGCGTGAGGGCGGAAGCCTGACGATTCTGGCAACGGCACTTGTGGATACCGGAAGCAAGATGGACGATGTCATCTACGAGGAGTTCAAGGGAACCGGTAATATGGAGCTTGTCCTTGACCGTAAATTACAGGAAAAACGTGTATTCCCGGCCATCGATATCCAGAAATCCGGAACCAGAAGAGAGGATCTTCTTCTCAGCAAGGATGAGCAGGAAGCTGTTTATATTATGCGAAAAGCACTCAACGGAATGAAGTCCGATGAGGCGTTAGAACAGATTCTGAATACCTTTGCCAGAACCAGGACCAATGCGGAGCTGGTACAGACTGTAAAGAAACAGAAATTTTTATAAAGTCCTTGCATTTTCAGGAAAGCTGTGTTATACTTAGCAAGCTGTTTAAAATGGAATTCGTCAATTGTATACGAATAATATTAAATTATATAGAGAGGTGAAAATCATGAGAGAAGGAATCCATCCGAACTACTATCAGGCAACTGTAACCTGCAACTGCGGAAACACTTTCGTAACAGGTTCTACTAAAGAGGACATCCACGTTGAGATCTGCTCCAAATGCCATCCGTTCTACACAGGACAGCAGAAGGCTACACAGGCTCGTGGACGTATCGATAAGTTCAACAAGAAATACGGCCTGAATAAGTAATTATTGCGAATACAGGAAATGAGAAGGTTGAGGTTGGGAAATCTCAACCTTTCTTTAACTGAAAAATTTTTTCAGTTTGCACAGGAGAGAATGAATGAAATCATCGAATATTGGCGGACAGGCCGTGATGGAAGGCATCATGATGCGCCACAAGGACAAATATTCTATCGCAGTGCGCCGTCCGGACCAGGAGATCGAGCTGAAAGTAGAAGACTATAAATGTACCTTCGGAAACCATGCGTTTCTGAAGAAGCCCATCATCCGTGGTGTGGTAAGTTTTGTGGATTCTCTTGTGGTAGGCACGAAATGCCTGATGTACTCTGCGGAGATCGCAGGTGACGAGGAAGATGAAGAAACTGCGAAGAAGAATGAGCAGCTTACAGAAGAGGAGCTTTCCGCAAAGAAAGCCAAAGAAGATAAGCAGTTCAAGTGGCTTCTTTACATTACGGTAGCTGTTTCTATGGTAGTATCTGTGGCTGCTTTTATGTTTCTTCCGTATATACTGGCCAGTCTGATCCGCAAGGTAGGCGCTTCGGAATTCCTGGTTACTGTAGTAGAAGCTTTTGTAAAGCTGGCACTGTTTATGGGATATATGTTCCTGATCTCCAGAATGAAGGATATCCAGAGAACTTTTATGTACCACGGTGCGGAACATAAATGTATCAACTGTGTGGAACATGGACTGCCACTGACTGTGGAGAACGTACTGAAGAGTTCCAGGCTCCATAAGCGCTGTGGAACCAGTTTTCTGTTCCTGGTCATGCTGGTAAGTATTGTGCTGCACTTTGTGTTTGTGCTGGTCCCGGTTTACTGGGTAAGACTGTTTGGAAGACTTCTTATGGTACCGGTAGTTGCGGGAATCTCTTTTGAGATCATCCAGTGGGCAGGAAGAACGGACAGTAAATTTGCGGACATTATGAGTAAACCAGGTCTTGCCATGCAGAAATTCACCACCAAGGAACCAACTGCAGATATGGCAGAAGTAGCCATCAAGGCAGTTGAGGCGGTTTTTGACTGGAGAGCTTATCTGAAAGAGGAATTTGACCTGGATATCCCTTATGAGACAGAGGAGACAAGCCATGCAGACTCTTGAGTCACTTCTCAAAAAAGGAACAACGATACTGAAAGATAACGGATTGGAAGAAGCCGGGCTGGATGCCTGGCTCCTTCTGGAATATAAGACCGGAAAGAACCGGGCATACTATTTTGCACATGGTGATGAACCGGTGTCTGATGAGACCGCAGCAGAGTATCTTGAGCTGATCGGCAGGCGGGCAGGACATATTCCTGTACAGCAGCTGACTCATCAGGCTTTTTTTATGGGCTATGAGTTTTATGTAAACGAAAATGTGCTCATCCCGAGACAGGACACCGAGACACTGGTGGAGGAAGGTCTGAAATGCCTTGAGGATGTGGAGAAACCGGAGATCCTGGATATGTGTACGGGCTCCGGCTGCATTCTCATAAGCCTTCTTCTGGAACGGCAGGATGCCCGTGGTGCGGGTGTGGACGTTTCTCCGGAAGCACTGGAGGTGGCGAAAGAGAACGCCAGCCTTCTGAAAGTGGAGAACCGGGCGGATTTTTTGGAAAGTGATCTGTTCTCGGCACCGTATTTTTGCGAAAAAGGTGGAAAAGAGGGTGGGAAATATGATATTCTTATTTCAAACCCGCCTTATATCGCGACAGAAGAAATTGAAACATTAATGGAAGAAGTCCGTCTTCATGACCCCAGAAAGGCTCTTGACGGAATGGAGGATGGGCTTTATTTTTACAGAAAGATCACCAAAGAGGCAGGGAAATACCTGAAGCCGGGTGGATGGCTTCTGTATGAGATTGGCTGCACTCAGGGGGAGGCAGTCAGTGAAATGCTGAGAAATGCCGGTTTTGAAAAGGTTCAGGTGGTAAAAGATCTTCCGGGCCTTGACCGTGTAGTGATGGGGCAGAAGCCTTTGTAAAAATTGTGATTCACAGGTATCAGAAACAGGAGGAAATACATGTTTGATAAACTGGATGATCTGCTGGTACGTTTTGAAGAGCTTCTCAATGAGCTGGGAGAACCGGGAGTAACCGATGATCCGGCGCATTTTCAGAAGCTGATGAAAGAGCAGAGCGACCTGCAGCCGATCGTTGACGCATATAAAGAATACAAGAAAAACAAAGAGACCATCGAGGACAGTCTTTCCATGCTGGAGAGCGAGAAGGACGAAGAGATGCGTGAGATGCTGAAAGAGGAGCTTTCCGACGCAAGAAAGAGAGTGGAGGAGCTGGAGCATGAGCTGAAGATCCTTCTTCTTCCGAAAGACCCTAATGACAGCAAGAACGTTATCGTTGAGATCCGTGGAGGTGCAGGCGGTGATGAGGCGGCTCTCTTTGCGGCAGAGATCTATCGTATGTATGTGAAATATGCAGAGTCCCGTCGCTGGAAAACCGAGATGCTCAGCCTTAATGAGAACGGTATCGGCGGCTTCAAGGAAGTTACTTTCATGATCAAAGGTGAGGGTGCGTATTCCAGACTGAAATACGAAAGCGGTGTACACCGCGTACAGCGAGTACCGGAGACAGAATCCGGCGGAAGAATTCATACTTCCACCTGTACTGTGGCCATCATGCCTGAAGCAGAAGAGATTGATTTCCATCTGGATCTCAATGAATGTAAATTCGATGTGTTCCGTGCTTCCGGAAACGGTGGTCAGTGTGTCAATACTACAGACTCCGCGGTACGTCTTACCCATATCCCTACAGGAATCGTAATTTCCTGCCAGGATGAAAAATCTCAGCTCAAAAACAAGGACAAGGCACTTCGCGTGCTCCGTTCCCGTCTGTATGAGATGGAACTTGCCAAGCAGCATGACGCTGAGGCAGAGGCAAGAAGAAGCCAGATCGGTACCGGTGACCGTTCCGAGAAGATCCGTACCTACAACTTCCCGCAGGGACGTGTGACGGACCACAGGATCAAACTGACCCTTCATCGCCTTGAGAATATCCTTAACGGAGATCTGGATGAGATCATCGACAGCCTGATCGCGGCAGACCAGGCAGTGAAGCTGACCAAGCTCAATGAACAGGAGTAATCGTTAATTACAGAGATAGAGTTCAAAAAACTATAATAAATCAGGAGGAAACGAAACATGAAAAAGACAGCACTGGTAATCATGGCAGCCGGAATTGGCAGCCGTTTTGGAAAAGGAATCAAGCAGCTTGCACCGGTAGGACCGAAGGGTGAGATCATTATGGACTATTCTATCCATGATGCACTGGAGGCAGGATTCAACAAGGTTGTATTTATTATCCGTAAAGACCTTGAGGATGAGTTCAAAAGAGTGATCGGAGACCGTATCTCCAAGATTACAGAGGTTGCTTATGCATTCCAGGAGATCGATGATCTTCCGGGAGATTTCCGGAAACCGGCAGACCGTACCAAGCCATGGGGAACCGGACATGCCGTACTGGCAGCAAAGAAAGTCCTTTCCGAGCCATTCGCTGTTATCAATGCAGATGACTACTATGGAAAAGAGGCCTACGTAAAAGTTCACGACTATCTGGTACAGGATCATCCGCAGGATGGCCCGATGCACATCTGCATGGCAGGTTTCCGCCTTGGAAATACATTAAGCGACAACGGAAGCGTTACAAGAGGTGTGTGCCATATTGAGGACGGCAAGCTTGTCGGCGTTACAGAGACACATAACATCTTCAAGACAGCAGACGGCGCAGAGACAAGAAATGACGATGGTACAGCAGAAGCGCTGGATACCAAGAGCCTTGTTTCCATGAATATGTGGGGACTGACACCGGAATTTATGGAAATCCTTGAGAAAGGTTTCATTGAGTTCCTTGGTGGGATCAAAGAGGGAGACATCAAGAAAGAGTATCTTCTTCCAGAGCTTATCGACCAGCTGATCCATTCCGGGAAAGCAGCAGTTGACGTTCTTGAGACAAAGGACGAGTGGTTTGGTGTTACTTATCAGGAAGATAAGGCATCTGTACAGGCTGCATTCAAAAAACTTACAGATGACGGCGTTTATCCGGAAGGACTGTATCAGTAATAAAGGAGAGCATTATGGGTAAATATTTCGGAACAGATGGTTTTCGTGGTGAAGCAAATGTAAAACTTACAGCAGATCATGCATTTCGTGTGGGACGTTATCTTGGCTGGTATTACGGCAGAGATCACAAGGCGAAGATCGTGATCGGCAAGGATACAAGAAGAAGCAGTTACATGTTTGAGTATGCCCTTGCGGCAGGACTTACCGCATCCGGAGCAGACGCCTATCTGCTTCATGTAACCACAACTCCAAGTGTATCCTATGTGGTACGTACAGAAGATTTTGACTGCGGTATCATGATTTCCGCAAGCCATAATCCGTTTAACGATAATGGAATCAAAGTCCTCAATGAGAACGGACAGAAGATTTCCGCAGATATTGAAGCACGTATCGAGGCTTATCTGGATGGAGAGATCGAAGAACTTCCGCTGGCAACCGGAGAAGATATCGGCTGTACGGTTGATTTTGCATCTGGAAGAAACCGTTATATCGGACATCTGATCTCTATTCCATGCCACGATTTCAAGAATATCAAGGTGGGACTGGACTGCTCCAACGGAAGTTCATCTGCCATTGCCAAGAGTGTTTTTGACGCACTCCGTGCAAAAACTTATGTGATCAATAATGAGCCGAACGGAACGAATATTAACCGTGGATGTGGCTCCACACATATTGAAGTTCTGAGACAGTTTGTGATCGACAAAGGTCTGGATATCGGTTTTGCTTATGATGGCGATGCAGACCGCTGTATTGCTGTAGACCACCGCGGAAATATCATTGACGGTGACAAGATCATGTATGTCTGCGGCAAATATTTAAGAGAAAAAGGACAGCTGAACGGAAATACGGTTGTAACAACTGTTATGTCAAACCTTGGTCTTTACAAATCTCTGGAGCGGGAAGGCATCGACTACGAGCAGACTGCAGTTGGTGACAAATACGTTGCCGAGAACATGATGGAAAACAATTACAGTATCGGCGGTGAGCAGTCCGGACATATTATCTTCAGCCGTTATTCTGCTACCGGTGACGGAATCCTTACTTCTCTTATGATCATGGAGGCATGCGTGGATCAGAAAGCCACACTTTGCGACCTTGCCAAGGAGATGAAGGTTTATCCGCAGCTTCTCCGCAATGTGCGTGTTTCCGATAAGAAAACCGCCCTGGAGAACGAGAAGGTAAAAGCAGCCATTGAGGCCGCAGCGGAGGCACTTGGCGATGATGGCCGTATCCTGGTACGTGAAAGCGGTACAGAGCCGTTGATCCGTGTTATGGTAGAGGCGGGAACGGATGAACTCTGCCACCAGTATGTAGACAGTGTTGTTGATGTAATGGAAGCCGAAGGGCTTGTTGTAGAATAAGGAATTCCATGAAAAATACAAAGACCGTATTGATTCTTGCAGCCGTTACAGGAGCTTTGCTTCTGGGCGGCTGCGGCAGTGAAAAAACAAAAACATATGAGCAGGCGGGTAAAGATCTTTCTCAGGGAAGCTACAAGTATGCCCTGGAGGAGTATCAGAGTTCTATCCAGAACGGGGTAAAACTGGCACAGTCCTACCGTGGGGCGGGGATTGCAAGCCTGCGTCTTGGCAAATATGAGGATGCGGTGAATAATTTTACAGAGGCATTGGGCTGTGACCGGGTAAGTAAAAGCCTGCGCAGGGATATTTTGTCTTACCGTGCCACCGCAGAGCTGAAAGCTGGAAATTATGAGGACGCCATGGCAGACTGCCAGACATTAGGAGAAGATTTTTCCATGGATGCCAGCAGTTATTTCCTTACCGGAAAAGTTGCCCTTGCTATGGATTCCTACGAGGAAGCGGCATCGAACTTTAAGCAGGCCTATGGAGAGGACTCCACCTATGATATGGCGATCCAGATCTATGAAGCGTATCTGGATAAAGATATGGAAGCAGACGGAACCAGATATCTGGAGGCTGCCCTTTCTTCTGAGGCCAAGGACGCGCAGGATCACTGTGACAGAGGCCGCGTTTACTATTATATGGAAGATTACAGCAATGCAAAAAAAGAGCTCCTGGAAGCAACCAAGAAGGATAATACGGAAGCTCTTCTTCTCCTGGGAATGGTATATCTGGCTCAGGATGATGTGGAAAATGCCCAGGCAATGTATAAACAGTATATTTCCGCAGTGGGAGATTCCGCCAAGGGATATAACGGCCTGGCACTGTGTGATATCCGGAATGGGGATTATGATTCTGCTCTTGATAACATTACAAAAGGTCTCCCGACTGCTACCACAGACGAGATGCAGAGCCTTCTGTTCAACGAGATCGTAGCCTATGAGAAAAAACTGGATTTTGCCACCGCACTGACCAAGGCACAGGAATATGTTGATATGTTCCCGGAAGATTCCGCTGCCAAAAAAGAGCTGGCTTTCCTGAAAACCAGAACGTCTTCGGAGGGCTGATATGGAATATTTTGAGGAAATACAGGACCGGGTCATCCTGATCGGGGTTCAGGCAAATCTGGGGGATGACATGGAAGAATCCCTGGATGAGCTTGGAGAGCTTGCGGCTACAGCAGGTGCATACGTTGCTGGCAGGATCATCCAGAACCGCGAGGCAATACATCCTGGCACCTATATCGGAAAAGGCAAGATCGAGGAGGTAAAAGGCCTTCTCTATGCCCTGAATGCCAACGGTGTGATCTGTGACGATGAGCTTTCTCCTGCTCAGATGAACAATCTGGAGCGGGAACTGGAATGCAAGGTTATGGACCGTACCTTGCTGATTCTTGACATTTTTGCGAAGCGTGCCGTGACAAGCGAAGGTAAGATCCAGGTAGAGCTTGCACAGCTCCGTTACCGTTCTGCACGTCTTGTGGGACTTCGTTCTTCTCTCTCAAGGCTTGGAGGAGGAATCGGTACCAGAGGTCCCGGTGAGAAGAAACTGGAGACAGACCGCCGTCTGATCCGAAACCGGATCTCCGCACTGAAGCAGGAACTTTCCCAGGTGGAAAAGCACAGGGAACTGCTCCGTTCCAGAAGAGCGGCAGGAAATCTGAAGACTGCGGCTATTGTCGGCTACACCAATGCGGGAAAATCCACGCTTCTGAATACACTGACCGGTGCGTCGGTGCTTTCGGAGGATAAGCTTTTTGCCACGCTGGACCCGACCACACGTCTTCTGACACTGGATGACGGACAGCAGCTTCTTCTTACGGATACTGTAGGATTTATCCGGAAGCTTCCCCACAATCTGGTAGAAGCCTTCAAGAGTACCCTGGAAGAAGCCAAATATGCGGACTACATCATTCATGTGGTAGATGAGTCCAATCCCCAGGCGGAGATGCAGATGCATATCGTATATGAGACCCTGAAAGAGCTGGGCGCCCTTGGGAAAAAGACGATCACACTTTTTAACAAGCAGGACCGTGTTTCCGGGGAAAGTCTCCGGGATCTCCGTGCAGATCATACGCTGAAGATTTCCGCACGGACAGGAGAAGGACTTGAAGAATTTAAGGAACTGCTCTCTGAGATCCTTGCAGAAGGCCAGATTTATATGGAGCGGCTTTTTCCGTATTCGGAGGCCGGTCAGATCCAGCTGATCCGTGAGTATGGACAGCTTCTTTCGGAAGAGTATACAGAAGGCGGAATTGCTGTAAAAGCAAGGGTTCCGCGGGAAATCTATCCGAAAGTTACATAATGTTAAAAAAACTACTCAGTACCATATATAGTACCGTGAACAAAATGGACACTATATATGGTGCTTTTTGTGTTGACGCAAAGGAGTGTGTCTGATACAATAAGCCTACAGCGCTTTGAACATAGATCGTGAAACGGGGTATGTTCATGGGCAGGTAAGTGAGGCGGAATAAGAGAGTCCGCTTTATAAATACATGCATGAGGGAGGCATTTTCTTATGTTTCAGGTAGTAAAAAGAGACGGTGAATTAGACGAATTTAAAATGGGGAAGATCACCGCAGCCATTGATAAGGCGTTTGATGCCAAGGGCAAGAATTACAGTCCGGATATGATCGACCTTCTGGGACTTCGTGTTACTGCGGATTTTCAGAATAAGATCGAGAACAACCGGATCTCTGTGGAGGATATCCAGGACAGTGTGGAGAACGTACTGATCCAGGCAGGATATTCCGATGTTGCCAAGGCGTATATCCTTTATCGCAAGCAGCGTGAGAAGATCCGCAATATGAAATCTACCATCCTTGACTATAAAGAAATCGTAAACAGCTATGTAAAGGTTGAGGACTGGCGTGTAAAAGAGAACTCAACAGTAACCTATTCTGTAGGAGGACTGATCTTAAGCAACTCCGGAGCTGTTACTGCCAATTACTGGCTGTCTGAGATCTATGACAATGAGATCGCGGAGGCACACAGAAATGCGGATATCCATATCCACGATCTGTCCATGCTGACCGGATACTGTGCAGGATGGTCCCTGAAACAGCTGATCCGTGAGGGCCTTGGCGGAATCGAGGGTAAGATCACTTCCGCACCGGCCAAGCATTTAAGCGTGCTCTGTAACCAGATGGTAAATTTCCTGGGTATCATGCAGAATGAGTGGGCAGGCGCACAGGCATTTTCATCCTTTGATACCTATCTGGCTCCTTTTGTAAAGGTGGACAACCTTTCTTATCCGGAAGTGAAGAAATGCATT
Organism: Blautia sp. MCC283; assembly: GCF_018785565.1. Taxonomy (NCBI): domain Bacteria; kingdom Bacillati; phylum Bacillota; class Clostridia; order Lachnospirales; family Lachnospiraceae; genus Blautia; species Blautia sp. MCC283. Next base: position 152,546 of record NZ_WQQB01000045.1, on the reverse strand, counting down.
GAGTCTTTTGTATATGGGGTGAACACACCGAGCCGCTGGGGAACCCAGGCACCGTTTTCCAATATTACACTGGACTGGACTGTTCCGGATGACCTTGCAGAACTTCCTGCCATCGTAGGCGGCAAGGATATGGACTTCAAGTATAAAGACTGCAAGAAAGAGATGGATATGGTCAATAAGGCATTTATCGAGACCATGATCGAGGGAGATGCCAACGGACGTGGATTCCAGTATCCGATCCCGACTTATTCCATCACAAAGGAATTTGACTGGTCTGATACCGAGAATAACAGACTTCTCTTTGAGATGACTTCCAAGTACGGTACTCCGTATTTTTCCAACTACATCAACAGTGATATGAAACCGAGCGACATCCGCAGCATGTGCTGCCGTCTCCGCCTGGATCTCCGTGAGCTCCGCAAAAAGAGCGGCGGTTTCTTCGGTTCCGGTGAGAGTACAGGTTCTGTAGGTGTTGTAACTATCAATATGCCACGTATCGCATATCTTTCCAGAACACCGAAGGAATTTTATCAGCGCCTGGATCACATGATGGATATCTCCGCGAGATCTCTTCACATCAAGAGAGATGTGATCAGCAGACTTCTGGATGAGGGACTGTATCCGTATACCAAGAGATATCTTGGAAGTTTTGAGAATCATTTTTCCACCATCGGTCTTGTGGGAATGAACGAAGCGGGCTTAAATGCATGCTGGCTGAAAAAAGACATGACAGATCCGGAGACCCAGAAGTTTACGAAAGAGGTTCTGGAGCATATGAGAAACCGTCTTTCTGACTATCAGGAGCAGTATCCGGGAGAGCTTTTCAATCTGGAGGCAACACCGGCGGAATCCACCGCATACCGCCTTGCCAAACACGACAGAAGCCGTTATCCGGATATCAAGACAGCAGGAAAAGAGGGCGATACTCCGTATTACACAAACAGCTCCCATCTGCCGGTTGATTATACCGCTGATATTTTTGACGCACTGGATATTCAGGATGATCTGCAGACTTTGTATACATCCGGAACTGTATTCCACGCATTCCTGGGAGAGAAACTTCCGGACTGGAAGGCAGCAGCGTCTCTGGTACGTAAGATCGCAGAGAATTATCGCCTGCCGTATTACACCATTTCTCCGACCTATTCCGTATGTCAGGAGCATGGCTACATCAGCGGAGAGCATTTCACCTGTCCGAAATGTGGAAAGAAGGCTGAAGTTTACAGCCGTATCACCGGCTACTACCGTCCGGTACAGAACTGGAATGATGGTAAGACACAGGAGTACAAGAACCGTACCCTCTATGATATTACCCACTCCCAGTTGAAAAAGGTACACACCAGCATGATGACCATGAAAGGCGACGAGGTTGAGATCCAGCCGGTGGCATCGCACAAATATCTCTTCACGACCAGCACCTGTCCAAACTGCCGTATGGCAAAGAAAATGCTGGAAGGTGAGGAACTGGAGATCATCGATGCCGAGCAGAATCCCGAACTTGTTAAGCAGTACGGGATCCGTCAGGCGCCTACACTTGTGATCACTGACGGAGCGCAGGTTAAGAAGTATGTGAATGCTTCTAATATACAGAAGTATGTGGATGAAGAACTGGATTGAGCTCTTTCAAAATAACTGCAAGTAAAAAATGTATAGCTGGACGCATGTCTGTTGGATGTGCGTTCGGCTTTTTTATATGTTATTTTTGTTTTTGGGAAAGGTGGTTGACATTTCTTGTCGGGATGGTATACTTATATCTGAAATTTAGCGATTAAAAGCGTTGCGCTTTAACGCATGAATGTGTATATATCGCTGTGATACAGCGTGGGGAGATACGGGAATTGTTTCCCGGCGGAAATTTGCGAGGGGGAAAGCACTCAGAGTTGCGAAGCCCGTTTTTCCCCCTCGCGCTCCCCCTTTCTGGGCACGCATTTTGAGGCGTACGTTGTGGAATGTGCTACGTTATTGGTAGGGCGATGTACTCCAGGGTGTCGAAGCCGTCAGGCTGAGCCGATGGATGAGGGCGGACGGGAAAGCGGCCCGCGTAGCGGGCCTGTTCCCTGTTTTTTGCTCAAATCGATAAAAATAAACCGCGGGTTATAGCGTAGTGCATTCATCTATATCGGCATAGCCTACAATATCCAACACCGTAAAATCCATCGCCCCGCCAGCAAAGCAACACATTCCACAACGCAGAACAGCGGCGTGGCCGGGAGGGGTGGAGCGCGAGGAGGGGAGTATGGCCTTCGCAACTATGAATGCTTCCCCTCCTCGCACCTGCCGCATGCAAAATGCTCCCGCCGGAAGGAGATACACCTGCCGCATGCGAAATGCTCCCGCTGGAAGGCGATATACCTGCCGCATGCGAAATGCTCCCGCCGGAAGGCGATATATCTGTCGCATGCAAAATGCTCCCCTGGAAAGGAAACCCGCCACATGCGAAATGCCCCACCCCGGGAGGGGATTCACTTCCCACAAATTTCATGCTAAAATAAACAAGAAAATAACAAAAGAATAATAAGAAAAGAGGAAAATATTATTATGGTAAAACAGAACATCGTCTTCGTAGAAAACACCCCAGGGAGTCTTCAGAAAGTTACAAAGATTCTTGCAGAGAATCAGATCGACATCTACGGCTTCGGCTGCTTCGACGCACCGGAATTCGCAAACTTCCGTATGGTATGCGATGATCCGGAAAAAGCAGATCAGATCATGGCTGAAAACGGATACATGACCCGTATCACTCAGGCCATCCTGGTGGATCTTCAGGATGAGATCGGCGGCCTGGACAAACTTTTAAGTGTCATGGGCGACAGCAACGTAAACCTTCACTACATCTACACCTTCTTCCACAGAGGCCTGAAAGTCCCGGTAGCGATCATGCACTGTGAGGATCTTCTTGTTGCAGAGAGTGTTCTCCGTAACAATGGCTTCAAGGTTCTGAACCGCCTGGTAGATCCGGATGGAGCGGAAGAAGCGTAAACATAAAAAGGACGAACAGGAATGAAGTATCGTATTTTTATTGTAGAAGATGACGAAACAATCGCGAATCTTCTGAAAAAACATCTCAGTTCCTGGGGATATGAAGTTTTTCTGGCTGAGGATTTTTCCAATGTACTGCAGGAATTTGCGGGGAAAGATCCTCAGCTTGTTCTTCTGGATCTGAAACTTCCCTTTTATAACGGCTTCCACTGGTGTGAGGAAATCCGAAAAGTTTCCCAGGTGCCGGTGATCTTTATCTCCTCCGCAGCCGACAATATGAACATGGTCATGGCCATGAGCCGTGGAGCAGATGATTTTATCGCCAAGCCTTTTGACATGGATGTACTGGTAGCCAAGATCCAGGCAATCCTCCGCAGGACCTATTCCTTTGGAAATCCGGGCAATGTACTGGAACATAAGGGAGCAGTGCTCAACCTTTCCGGGGCTACGCTGACCTGGAACGGGGTGGAGCTGGAACTGACCAGAAATGAACTGCGTATCCTGGAGTTGCTTTTTTCCCAGGCAGGCAGACCGGTATCCAGAGATGCCATTATGACGAAACTGTGGGAAAGTGACAGTTTTGTGGACGACAACACCCTGACCGTAAACATTACACGCCTTCGTAAAAAACTGGAGGCAGCAGGCCTTGTGGATTTTATTATCACGCGAAAAGGTTTGGGCTACATGGTGTGAGGTTTTTATGGAATTATTACGCGCATATTTGAAACAGACAAAAATTTTTCTCATTGCCTTTGTTTTTGCGGTGGCTGCATCGGCAGCAGTGGTCTGCCTGTACCAGCTTCCCGCTGAGGCAGTGATCTATATGGCAGTTCTGTGGCTTGGAGCAGGAGCTGCCGCTTTTTTATATGGGTATGTCCGCTACCGGCAGAAGGCTCAGACGCTCTGCCTGGTGGAAAAAGCTCCGGAGATCAATCTGGATCGTCTGGACGAGACCACCGATGAGGTGGAACTTCTTTACCGGGAGATCATCCGCAAGCTGGACGGCATGCGGATGGAGGTGGAGACAGACCGGCATCGTTCCCTGGAAGAGATGACGGATTACTATACCATGTGGGCACATCAGATTAAGACGCCGATCTTTGCCCTGCGTCTGCTGCTTCAGGAGGAACCGGAGCGGAACCGGGAATCCCTGGCACAGCTTTTTCGCATTGAACAGTATGTAGAGATGGTGCTGGGCTACCTTCGAACAGAAGACATGTCCGCAGACCTGAAGCTTGCCCGGTCTTCTCTGGATCGGATCATCCGGGAACAGATCCATAAATATGCAGGGATCTTTGTGGCAAAAAAACTCTCGTTGTCCTATGAGGGGACAGATGCGACCGTTCTCACCGATGAAAAATGGCTTGGTTTTGTCATCGGGCAGATTCTTTCCAATGCGCTGAAATATACAAGAACGGGCGGCATTGAAATCTGGCTGGAGGATGAGCGTGGAAACCGGACATCGAATACAGCACCGGCAATCCTTGTCATCGCAGACACCGGCATCGGAATCCAGGCAGAAGACCTTCCACGGATCTTCGAAAAAGGCTACACAGGAGTTAACGGCCGGGAGGACAACCGGGCCACCGGGATCGGCCTGTATTTAAGCCGGAAGATCCTGAAAAAGCTGGGCCATGAGATCACTGTGGATTCCCAGGTGGATAAAGGCACGGAAGTCCGGTTGAGCCTGTGGAAAAAAGAGCTGGATATGTATTGAAATTTTTTTGCAGAAGCCAATCTTACATAAATGTAAGCTTCCCCCGCAAAATGTAAGCCACTTCGATGGCAGCCGCCGGAGAATTTTCTTATACTGAAAACATAATATAGCGACACAGGTAATTCCTGCATCGGATTCAGTCACTTATAGTATTTCCATAAATTCCTGCATCAAGTTCAGCACGTCATGCTCTGAACAACTTTCTTTTGATGCATTGATTCCTGGGACTGCTATAGAATGTGATGCACGAATTCCCTGGAACGCTGCAAACACAGATAAGAAAGGAATTGGCATATGGCATTACTGGAAGTAACAAATGTAAAAAAGATATACAGCACCCGCTTCGGCGGAAACAAAGTACAGGCACTTTCCAATGTGACTTTTTCAGTGGAAGAGGGAGAATATGTGGCGATCATGGGAGAGTCCGGTTCCGGAAAAACAACGCTTCTGAACATTCTGGCAGCCCTGGATCGCCCAACATCCGGTGAAGTACTTCTGGAAGGAAAAAGCATCACCCACCTGACAGAAAAAGAGATTTCCGCATTTCGTCGGAAAAACTTAGGCTTCGTATTCCAGGATTTTAACCTTCTGGACACCTTCAGTCTCCGGGATAACATCTATCTTCCCCTTGTGCTGGCAGGCGAAGATTATCAGGAGATGGAACAGAAGATCCGCCCCATTGCAAAAGCCCTTCACATTGACCAGCTTCTGGAAAAATTTCCCTACGAGGTTTCCGGCGGACAGAAACAGAGGGCGGCAGTTGCAAGAGCGCTGATCACAGATCCCAGGCTGATCCTTGCGGACGAACCAACCGGAGCGCTGGACTCCCGTGCGGCGTCCGATCTTCTTTCCATGTTCAATGAAGTGAATCAGGAAGGCCAGACCATTCTCATGGTAACCCACAGTGCACAGGCAGCCAGCCATGCATCCAGAGTTCTTTTTATCAAGGACGGACAGGTGTTCCACCAGATCTACCGTGGCACAAAAACGAGACAGGAAATGTACCAGATGATCGCAGATACCCTGACGATCCTTACGACAGGCGGTGAGAGCCATGCGTAGAGGACTGTTTGGAAAACTGGCAGTACAGAACATCCGCAACAACCGGAGCACCTATATTCCCTATATGCTTACCTGCATTTTCTGTATTGCCATGATGTATATGATGGAATTTCTGCGGGACTGTCCCACATTGGAGAAAGCAGTGCCCCAGGCATCAGAAGTGCGGCTGATCGTGGGAACCGGTGAAGTGGTTGTTGGAATTTTCTGTGTCATCTTTCTGATCTACAGCAACAGTTTTCTTATGAAACGGCGCCAGAAAGAGATTGGACTTTATAACATTCTGGGCCTGGAAAAAGGCCATATCGGAAAAGTGATGTTTCTGGAAACGATCATGACGTCTCTGCTTTCTCTGGCAGCAGGTATCGGGTTTGGAATCCTTGGAAGCAAGCTTTCCCTGCTTTTGCTTTTCCGTTTTCTTCATGTTCCGGCGGTGTTGGGATTTTATGTTTCCATTACTGGAATCCTGTTTTGTATCGCAGGATTTGGAGGGATTTTTCTTGTGATTCTGGCACTGAATCTTACCAGAGTAAGAATGAATAATCCGGTAGAACTTCTGAAAGGTGGAAACACAGGAGAGAGGGAGCCCCGGGCAAAATGGCTCATGGCATTTCTGAGTGTGATCTGTCTTGGCGTGGGATATTATCTGGCAGTAACCACGGAATCTCCGATCCAGGCGATTTTTATTTTTCTTCTGGCGGTAATCCTGGTCATGGCAGGAACGTATCTTCTTTTTACAGCAGGAAGTATTGTGATTCTGAAACTGCTTCGAAAGAACAAAAAGTTCTACTATAAAACCAGCAACTTTATCAGTGTTTCCGGCATGATCTACCGTATGAAACAGAATGCGGCAGGCCTGGCAAGTATCTGTATCTTAAGTACTGGCGTACTCTTGCTCCTTTCCATGACTGTGTCCCTGTATTTTGGAATGGGGGACATTATGGTGAACCGGTATCCTTTTGATACGGATGCCCAAATCTCCGGTATCAGCCAGGAACAGAGTGAACAGTTTCAGAAGGTTTTTGCACAGGCAATCGAAGATTATCAGGTGCCGGCAGAAAAAACAGTGACTGAAACGTATCTCGAGATCGGCTGCAAGCAGGGAAAAAACGGCATTATGATCGGACAGGCCTACAGTTACTCGGAAGATGGGAATTCCGTAGATCTGTATACGATCCGCCAGTCTGAGTATGAGAAACTTACGGGGGAAAAAACAGATCTCCACGACAGCGAGATCTTTGCCTGGTATCCATCTGAAAGGGAAACAGACACATTAAAAATTGATGACTGGGATTTTGCAGTAAAGAAATGGCTGGAAAAAGCACCTTTAAGTGCGATGACCAATCTGGTTTCCAATATGGCGGCAATTGTTGTAACGGATTCGGACTTTGAGTATATTGACGGGCTCCGGACAAAGATGTACGAAGGACTTGATGCCTACGAGGCGGGAAAAGATCTCACAGTTCATCTTGGTGTAGATATCCGTGGCAGCAGTGAGGAAAAGATCCGGTATGGCCAGGCTGTTTATCAGGCACTGAAAGATTACTGCCACAGTGATGGTTTTTCTGAGAATACCATCGTGATCGGTGGTGTCCGCCAGAGTGAGTATGAAACTTATTATGTGGATAATGGAAGTATCCTGTTTATTGGAATCTTTCTGGGAGCACTGTTCCTTATGGGAACGGCGATGATCATTTATTATAAACAGATCTCCGAAGGCTACGAAGATCAGGGAAGGTTCCAGATTATGCAGAAAGTGGGCATGAGCCGCAGAGAGGTAAAAGGTGCCATCCGCAGACAGATCCTTCTGGTATTTTTTATCCCGCTTGTGATGGCGATGGTGCATATTTCCATGGCATTTCCGCTGATCCGCCGGCTCCTGCTGCTGTTTGGAATGGCCAATACAAAACTGTACGTGGGTTGTACAGCAGGAACGGTTCTGGCTTTTGCGCTGGTCTATGGACTGATTTACTCCATGACAGCCAGATCTTACTATAAAATCGTAGAAAAAGCATAAAATTGGGGAAAAAGCACAGCTGTGTTTGCTGCGAAGTATTGAAGTTTTGATATGGCAATGCTACAATAAAAGAGCGTGTCAGGAGACGTGTAAAGGGTTTCCGGGCACGCTATTTACGTGTGCAACCGGGTTCGTGACAGTACAGGATCAGGCCGTAAACGCGGATGATCTTATGTGCCTGGCTAACGTACATACAATGGAGGAAATCGATGAAAAGAGAAAGTTTCAGAAAAGGTATGAAGGATGGCGTGCCCATTGGACTGGGATATTTCGCGGTGTCGTTCACCTTTGGCATGATGGCCGTTGCCGGAGGCTTAAGTATCTGGCAGGCAGTCCTGATCTCACTGACTAACCTGACATCGGCCGGTCAGTTTGCGGGACTGGACATTATTTTTGCGGGAGGTTCCATGTGGGAGATGGCAATGACTCAGCTGATCATCAACTTAAGATACTGCCTGATGTCTTTTTCCCTGTCCCAGAAATTCCGGCGTGAGGAATCCGGCATCCTGAAGTATATCGCCGCCTTTGGTATCACCGATGAGATCTTCGGGATCAGTGCGGCCCAGGAGGGAAAAGTCAGCGTATTTTACAATTATGGAGCCATGTGTGTGGCAATCCCCGGATGGACTCTGGGAACTCTGGTAGGCGGTATTTCCGGAAGCCTTCTTCCGGATTTTATGCTCAGTGCCTTAAGTGTTGCCATTTACGGAATGTTCCTGGCCATCATCATCCCGCCGTCCAAAAAGAGCAGACCGGTTCTTGGAGTGGTTGTGGCATCCATGGCAGTCAGCACCATTTTTGCGGTGACACCGGTATTAAAACAGGTATCATCCGGATTTATGATCATTATCACAACACTTCTGGTAGCAGGCCTGGCAGCTTATTTCTGTCCGGTGGAAGAGAAGGAGGAAGCATCTCATGAGTCATAATGTATATCTCTATATCCTGGTGATGGCAGCAGTCACCTATCTCATCCGTATGCTGCCCCTCGCTCTTGCAAAAAACGAGATCAAAAGCCCGTTTATCAAGTCCTTTCTGTACTATGTGCCATACGCCTGTCTTGCAGCCATGACCTTCCCGGCCATCCTGAAAGCCACAGACAGCATCATCTCCGGCGCCGCGGGATTCTTCGTAGCCCTTATTGCGGCATATAAAGAGAAAAGTTTGATCACAGTAGCGCTGCTGGCGTGTGCGGCGGTGTTTATTGTGGAGCGGGTTCTGGTATTTATCTGAAAAATAAAACAAATAAACATTGTATTCAGAAATAATTATGTGTATAATAAAAAATATAGATACAATATCCTGCTTCAGGAAAACAATTACACAGATATGGGATAAGTATCCGGGACACAACAATTAAGACAGATGAACTATAACCGGGAAAATCTTTTCTGAGGAAATGGCAGTATTTCTTACAGAGGGGGTTTTCCCTTTTTTATCCTCTTCTAGCAAGAAGACTCCAATATCTAAGGTGGGAGATGAATTGCGTCTGTTACCTACTTGATAGAATATCCTAATCATAGTATAGTATATTTAGTCAAATAATAAAAATTAAAATACAATAAATTTAAATAATAACACACATTTAGCATTCTTACTATACTATCATCTTGTGCTTGTGGTCGAGTATCGTAGATGATTTTTCTAGGAAAAGGAAGTGGCATGGTGGCAAACAGAGCATATAAATTCAGAATATATCCCAATGATGAGCAGAAGATTTTGTTTGCTAAGACTTTTGGATGTGTGAGAATGGTATATAATCATTGGCTTGATAGAAAAATCAGGCAGTATGAGGAGAATAAGACCAATGTAACATATACTATTTGTGCAAAAGAAATGGCTGCAATGAAGAAAACGGAAGAATACGGATTTTTAAAGAAAGTAGATAGTATCGCATTACAACAATCGCTCAGGCACCTTGATACGGCATTTCAGAACTTTTTCAAACAGCCGAAAACAGGTTTTCCACGGTTCAAATCAAAGAAGCGGAATAAAAACAGCTATTCTACGGTCTGCATCAATGGGAACATAACGATATCCAATGGATGTTTGAAATTGCCTAAGATTGGACAAGTCCACTTAAAACAGCACAGGATTATTCCAGAGGAATACAGCCTGAAATCTGTAACAGTAAGTCAGACACCAAGCGGAAAATACTATGTTTGTATACTTTATTATGATTATCATAGGATGGGTATCGGTGGATATTTATTATAGCGTAATCTATACAAAATATGCAAGGTACGCAAGAATCTATAAAAGAAGCTACCGAGATATATACAAACCAGAAAAAGTAAGACAATCCATATTATCTGACTTTGAAAGAAATGCTGCACCAACATCCAAAAAGATATACTGGGATAAAGAAGACCGGAAGTTCTGGGATTTTTATGAAAAGCCAGAAGGAAAAAATCTGAACATCCTTGCTTTTGCAGAAACTTCGATGATAACGAATAAAGATATCTATCAAATAAGAAAAAAACTTCGAAAGTTCAGGCGAAGCAAGCAGGAACAAGATCCTGGAATGAAAGAAATATACGGTGTCTTCTGGTTTGATGTGAAAGATATAAGCTGGGGCATGGAAGAGCAGAAGGTAAAGCTCATGCCGCCATTTCTCCATTCCAAACAGAAATCTAAATATGTTCGGATGCGTAGGGAGTTGTTGGATATAGTTGAGGTGGTGGAGGAAAAGGAAGAAGAAATTGAAAACGAAACGGGTGATGGCAAGCAGTGAATGTAGATTACTACCGTTTGCCTGATCAGAAATATCGTGGGGGATTACTATGTTTTCTATTGAGTACATAAATATTCCAACATTAATAGCAATACTCGTTATTGCATATCTTATGGATGATGTATTTCTTTTTATGAAATTGGGCAATGATACTACAAAACAGCTTATGGCAACTGTAGTAGGGTATATAATTGCTGTTCGAAAGTTTGGATATCTCAGATTTGAACCATTTGCAAACCGTTTTGGGGAAGAGAATCCTTTGTATGCAATGGGATTTATGCGGGAAAAATCTCAGAAATCCAAATGGGCCGCATATCAGAGAGGAATTTTTTTCTGGCAGGCGGTTACGCTGGTACTTGCAATTATGTCCAAAATTGCATTTATATTGTCACAGCGGTTTGTGTTTAGCGATTTTGAAATTGTAGCTGTGTATATGTGCAGCTTTTTACGTATTTCCTGTGTCTCTTTTTTGGTGATTTTGATTGGCTATGTAGTTACATGGAGTTATTATATGATGATCTATCACCGAAGTTTCCGATATTACGCAGGCAGGGATAAAGTCTGGAAGCCATTCAGTTTTGTGGGCCAGGATCATTATTATGTCTGGCCAAATGAGCAGAAGATTTTACCACGGACCTGTGCAAGTATATATCCATATGAAGAAGATGACCATGTAAAAGAAAATATAAAGAAATCCTGTGTAGCGGATGGCTATGAAAAAGAGCGGGAATTCGATTTTTCAGATCAGGGAAATGCTGTTTTTTATAAAAAAGCGGAGGCCTCAGAAGTCCATATATTGTCCGTGATCGAAACAGAAACCTTGAAAGACGAGCATACAAAACAGCTGAATGATTTTTTCGGGGAATTCTGGAGGGATAATATTGGAAAAGAAGAGGAAAAACAGCCAATATACTTTACATTTGTAATTTTCTGCAGAAGAACAGATTCACTGCTTGCAAAACAGATTCTGGAAGAGGCGAATGGCTTGCTCATGTACAGGAACCGATACCGCCTGGGTGCAATATTCAATGAGAAAAGCGGCGAATTAAATATTAAACAGGTATCCCCCAAGTCACACTACAAAGATATCTACCGCAAAATGTCCGGAGAACTGAGACGCTTTGCAGGGGGAGATACAGAAATATAACAGAGGTATAATATGTCAGGAGGGAGCTACAAAAAGCTCCCTCCATTTCCATTTATTCACCTAAAAACCCAAGATCAATCTCTCCATCAAACACCGTAGTTGCCGGACCGGTCATGTAGATGAGATTTTCGTCTCTTTCCCAGGAGATATTTAAGTCTCCGCCAAGGAGCTGTACGGTTACCGGTTTGCTGCCGTCAACTTTATCGTTGAGGATGGAAGCGACTGTGACTGCACAGGCGCCGGTGCCGCAGGCGAGAGTCTCTCCGGAGCCGCGCTCCCAGACACGCATCTTAACGGTGTGGCGGTCGATCACCTGAACAAACTCGGTGTTGACCCTGTCAGGGAAGCAAACGTGATTCTCAAAGGACGGGCCGATTTTTTCCAGGTCAAGGCTGTCCACATCATCTACGTAGATGATGGCGTGAGGATTGCCCATGGAAACTGCAGTCATATGATACTCTTTTCCGTCAACGGTGATGGGAGCGTTGATCACCTGCTCGGTTTCGGCAACCACCGGGATCTCTTTTGCAGTGAGGATCGGGGAGCCCATGTTGACTTTTACCATGGAAGCCTTGCCATCGCGGATCGTAAGATCTACATATTTAATACCGCTTCTTGTGGCAATGCTTAAAGATGTTTTGTCCACAATGCCGTGGTCGTAGACATATTTGGCAACGCAGCGGATACCATTTCCGCACATGGCGCCCTGGGATCCGTCCAGGTTGTACATATCCATCTCACAGTCTGCGATCTCAGACGGGCGGATCAGGATCAGACCGTCGGAACCGATGCCAAAGTGGCGGTCGCTGACAAATTTCGCCACTGCGGCAGGATCTTTGACAGTCTCCTCAAAACAGTTTACATATACATAATCGTTTCCAATGCCGTGCATTTTCGTGAATTTCATAATGATAACCTCCTCTTGTTTCTGAATATTATACTTGGTTTTTCTGTTGGAGCACAAGACCCGCATGGAAAAAACACGCCAGTTTTTTCCAGTTGCTGTCTCTGATAGTATAGTATACTGGATAATTGTTATCGAAAAGTGAATTTTCCCCATGGAATTCCCATAAAATAGAAGGGGAATTTCGGATTTATGGATTTTATGTGCTTGCATTTTGTCAGAAACATGGTATCATAAAACAAAGCAATATGCACGGAGATGCATAATTATGCTGTACATCGCGAAATGCGCTGCTGCATTAAGAGAAAGAAGCAGCCCCTTTCGCGATGTACAAGAGAATTCAGGAGGAAGAAAAAATGAAGAGAAAATTTATGGCACTTGCACTTGCGGCAGCTATGACAGTATCCATGACATCCGCTGTTTTTGCAGCAGATGAGATCAAGAGCGCAGATGATCTTACCGGAAAGAAGATCGGTGTTCAGCTTGGAACTACCGGTGACACCATCGCTACAGATATCAAAGATGCAACAGTAGAGAGATATAATAAAGGTAACGATGCAGTAATGGCTCTGAAACAGGGCAAGATCGACTGCGTGGTTATCGACAGCGAGCCGGCCAAGAAGTTCGTTGATAAGAATGATGACCTTAAGCTTATCGATAACGTATTTGATAAAGAGGAGTATGCGATCTGTATTTCCAAGGACAACACAGATCTTACCAAAGAATTCAACGACGCACTGAAAGAGCTTAAGGATGACGGAACACTGGATTCCATCAGAGACAACTACATCGGTGATGATGCAGGCAAGACTCCATATGAGACTCCGAAGGATGCAGATCATTCCAAGGGAACTCTGACCATGGCAACGAACGCAACATTCCAGCCATATGAATATTATGACGGAGATAATATCGTAGGTATCGACGTTGATATCGCACAGGCAATCTGTGATAAGCTTGGATACGATCTGAAGGTTGAGGATATGGAATTTGATGCCATCGTAAATGCAGTAAAATCCGGAAAAGCTGACTTTGGCGCAGCAGGAATGACTGTAACAGAGGATCGTAAGAAGAGCATTGATTTCACAGATCCATATACAACCGCAGAGCAGGTTATCATCGTACAGAAATAAATTAACTCAATAAATTGCTTGGCAGTTTACTGAGTTATGAGCAAGTAGCGAATGCGGATCGCGAATATCCGCTTGACGAAAAATTACAAAAATTACACGCAGGTTCCGGATATCCGGGGGACTTTTCCGGATTTCGGAACCTGTAGTTTTGGAAAGGGTGGAAATTTTGAGTCTTATTGAACAGTTTCAGTTTAATTTTCTGGACGACAGCCGGTGGCAGTTTATTGTATCTGGTCTGAAAAACACCATCATTATTACATTCTTTGCGGTGCTGCTTGGCGTTTTTCTGGGATTTCTGATTGCCATTGTCCGTTCCACACATGATAAGACGGGGAAACTTAAGATCCTTAATGTGATCTGCAGAGTTTACCTGACTGTGATCCGTGGAACACCAACCATGGTACAGCTGCTGATCGTTTACTATGTTATTTTTGCTACCGTAGATCCGGGTAAAGTGATCGTTGCCATCATTGCGTTTGGAATGAACTCCGCAGCATATGTGGCAGAGATCGTCCGTTCCGGTATCATGTCCATTGATCAGGGACAGTTTGAGGCAGGACGAAGCCTTGGACTTAACTATACACAGACTATGACCAAGATCATTCTTCCACAGGCCGTAAAGAATATCCTTCCGGCACTTGGAAATGAGATGATCGTACTTCTGAAGGAGACCTCCATCAGTGGTTATATCGGTCTTACAGATCTGACCCGTGGCGGAGATATCATCCGAAGCCAGACCTACAGTGCCCTGTTCCCGCTGCTTGCAGTAGCGGCAATTTATCTTGTGATCGTTTGTTTCCTTACATACCTTGTAGGAAGACTTGAGAGGAGGCTGAGAAACAATGAGCGTAAGTAATGAGGTACTTCTTGACGTGCAGGGACTTCAGAAGGCCTACGGCAGCAATCAGGTCCTTAACGGGATCACCACACAGATCCGTCGCGGTGAAGTAGTAGCCATCATCGGACCGTCCGGCTGTGGTAAATCCACATTTCTCCGTTCGCTGAATCTTCTTGAGGAGCCAACCGGGGGAAAAATCCTTTTTGAGGGAACTGATATCACAGATCCGAAGGTAGATATCAACCGTCACCGACAGAAGATCGGAATGGTATTCCAGCAGTTTAATCTCTTTCCGCATAAAACCGTAAAAGAGAATATCATGCTGGCACCGGTAACTTTGAAGCTGATGAGCAAAGAAGAAGCAGAGAAAAAAGCTCTGGAGCTTCTCAAGCGTGTCGGACTTCCGGACAAGGCAGATTCTTATCCGGACATGCTTTCCGGTGGACAGAAGCAGCGTATCGCCATTGCAAGATCCCTTGCCATGAACCCGGATGTGATGCTGTTTGATGAGCCTACATCCGCACTTGATCCGGAGATGGTCGGAGAGGTTCTGGAACTGATGAAGGAGCTTGCAAAATCCGGTATGACCATGGTTGTGGTAACTCATGAGATGGGATTTGCCCGCGAGGTTGCAACCAGAGTTCTTTTCATTGATGAGGGAAAGATCCAGGAGGAGAATTCCCCGAAGGAATTTTTTGCCAATCCAAAGAACAAGAGACTTCGTGAGTTCCTTTCAAAAACCTTATAAATTTCAATTACTGAAAACTGATATTTTCCATATCTGGTACAAAATTGCCGGAGGAAAATATCAGTTTTTTTCTGTATGACAGATTTTAAGATAAAAATGTGCTATAATGAACAATCAGAAAGAAAAGTGATAAAAGGGGAAATATGGAGTCTGATCAGTGAAAAGGACTTTTATAAAAAACAATGGAGAGGGAAAAAACTATGATTATTCGAAATGGAAATGTTTTTCAGGAAGACGGCAGTTACCGGAAGATGGATCTTTATGTGGAAAATGGCAGAATTGTTTCCAGTGAGGAGGAAGTATCTGATAAAGAAGAAATTGACGCTTCGGGCCTGAAGGTTTTGCCGGGACTTGTGGATATTCACAGCCATGGTGCTGTGGGACATGATTTTTCAGATGCAGATGCCACCGGCCTTAAAAAAATCCTCAAGTATGAGAAAGCACATGGAATTACTTCCTATTGTCCTACATCAATGACACTTCCGATGGAACAGCTGATCCGGATTTTTGCTTCCGCGACAGAAGTGGAGCAGGATGACAGCTGTGCCAGGATCGTGGGCCTGAACATGGAGGGACCGTTTTTGGATCCTGCGAAAAAGGGGGCACATGTAGAGGAATATATCCGCAAACCGGACATCAGATTTTTCCGGGAATGTCAGGAAGCTTCCGGCGGAATGATAAAGGTTGTGACTGTGGCTCCGAATATGGAAGGTGCAGAGGCGTTTATTGAAGCACTTAAAGATGATGTGGTGATTTCCATCGGCCATACAGGCGCGGATTACGACTGTGCGGCAAAAGCCATGGAAAAGGGTGCCCATCATGTAACTCATCTGTACAATGCCATGAATCCGCTTGGACACCGTGCGCCTGGTGTGATCGCGGCAGCGGCAGATGATCCGCTGTGTATGGCAGAAATGATCGGAGACGGGATTCATATTCATCCGGCTGTAGTAAGAAATACATTTCGGATGTTCGGGGAAGAACGGATCGTACTGATCAGCGATTCCATGATGGCAGCAGGAATGGAAAACGGTGTTTATGAGCTGGGCGGCCAGAAGGTTATCATGAACAACCGTAAAGCAGTTCTTGAGGATGGCACCATTGCCGGTTCCGCAACCAACCTCTATGAATGTATGCAGTGCGTGATCGCAATGGGCGTGCCGGAACATACAGCGATTTTTGCAGCTACCAGAAATCCTGCAAAGAGCATTGGCATCTATGGAGAGGTGGGTTCTCTTGTGCCTGGAAAACGTGCGGATATGGTACTTGCAGATGAGAAGCTGAATATCGTGAGAGTGATCTGATGAAGGTCTGAGTGAATCAGATAAAGAATGGCACAGAAACTGCAAAACTGTTGCCTGAAGTGAAAATGTCTGTCTGAATAAAATATGGCTCCGGTTCCCGGAAAGCGGAATGAGAATGTTCGCTTTATGCCGGGAACCGGAGCCTTGTTTTGGTTGTTTGGCGCTGGTGGCTGAGTTTATTCTTCAGCAGCGCCCTGTGCGGCTTTCATTTCGTTGTAACAGTATTTGATGATGGATTTTCTGGTTATGATTCCGATAAAGGCGCCCTGGTCATCCACAACCGGCACGAAGTTCTGATTGATGGCGCGATCCAGGAGATCTTCCATATTGGAATCTGCATGGACCGGTTTATAGGTGGCACGGCGTGGAATTGCCATGATGGGAACGCCTTCTGTTTCCTTGATATCGTGAATGTCGGCCCGACGCATGCCCCAGAGAAGGTCGCCTTCTGAGATGGTGCCGAGATATTTGCCATCCATGGTGAGGATGGGAATGCAGGAGTACTTGCGGTGCTCCATTTTTTCAAGGGTCTGGCGAAGGGTCTCATCTTCGAAGATGTAGGCGACTTCGCTTTTGGGAATCAGAAAAAACAGAATGTTCACGTTATTACCTCATTTCCGCAAAAATTATAAATAAATCTGCAAGATGTTTTAGAGAAGCTGAAGTCCGTGTGCCTCTGCAGCATCTGTGATTTCTTTTGGCCAGAGAGATACATGTACTTCTCCGATGTGCGCTTTACGCAGGAAGAACATACAGATTCTGGACTGTCCGATACCACCACCGATGGTGTACGGAAGCTCTTTGTTCAGGATGGCTTTCTGGAAAGGAAGCTCTCTTCTGTCATCGCAGCCTGCTTCTGTAAGCTGGCGGTCAAGCGCAACCTCGTCAACACGGATTCCCATGGAGGAAAGCTCAAGTGCAATGTCAAGTACCGGATAGTATACAAGGATATCACCGTTCAGTTCCCAGTCATCGTAGTCCGGGGCACGTCCGTCGTGGCGCTCTCCGTTTGTGAGGGTTTTTCCGACTTTCATAAGGAATACGGCACCTTTTTCACGGACGATCTTGTATTCACGTTCCTTTGGTGTGCAGTCCGGATACATGTCAAGAAGCTCCTGCGTTGTGATGAAGAAGATGTCTTTCGGAAGGATTTCTTCGATGTAGTCGTACTGTACAGCCATGTATTTCTCAGTTTTACGAAGGACACTGTAGATGGTGCGTACGGTCTCCTTGAGAGTTTCCATAGTGCGCTCTTCCTTGGAGATGATCTTTTCCCAGTCCCACTGGTCTACGTAAACAGAGTGGATATTGTCCAGATCTTCATCGCGGCGGATCGCTACCATATCTGTGTAGAGGCCTTCACCGTGAGAAAAACCATATTTTTTCAGAGCGTAGCGTTTCCATTTCGCAAGGGAGTGTACGATCTCGGCGTTGCTGCCTTCGATAGCCTTGATATCAAAGCTTACCGGGCGTTCTACACCGTTAAGGTTGTCATTAAGGCCGGATTCCGGTGCTACAAATGTTGGAGCGGATACTCGGAGAAGATTAAGCTTCTGGGAGAGTGTCTGCTGGAAGAAATCTTTTACTGTTTTGATCGCAATCTGTGTGTCATGGAGGTTGAGGTCTGCATGATAGGTTGCGGGGATTGTGATTGTGTTCATTATCGGCTCCTCCTGATGATTTTTGGGCTTATTGCTCTGTGGGGTATTATAGCAGAAAATGGCCAGGGTGGCAATATAAGGTGATGTGAAGTCCGGTCCCGGACCAGGGAAAAATACTGGGTATTGAGAGCGTGATATGATATACTGAATGTAAATTGTGAAGCGATCGCATTCAGGGACATACAGCAGGAAAGAATGCGAATGTCCGATTGAT
This sequence comes from Blautia sp. MCC283, assembly GCF_018785565.1. Lineage (NCBI taxonomy): Bacteria > Bacillati > Bacillota > Clostridia > Lachnospirales > Lachnospiraceae > Blautia > Blautia sp. MCC283. The sequence continues at coordinate 134,091 of NZ_WQQB01000045.1, read as the reverse complement.
AAAAAGAAATGTGAATGTCCGTTTTAACGGACAGAATGGAGGGAGTTTATGGCAGGTGAGAAGTGTCAGGTTTGTGGCGGCAGGGTTGTAAATGGCAGGTGTTCGCTGTGCGGGATGCCTTACAGAAATGATGAAATACTCTACCATCTTAATGAACCCCGGGATGTACATTACAGGCATGCTTCCGCAAAAGTGCGGGATATGATGCGACAGTATGGACAAACTGTGGACAAAACAGCACAGCGCGGCGGCAGAGTGAACCGGAGTACAAATATGGGCCGGAATACGAATGCAGGCCAGAATATGAATACGGGCCGGAATATGAATACAGGCCGGAATGCAGGTGCGAACCGGAATCCAAACGGAAATCGAAATACAGGAAATGCAGCTGCAACTGTAAGGAAGACCGTACCGGCAGGTAACACCATGAATAAAACAACGGCAGACAGGAACCGTACAGAAGTTCCAAACCAGGGGAAAAAGCAGCAGAACGAAGGACGGAAAAGAAACAGTATAAGCTGGATCATATGGCTTATAGTGGCACTGGTTGCTTTGTTTCCCCAGTTATGGGATTTTATCGTAGAATGGATCAGAATGAATTTGTAAGAATATTTCCGCAGTGAGATCATGCGGTGCTAAGAGTCTGTATTTTCTTGTATACAGAAATACCCCTTTTCTTTTCCTCCCAGCTGTGGTATACTCATGCCTAGCACAATATATAGAAAAAAACCAAGATATAGAGAATAACAATACTATATATAGTATTCGGGAGAGATGAGTCATGTTATATGTGATTAAGAAAGACGGAACAAGAGAGGAGTTTAATCCTCAGAAAATCGTGGCTGCCGTAAATAAATCAGCAGAGCGTATCCTTTATACTTTTTCCGATGAGGAGAAGGATTTTATCTGCCGTTTTGCTCAGGAGCATGCGGATTCCCTTGGGAAAAATGAGATCGAGATCCAGGAGATGCACAACATCGTGGAGGGTGCACTGGAGCGGGTGAATCCTGCAGTTGCCAAGAGCTACCGCGATTACCGGAATTACAAGCTGGATTTCATCCACATGATGGATGACGTTTACACCAAGAGCCAGGCCATCCGCTACATCGGTGATAAGAGCAATGCCAATACAGACAGTGCGCTTGTTGCAACCAAGAGAAGCCTGATCTTTAATGAGCTGAACAAGGAGCTTTACCGGAAGTTCTTTATGAACCGTAATGAGCTTCAGGCATGTAAGGACGGTTATATTTATATTCATGATCAGTCTGCACGTCTGGATACTATGAACTGCTGTCTGTTTGATGTGGCAGCTGTTTTAAGCGGCGGTTTTGAGATGGGTAATGTCTGGTATAATGAGCCGAAGACTCTGGACACAGCCTTTGATGTTATGGGCGATATCATCCTCAGCACAGCGGCGCAGCAGTACGGTGGTTTTACCGTTCCGGAAGTTGATAAGATCCTGGCACCGTATGCGAAGAAGAGCTATGATAAATATATTTCCGAATTTCTGAAATACTCCGATGAGAGCTGGAGCGGCCGCGAGGAACGTGCGATCGAGTATGCCCTTGACAAAGTCCGCAGGGATTATGACCAGGGATGGCAGGGAATTGAGTATAAGCTGAATACGGTTGGTTCTTCCAGAGGCGATTATCCGTTTGTTACAGTAACACTTGGTCTTGGAACTGAGCAGTTTGAGAAGATGTGTACGGTTTCTCTCCTTGAAGTTCATCAGGGAGGCCAGGGAAAAGCCGGACATAAGAAACCGGTACTGTTTCCGAAGATCGTATTCCTCTATGACAAAGAGATCCACGGTCCTGGAAAGTGCTGTGAGGATATTTTTGAGGATGGTGTGGAGTGCTCCTCCAAGACCATGTATCCGGACTGGCTGTCCATGTCCGGAGCAGGCTATATTTCCAGCATGTACAAGAAATACAAAAAAGTCATCAGCCCGATGGGATGCCGTGCTTTTTTAAGTCCGTGGTATGAGCGTGGCGGCATGGAACCGGCAGATGAGAATGATACGCCTGTTTTTGTGGGCCGTTTTAACATCGGTGCGGTAAGCCTTCATCTTCCGATGATCCTTGCCAAGGCCAGGGCGGAGAGCAGAGATTTCTATGAAGTTCTGGATTTCTATCTGGAAATGATCCGTAATCTGCATATCCGTACGTATGAGTATCTGGGACAGATGCGTGCGTCTACCAATCCTCTTGCCTACTGTGAGGGTGGTTTCTACGGTGGACATCTGAAACCGAATGAAAAAATCGGCAAGATCCTGAAGCCGATGACAGCTTCCTTTGGTATTACAGCACTTAATGAGCTGCAGGAGCTTTACAATGGCAAATCCATTGCAGAGGATGGTGCCTTTGCTCTGGAAGTCCTGAAATATATCAATGACAAGGTAAATCAGTACAAGAAGGAAGATGGCTATCTTTACGCAATCTACGGAACACCGGCAGAGAGTCTCTGCGGCCTTCAGGTAGAACAGTTCCGTAAGATGTACGGAATCATTGAGGGTGTTTCTGACAGACCATATGTGAGCAACAGTTTCCACTGCCATGTAACCGAGGATGTAACCCCGATCGAGAAACAGGATCTGGAGGGTCGTTTCTGGGAGCTTTGCAATGGCGGTAAGATCCAGTATGTACGTTATCCGATCGGCTACAATAAAGAAGCCATCCGTACATTGATCCGTAGAGCCATGGATCTGGGGTATTATGAGGGCGTGAACCTTTCTCTCGCATACTGTGATGATTGTGGTCACGAGGAGCTGGAGATGGATGTGTGTCCGGTCTGCGGTTCCAGAAACCTGACGAAGATCGACCGTATGAACGGATATCTTTCCTACAGCCGTGTTCATGGAGATACCCGTCTGAATGAGGCGAAGATGGCGGAGATCGCTGAGCGAAAATCCATGTAAAATGGCCGGACAGATTGGCAGAGGAACCGTTCTCTGATGCGGAGCCAGGCAGTAAAGTATGGATTTTTGATGCCTGTCTGAACGGATACAGATTAAGACATAGATTATAAAAATACACAGATATGGCATTATGCGCTGTATCTGTGTTTTTTTGCGCCAGTTTTCCGGTATAAAAAATATCCCGCAGAGCTGCTGGCAGGATCAGCAGTTCTCTGCGGGATATTGTCATGGCAAAGTGGATATTTATATTTCACTTTATATTCTGTGTTTATAGATAATTATTTAATGATGGTTCCTGTTTTCTCACAGTATCCGTCTTTGGCGTGAGCCATATCGGTGATGATGGTACGGCGTCCGGTGCCTTTTTCAACGAAGGAAACACCTGCTTCTATCTTCGGAAGCATGGAGCCTGCAGCGAACTGATCGTCTGCAATGTATTTCTTCGCATCTTCTGTGGAGATGGTATCCAGATAAGATTCCTGATCGGTGTTGTGGTTAAGGCTTACCTTCTCAACACTTGTAAGGATCATCAGAGTATCTGCGTTCAGTTCCTCTGCAAGAAGTCCTGCTGCACGGTCCTTCTCGATGATAGCACTGGCACCGTTCAGCTGGGTACCCTGCTCAAGAACCGGGATTCCGCCACCGCCTGCTGCGATAACGATCTGCTCTGCCTGGGAAAGAACTTTCACGGTCTCGATCTCCACGATCTTCTGTGGCTTCGGTGCTGCAAGGATTCTTCTGTACTGTCCTTCCCCTACTTTTGTGACGAAGTTTCCTTTTTCTTCCTCGGCTTCTGCTTCTTCTGCATTCAGGACACGACCGATGATCTTCTCCGGTTCGGAAAATGCTTCATCATATGGATCAATGACAACCTGTGTGAGAATGGTGCTGACAGGTTTATAGATTCCTCTGGAAATAAGTTCCGCACGAATGGCGTTCTGAAGGTCATAGCCGATATAACCCTGGCTCATGGCAGAACATACGGACATTGGTGCAAATGTATAATCAGGATGTGCCTTGCCGAATTCATTCATTGCGGTGTGGATCATCCCTACCTGCGGACCGTTGCTGTGGGAGATTACCACGCGGGTTCCCTCTTCAACCAGGTCTGCGATTGCCTTGGCTGCAAGTCGGGCGGCTGTTTTCTGCTCAGGAAGTGTGGTACCAAGTGCTCGGTGGCCTAATGCAACTACTACAGTTTTTTCGCTCATAGGAAATACCTCATTTCTCTTTAAAATTGGTTACTGTTCAATAGTAACGAGTATTATATTTTATTATAAAAGACCTATGTTGGAAATGCAATAGAATTTTAGATGAATACGGTTTACAGATAGTTGTCAGGCCGTGAATTTTCAGACAAGGAAAAACCGCCTGATTCGGTCAGGCGGTTCATTTCCTACTATTTTTTGAGGGGGGAGATAGAGAGTGGTTTTTCATCTATCCAAGACCTATTATATAGAGGAAATATGTTTAAATTATGTCGGTAATCTAAAAGAAATCGAAAATTTATAAAGAAAGTTTAAACAAACTTTATAATTTTTATATCTGGTTGCACCTGATTGAGGAATGTGCTACATTGGAAGAGTCTTAAGTCCGTGTTCTGCGGAATATATTCACGCATCAGTTCGATGCAGAAATCCTATTTTTACTGATAAATATTGTTTTGCCGACGGTTATGCACCGTTTTTCCGGGGAGGGATGCCTTTGTCTGTGGAAAAGTAAGCTTCTGTTAAAAGTGAATGTGTAAAAGATAATGCCATAACAGGCAGAAATGGAGAATTGAAATGAAAAACAGAATATGGAAACAGATAAAGCAGATCACAGTTGCGGCTGCAGTGGCCGGAACTGTGCTGTTTGGAAGTGTTCAACCGGGAATGGCTGCGGATTCTGAACTTCAGTCGGGACAGGAATTGTCAGATGACCGGGAAAAGGAGGATGGATATGAGCACATGGAGGAGCTGGCATCCGGGGAAACAGTATGCAAAGAGAATGAAGCGCCGGAGGAAGAGAGTGAGAGCACACAGGAGAGAACGGAGACCGGAGGAGAAAATGTAGAAAGTGCTGCACTGCCTTTGGAAGGTGTTGAAGAGGAAGATATGGATATGGAGGAAGATATGTCCGAAGATACGGAAGACGCGGAAGAACCTGAGGAAATGCCGGAAGAAGAACCGGAGGAAATTTCGCCTTCTGCGGATGCAGACACAGAAAAAGCAGATATGACACTTTCTCTGACTTCAGAGACGGAAGAAATGAAAGCAGGGAAGACCATCCGCTACCGTGTGGACCTTGCTAATACCGGCGATGTGGATCTGATCGATATACAAATGACCAGCAGCTTTTCCTGCCCGAAGATCACACAGCAGTGGGAGGAGGCTGAGGGACTTGACGGAGAAGGTGCAGATGCAGAGGTGGCAGAGCTGAAAGCCGGCGAGAAGCGGAGTTTTTATATTCTGGCACCGCTTTTAAATGAACAGGAAAAAGATCTGGAACATAAAGTAGAAGCAGGTGCGAAAGTAAAGGGACGGCCGGAGGAGATGATTTTTCGGAAAGCGCAGATGGTCAGTCCGCTGCAGCCGCTGAAAGCAGATTTTTCTGTAAAGAAAACAGCGGACAGAGAGACTGCAATGCCAGGAGAAACAGTCACTTATCAGATCTGCATCATCAATACCGGGGAAAAAACACTTCATTCTGTTGTGGGGACAGAACGTTTTCAGGCAGAGGGGATTGAGGCTCGTTTTGTGGAACAGGAAGGGATTACATTAAACAGTACGAAAACCAAAGCTCTGATCGAAAAAATAGCGCCAGGGGAAGCAGTATCCCTTCAGGCAGAGGTGAAGATCCCGGAAAAAACGGTAAATCAGAAGCTTTTTAACAAGGTAACCGTCACAAGCCAGGAAACCGGTGAGAAACAGATGGAGGCATCCGCCGAGATCACAGTAGAAGGAAACGAGACACCAACACCAGAAGAAAGCCCTGAGGAAAAGACAGGAGGAGATCCTTCTTCCGGACAGGAAGAAATGGCAAGGGCAGCATCTTCTCATCCACAGACGGGCGACAATACGGAGCCGTCGCTGTTTGTACTGCTGGCAGTGAGTGCTGGGGTGACGGGGATGGGAGTTCTCTGGCTGCGAAGAAAATATGCCCGGATCTATGGCAGAAAATGACATTGCGTGTTCTGGTGAAAACAATAATAAACGGGCTTTTTACAGGGAGTGTCCTGGCGTAAAGAAACGTTGAAAACAGGGGGCAGGTGTGCTATTCTATATGGTATGTACACAAAATAAGAACAGTATGCCTTCCCGTATCCTGACTGTCATCTGGCAGCCGGAAAAAGGGAAAATGGAGGAGAAAAAATGAAACTTTTATCCTTATTAGAACATCTTGAATACAAATGCCTTCAGGGAAATACAGACCAGGAAGTTTCTTCTGTTGTGTATGATTCCCGTAAAGTAGAAGAGGGAAGTCTTTTTATCTGCATCAGAGGCGCAGTTGTGGACGGCCATAAATTCGTGCCGGATGTTGTGGCAAAAGGTGCAAAAACTCTCATCGTAGAAGAACCGGTGGAAGCTCCGGCAGATGTAACTGTGATCCAGGTGGAAGATACCCGTTATGCCATGGCGTTTATTTCCGCAGCATGGTTCGGACATCCGGCGAAGAAACTGAAAACGATCGGAATCACGGGAACCAAGGGTAAGACAACCACCACTTACATGGTGAAGTCTATCCTTGAAAATGCAGGATATAAGGTTGGCCTGATCGGAACGATCGAAGCCATTATTGGAGAGAAACATATCCCGGCAGCCAATACAACACCGGAATCGTATATGGTTCAGAAATATTTCCATGATATGGTTGAAGCGGGCTGCGACGCGGTAGTTATGGAGGTTTCTTCACAGGGACTGATGCTCCACAGAACCCAGGGATTTGTCTTTGATTTTGGAATTTTCACAAATATTGAGCCAGATCATATCGGACCGAATGAACATAAAGATTTCGATGATTATCTTCACTGTAAATCCATGCTTCTGAAACAATGTAAGGTTGGTATCGTAAACCGTGATGATGAACATTTTGAACGTATTATCGATGGCCATACCTGTGAGCTTGAGACATACGGATTTTCTGAAAAAGCGGATCTCCGTGCAGAAGATGCGAAACTGGTGGGAAGAAAAGGATATCTTGGAATTTCCTACCATGTAAAGGGACTTCTTGATTTTCCGGTGGAGATCGATATTCCTGGCAAATTCAGTATTTACAATTCCCTGACAGCCATCGCCATCTGCCGTCATTTCAAAGTATCTGAAGAGAATATCATCAAAGCGCTGAAAGTAGCCAAGGTGAAAGGTCGTATTGAGATGATCAAGGTATCCGACGAATTTACGCTGATGATCGATTATGCGCACAATGCCATGGCGCTTGAGAGCCTTCTTGGAACATTGAAGGAATATAACCCGCACAGACTGGTATGCCTGTTTGGATGTGGGGGAAACCGCTCCAAGCTCCGCCGCTATGAGATGGGTGAGGTTTCCGGCAAGATGGCAGATCTCACGATCATCACTTCTGATAATCCACGTGATGAAGATCCTCAGGCCATCATCGATGATATCAAGATCGGAATGGCGAAAACCGATGGTAAATATGTAGAGATCCCTGACCGTAAGGAGGCTATTGCCTATGCGATCCATCATGGAGAACCGGGAGATATCATTGTCCTCGCAGGAAAAGGACATGAGGATTACCAGGAGATCAAGGGTAAGAAATATCCGATGGATGAGAGAGTTCTGATCCGGGAAATCCTGGAAGAAGATCGGAAAGCGTAATCGGATGGTCTATGCAGATGTGATCATTGACATTTCTCATGAGAAAGTTGACCGGGATTTTCAGTACCGCATTCCGGAAGAACTGGAACCGGCCATAAAACCAGGCGTTGTGGTTACTGTACCGTTCGGGAAGGGAAATACACTCCGAAAGGGTTATGTGATCGGAACTTCTACAGAAGCCAAATATGATGCCTCGAAGACGAAGGAAATCCAGGGAGTGTCCACGGACAGTGAAACAACGGAATCCAGACTGATCGCACTTGCGGCATGGATGAAAGAAACGTATGGTTCTACCATGATCCAGGCACTGAAAACAGTACTTCCTGTAAAAGATAAAGTAAGAGCCAAAGAAAAAAAGCTGATCTTTTTTACCGGGGAGAAAGCGCGTGCACAGAAGCTTCTGGAAGAACTGGAAGGCAGTCGCTTTAAAGCTCGTGAAAGATTTCTGAGGGCAATTCTGGAGGCAGGAAGTTTGGATTATACCTATGCGTCAAAAGAGCTTGGAGCCAGTATTTCTGTCCTGGATTTTTTTGAAAAAAAGGGCCTTATAAAGATTGAAAGCCAGGAAATGTACCGCATTCCGAAAAACAGTGGACTGGTAAAAGAGGACGGGGAACTTTCTCTGAATCAGGAACAGCAGGAAGCCGTTGCAGAGATTTTTCAGGAATGGCAGAAACCGGAACCGAGACCTGCACTTCTTTTTGGAGTGACCGGAAGCGGAAAGACGCAGGTTTACATGAGGCTGATCCAGGAAGTACTGGAAGAGGGAAAACAGGCCATTGTGCTGATTCCGGAAATTGCACTTACCTATCAGACAGTCCGGCGTTTTTATGCCATGTTTGGAGATAAAGTTTCTGTCCTGAATTCCAGACTTTCCCAGGGAGAACGTTATGACCAGTTCAAAAGAGCGAAACGTGGCGAGGTGCAGGTGATGGTGGGACCCAGATCTGCGCTGTTCACCCCGTTTTCCAATCTGGGACTGATCGTTATCGATGAAGAACATGAACCCACCTATAAAAGTGGAAATACACCAAGGTATCATGCCAGGGAAACAGCCATTCAGAGAGCAGGCATGGAACATGCCCGTATTGTTCTGGGATCTGCAACACCGTCACTGGAGGCTTACAGTCATGCCTGTGACGGAGAATATCTTCTGGTACGATTAAACGCCCGTTATGAAGAACGGCCGCTTCCCCAGGTATCAATTGTTGATTTGCGGGAAGAATTAAAAAAAGGTAACCGTTCCGTGCTGAGTATGGAACTGAAACAGCAGATGGATCATGCACTTAAGAATAGGGAACAGGTTATGCTGTTTCTGAACCGGCGGGGTTATGCAGGTTTTGTTTCCTGCAGGGCATGTGGGCACGTGATGAAATGTCCGCACTGTGATGTGTCTTTAAGTGAACATAATGGCAACCGTCTGGTCTGCCATTACTGCGGATATGAAATTGCGAAACCAGAATCCTGTCCTTCCTGTGGTTCTCCGCATATCGGTGGATTTAAAGCCGGAACCCAGCAGATCGAGAAAGTCCTGGAAAAAGAATTTCCCGAAGCCCGTGTCCTTCGAATGGATTTTGATACCACAAGGACAAAAGACAGTTATGAGAAGATCCTGGCAGCTTTTGCCAGACATGAGGCGGACATTCTGGTGGGAACGCAGATGATCGTTAAAGGACATGATTTCCCGGATGTGACGCTGGTAGGTGTGATCGCTGCAGATCTTTCACTGAACATGGATGATTATCACTGCGGGGAACGGACATTTCAGCTCCTTACCCAGGCGGTTGGGCGTTCCGGCAGAGGAAATAAGGCGGGGCATGCGGTGATACAGACGTATCAGCCGGAGCACTACAGTATTCAGGCAGCAGCCATTCAGGACTATGAGAAATTTTATAAAGAAGAGATGATGTACCGGATGCTTCTGGATTATCCGCCGGCAGCTCATATGATGACAGTTTTTGGCGCCTGCCAGGATGAGGAACTTCTCAAAAAAGCCATGTATTATATAGAAGTTTTTATCCGCAGGGTAAGTCCGAAAGAGGAGCTTCACATGATCGGCCCTGCGTCTGCATCGGTAGGAAAAGTAAAAGATGTTTACCGCCAGGTGCTCCATCTGAAGCACACAGATATACGTTTTCTCACGGCAGTCAGAGAAAAGCTGGAGAAATATATAGAGATAAATTCCGGATTCCGGAAGATATATATACAATATGATATGATGTAACGATTTCATAAAGAAAGGAAATCGCTGCAGATGAGTTAAAGGAGAAGAAAAAATGGCACTTAGAACAATTCGTGTACAGGGTGATTCTGTACTGACAAAAAAATCCCGCACAGTGGACAAAATGACACCAAGGATCGGAGAACTGATCACAGATATGCTGGATACCATGTATGATGCAATGGGCGTAGGCCTTGCGGCACCACAGGTGGGAATCCTGAAACGTATTGTTGTAATTGATGTAGGGGAAGGCCCGATTGTCCTGATCAATCCGGAGATCCTTGAGACCAGCGGTGAGCAGACCGGTGATGAGGGATGCTTAAGTGTTCCTGGAATGGCAGGACAGGTAACACGTCCGAACTATGTGAAAGTAAAAGCTCTTGATGTAAATATGGAAGAGCAGATCTATGAGGGAGAGGGACTTCTCGCAAGAGCGTTCTGCCACGAGATCGATCATCTTGATGGAAAAATGTATACAGAGCTTGTGGAGGGAGAACTTCACAAGGTAACTTATGATGAAGAAGACTAAAGGCGGGATAATATGAAAATTGTTTATATGGGAACTCCGGACTTTGCGGTGGCACCACTTGCGGCGCTGGTAGAGAACGGATATGAGGTCGAGGCAGTGATCACACAGCCGGACAAACCTAAGGGCAGAGGTAAGACCATGATGCCTACCCCTGTAAAAGAAGAAGCACTGAAACATGAGATTCCGGTACTGCAGCCGGTAAAAGTAAGAGATCCGGAGTTTGTGGAGAAGCTTAAAAGTCTTGCACCGGATATTATCGTTGTAGCGGCATTTGGACAGATCATTCCAAAGAGTATCCTTGATATGCCGAAATTCGGATGTATCAATATCCATGCATCCCTTCTTCCGAAGTACCGTGGAGCAGCGCCGATCCAACAGGCTGTGATCGACGGAGAAAAAGAATCCGGCGTTACTATCATGCAGATGGGAACCGGCCTGGATACCGGGGATATGATTTCCAGGATCGTAGTGCCACTTTCAGAGGATGAGACAGGAGGAAGCCTGTTTGATAAGCTTGCTGTGGCAGGAGCAGAGCTTCTGGTACAGACACTGCCGTCTATCTTTGACGGAACTGCCACCCGCGAAAAACAGCCGGAAGAAAGCCCGACACCATATGCAGCCATGATCTCCAAAAAAATGGGACTTCTGGATTTTGGAAAAAGTGCAGAAGAACTGGAGCGGCTGGTAAGAGGCCTCAACCCGTGGCCGAGTGCTTTTACCTTTATCAATGGAAAAACGCTGAAGGTCTGGAAGGCTTCTGTACTGAAAACGCAGGCCGGGAAAGTACCGGGAACTGTACTTGCCGCAGATAAAGAAGGAATTCAGGTAGCCTGCGGACAGAATGTGCTGGTACTTCATGAAGTACAGCTGGAAGGCAAGAAACGGATGGAAGTAGATGCTTTTCTGCGGGGCTATCAGTTGAAACCAGGAGACATGTTTAAAGATTCCAGGGAGTGATAAGTGATGTACGGATATGGTTATTATGGCTGGGGGATGGACCCCACGGTTCTGCTGCTTGTGATCGGAATGCTGCTTTCTCTGGTTGCATCCGCGAAACTGCACAGTACGTTTGCTGTTTATAAAAAGATTCGGAATCATTCCGGGATCACTGGCGCGGAAGCTGCACAGAGGATCTTAAGGGCAGCAGGTATCACGGATGTGCAGGTGGTTCCGATCAGGGGAAGCCTGACCGATCACTATGATCCAAGAACAAAAACAGTTTCCCTTTCTGAGGATATTTATGGAAGAAATTCACTGGCAGCAGTAGGCGTGGCAGCCCATGAATGCGGACATGCGATCCAGGATGCCATCAATTATGCGCCTCTGAACATCCGATCTGCCATTGTACCGGCAGCCAATATCGGCTCACAGCTTTCCTGGCCGCTGTTTATTGCGGGACTGATCTTTTCCATCCGTCCTCTGGTGACTTTGGGAATTGTTCTGTTTTCACTGGCAGTACTTTTTCAGCTGGTAACTTTGCCGGTTGAGGTCAATGCGTCTTCCAGAGCGCTGAAAATGCTGGAAAGTACCGGGATTTTGGGTACAGATGAAAAAAAAGGAGCAAGAAAAGTACTGACAGCGGCAGCGCTTACTTATGTGGCAGCTCTGGCAGCATCGATTTTACAGCTTCTGAGACTGATTATCCTTGCAGGAGGTAGAGATCGTGATTAACAGCGGAGTAAATACAAGAGAACTGATTCTTGAGATCCTGCTGGAGATTGAGGAGGAAGGCGAGCACAGCCACATTGCGATCCGCAATGCCCTTTCCAAATATCAGTTCCTTCCAAAACAGGAACGTAGTTTTATAACGAGAGTATGTGAGGGAACCCTGGAATACAGAATCTACATTGATTATGTGATCGATTCTTTTTCCAAGGTTCCTGTAAATAAGATGAAACCACAGATCCGTGAGATTTTAAGAAGTGCGGTATATCAGCTGAAATTTATGGACAGTGTTCCGGACAGTGCTGTGTGCAATGAGGCTGTAAAGCTGGCACAGAGAAAAGGCTTTTATAATCTGAAACCTTTTGTTAACGGTGTACTTCGCACGATTGCCAGGGAAATAGGAAAACTGGAACTTCCATCCAGAGAGGAAGACGAGGTACGTTATCTCTCTGTGAAATATTCCATGCCGGAATATCTTGTAGAAAAATGGAAAGCTGCCTACGGTGTGAAGACAACCGAGAAGATCCTGGAAGATTTTCTGACAGAAAGACCGATCACTGTGCGGTGCCGGACGCATAAGGCTTCTCTTAAGGAGATTGTTACAAGCCTGAAAGCACAGGGAGTGACAGTACAGCAGGCACCATACCTTCCGTATGCCCTGAAGATTTCGGATTACAATCATATCCTGACACTGGATGCATTCCTCCAGGGAAAGATTCTTGTGCAGGATATCAGCTCCATGCTGGTGGCAGAGGCAGCCAGTCCGAAAAAGGGCGATTACATTATCGATATGTGTGCGGCGCCGGGTGGAAAAAGTATTCATGCTGCCGATAAAATGGGTGATTATGGAAATGTGGATGCAAGGGATGTAAGCCAGTATAAGGCAGACCTTATCAAGGAGAATATCCACAGAACCGGTGTGATCAATGTAGATGCGAAGGTTCAGGATGCGACCGTATATGATCCGGATTCCGAGCAGGCAGCGGATATCGTTATCGCAGATGTACCCTGCTCCGGATATGGAGTTATCGGTAAGAAGCCGGAGATCAAATATCGGGCAACACCACAGAAACAGGAAGAAATTGTAATGCTCCAGAGAATGATTCTGGATAAGGCGGCGAAATATGTGAAGCCGGATGGAACACTGATCTTCAGCACCTGTACCATTGCCCGTGAGGAAAACGAAGAAAATGTATTATGGTTTTTAAAGAACTATCCGTTTCGACTGGAAAGTCTGGACCCGTATATTCCGGAAGAACTTCACTGCAAATCCACAAAACTCGGGTATCTGCAGCTTCTGCCGGGGATACATAAGACAGACGGATTCTTTATTGCCAGATTCAGAAGGAAATAATAAAAATGACAGATATAAAATCCATGACAATGGAGGAACTGAAAAATCTGATGACAGAGATTGGCGAAAAGCCTTTCCGCGCAAAGCAGATCTATGCATGGCTTCATCAGCAGCTGGTTACCTCCTGGGATGAAATGACAAATCTTTCCAAAAGCCTCCGCGAGAAACTGTCGGTTTATCCGATCACAGCACTCAGCCAGGCAGATGTGAGGATTTCAAAAATCGACGGAACCAGGAAATACCTGTTTCAGTTGGAAGACGGAAATGTGATCGAGAGTGTTCTTATGAGATATCATCACGGAAACTCTGTATGTATTTCCTCACAGGTAGGGTGCCGTATGGGCTGCCGGTTCTGTGCTTCTACCATCGGAGGCCTGACCAGATGCCTGAAACCTTCCGAGATGCTGGACCAGATCTACCGGATACAGGCAGATACCGGAGAACGGGTGGCAAACGTGGTAGTGATGGGAACCGGTGAGCCGATGGACAATTATGATAATCTTGTCCGTTTTATCCGGATACTTACCGACGAAAACGGACTTGGCATCAGTCAGAGGAATGTAACGGTTTCTACCTGTGGCATTGTTCCGAAAATGTATGATCTGGCAGAAGAGAAACTGCAGATCACGCTGGCGCTTTCTCTTCATGCGCCTAATGATGAGAAACGTCAGGAACTGATGCCAATCGCCAATAAATATTCCATGGATGAGGTTCTGGATGCCTGCAGAAACTACTTCGACAAAACAGGCAGAAGGATCACTTTTGAGTACAGCCTTGTGGCTGGTGTGAATGACAGTGAGGAAGATGCAAAACAGCTGGCCGGCCGTATTAAGGGGATTAACTGTCATGTGAATCTGATTCCGGTTAATCCGATCAAGGAGCGTTCCTATGTGAGGTCTACTCGACAGGCTGTGGAGAATTTCAAAATAAAACTTGAAAAATACGGAATTAATGTTACTATTAGAAGGGAAATGGGCAGTGACATTGACGGTGCCTGTGGACAGCTAAGAAAAAGTTACATGGAAAAAACAGAAAGCGAGAAGTGACATGAGGATATACTCAGCTACTGATGTAGGGCAGAAGCGGAAGATGAATCAGGATTACGTGTTTGTGTCTGAAGGTCCGGTAGGAAATCTGCCTAATCTATTCACAGTCGCGGACGGGATGGGTGGCCATAACGCCGGTGACTATGCATCCTCACATGCAGTACGGATCCTTGTGGATGAAATCCGTGAAGATGCGGATTACAATCCGGTGAAGGTTATTCGTCATGCGATAGAAACTGCAAATACGGAGATCAGAAACCGTGCGCAGGAAGACGAGAACCTCCGGGGCATGGGAACCACTATGGTAGTGGCGACTATTGTAGATCAGTATGCCTATGTGGCCAATGTAGGTGACAGCCGTTTGTACGTGATCCAGGACGGAATCCACCAGATCACCAGAGACCATTCACTGGTTCAGGAAATGGTGAAAATGGGTGAGATCAGTGAAGAGGAAGCACGGAACCATCCGGATAAGAACATTATTACACGGGCACTTGGCGCAGAGAAAACGGTGGATGTGGACTTTTTTGACCTGAAACTTGAGGAGGGATGTACGATCCTTATGTGTTCAGATGGTCTCAGCAATATGGTTGCAGATGAGAAGATTGAAGAGATCATATCCGATCCGGAAGCAGATATTGATCAGAAGGGCAGTGCGCTCCTTCGGGAAGCAAATCAGAATGGTGGTAAGGATAATATTGCAATCGTACTGGTAGAACCATTCACGAATGAGGTGGAAACATGTTGAAGACGGGAATGATCATAGCCGAGCGCTATGAGATCGTAGGAAAAATCGGAACTGGCGGAATGGCAGATGTCTATAAGGCTATGGATCATAAGCTGAACCGCTTTGTGGCAGTGAAGGTCCTGAAACCGGAATTTCGGGAGGACACCACGTTCATCAAGAAATTCAGAAGTGAGGCTCAGGCTGCAGCCGGTCTTACCCATCCGAATATTGTCAATGTATTTGACGTAGGAGATGACGGTGGTGTTTATTACATTGTCATGGAACTGATCGAGGGAATCACCCTGAAGGAATATATTTCCAAAAAAGGCAAGCTCTCTATCAAAGAAGCTACAAGTATTGCTATCCAGGTCTCAATGGGACTGGAGGCTGCACACAGCCATGGAATCGTGCACAGAGATGTGAAACCGCAGAATATCATTATTTCCACAGATGGTAAAGTGAAGGTGACGGATTTTGGAATTGCCAGAGCTGCGTCATCCAACACCATCAGTTCCAATGTGATGGGATCTGTACATTACAGCTCTCCTGAGCAGGTGAGAGGCGGATACAGCGATGAGAAGAGTGATATTTATTCTCTGGGAATCACACTGTATGAGATGGTAACAGGAAGAGTACCTTTTGACGGAGATACGACCGTTGCCATTGCGATCAAGCATCTTCAGGAAGAAATGGTTCCGCCAAGTGTGTATACACCGGATCTTCCGTACAGTCTGGAACAGATCATACTGAAATGTACACAGAAGAGCGTGGATCGCCGTTATACCCGAATGGAAGATGTGATCGCAGATCTGAAACATTCACTGATCGATCCGCAGGGGGATTTTGTGAAGTTGACAACTGTGGATACAGATGCGAAGACAGTTGTGATCTCAGAGGAAGAGCTTGGAGAGATCAAACACACTCCGAAGCAGATCACCAAGGCGGAAACAGCTGCTCTTGAGAAAGAAGAGTATGATGATAATGACTATGATGACGCGGAAGACGACTACGAATCCGGGAAAAGATCCGGAAAGAAAAAGAAACATGGAGCTGGAAGAGGATTGACGATCGCTGCATTACTTGGCGGTACAGTTCTGCTGGTTGTTCTGGTGGTCGTTCTCGGACGTGCAGCCGGGCTTTTTGGAACAGGAAGTTCGAAGAGTAACAAGGCAGAACAGAAAGCAGAAAGCGCATCAGACAGCATGGCAACAGTTCCGGATCTTGTAGGAAAGACAGAGGATGAGGCCAAGGCTCTTGCAAATGATGCACATCTCGGTGTACAGATGGCAGGAGAAGAGGCATCTGATCAGGAGAAAGGCAAGATTTCCCGTCAGGAAACAGCAGCAGGAACTCAGGTTGCGGAATATACAACAGTGAAATACTGGGTAAGTACCGGAACACAGCAGATCACGATTCCGGATCTGGATGGACGTACAGGAATTGATGCCCAGCAGACACTGGAAGATCTGGGCCTTAAGGTAACTGTTCAGAAGGAGTACAGTGATACCGATGATAACGGATATGCGCTTGTAGATCCTGGATATGTATACAGTGTAGAGCCGGCAGCAGGCACTTCTGTTCAGGCTGGTTCTTCAGTAACGCTGACAGTCAGCCGTGGCGTTGATTATGGCGATAATGCCGAAGTTCCAAGCGTTGTTGGAATGAGCAAGGATGATGCACTTACAACTTTAGGTAAGTTTATCGATATTCAGATTACAGAGCAGCAGAGCTCAGAAGCAGCCGGAACTGTGATTGCACAGGAGCCGGAAGCTTACGCGGCAGCAGATCCGGATCAGCCAGTCTATCTGACGATCAGTTCCGGAGATCAGGTACCGTCTGCAGACAGTACAGCATCTGCAGACAGCACGGCGACGACAGACAGTACAACAACTACAGATAGTACCGCAGCTACAGACAGTACGGCAGCTACAGATAATACAGCTTCCACAGACAGTACAGCATCTGCAGACAATACTGCCTCCACAGGAAGTGCAGCCTCCGGTTCCGGCTGGAAATGTACACAGGTTCTGGATACACCGTCCGGTTATAATGGAGGAGCGATCCGTCTGGAACTGATCCAGGATGTCAATGGAGAGCCGACAGCAACCAAGATCATTGACGGACAGAAAGTAAGCTTCCCGTATCAGCTGGATGTGACCGGAGCAGACGGAGTCTCAACCGGTACGATCTATCTCTACGAGGAGACAGATGGAAATTATCAGCAGCTTGGAACCTACACCGTTACTTTCAAGAAAGCTGACTGATCATGCAGGGAAAAATAATCAAAGGTATTGCCGGATTCTACTATGTATATGCAGAAGACGGCAATACATACGAATGCAGGGCGAAAGGCATTTTTCGAAAAGATAAGCGAAAGCCCCTGGTAGGTGACAATGTGGACATTACAGTCCTGGATGAAAAAGAACTGGAGGGAAGCGTGACCGGGATCCATAAACGCAGAAATTCCCTGATCCGTCCGGCGGTAGCCAATGTGGATCAGGCACTTGTGATCTTTGCCATGGATAACCCGAAACCCAATTTCATGCTTCTGGATCGTTTTCTTATCATGATGGAGCGGGAAGATGTTCCGGCAGTCATCTGCTTTAATAAAAAAGATCTGGCAACAGCGGAAGAACTGGAGTTTCTGTATGAGACCTATCAGAGCTGTGGCTATCAGGTAATATTATCAAGCGCACTGAAGGGAGAGGGGCTTGGCGAGATAGAAGCCGTGCTGAAAGGCAAGACGACAGTTGTAGCAGGCCCTTCGGGAGTTGGAAAGTCTTCTCTTACCAATTCTCTTCAGGAAGAAGTGGAGATGGAGACCGGCGAGATCAGCCGCAAACTGAAACGCGGAAAACATACCACACGCCACGCACAGATCATACCGGTTTCACAGGATACTTTTCTTGTGGATACACCGGGATTTTCCTCCTTATATATTGAAAATATGGAGGAACAGGAACTGAAGGATTATTTTCCTGAGTTCCGAAAATATGAAGGACAGTGCCGTTTCCAGGGCTGTCGTCATATACACGAACCGGGCTGTGCCGTTAAGGAAGCCCTTGAGAACAATGAGATCAGCAGACTCCGGTATGAGGATTATCTGGAGCTGCATCAGGAATTAAAAGAGAAAAGGAGATACTGAGTCATGGAATACCGATTGTGCCCGTCGATTTTATCCGCAGATTTTAACCGACTGGGAGAACAGATTAAAATTCTGGAAAAAGAAGGCGTAGAATATCTGCATATTGATGTTATGGATGGAGATTTTGTCCCGAGCATTTCTTTTGGAATGCCGGTGATCAAGTCGATCCGGAAAGAATCCAACATGTTTTTCGACGTACATTTGATGGTAACAGAACCGGAAAGATATATTCGCGATTTTGTGGAGTGTGGAGCAGATTCCATTACCGTACATGCAGAGGCATGTGAGGATCTGGAGCGCACACTGGAGCAGATCAAAGCTGCCGGTGTAAAAGCGGCTGTTTCTATTAAACCATCCACACCGGTCAATGACATCAGTCATCTTCTCGAAGACGTGGATATGGTTCTGGTGATGACTGTTCAGCCTGGATTTGGCGGACAGAAGTACATGGATGAGTGCACAGAGAAGATCCAGGAGCTTCGTGAGCTTATTGATGAGGAAGATCTTGATGTTGATATTCAGGTAGACGGCGGCATCAATGATGATACACTGGAGACAGTTATGCGTGCCGGTGCCAACTTCATGGTTGCAGGATCCTGGGTATTTAAAGGCGATGTAGCCGCAAATGTGCGACATATCACAGACAGGATCCACGATATTAAAGAAAAGCTGGACTGAAAATGATCGATACAGTAATAATCAGCGGGGGCAATATCCAGAATGGTTTTGCCCTCGATTTTTTAAAAAAAAGAATAAAAGAAGGCGGAAGAGAAAGCCTTGCCCTTGTTGCGGCAGACAGTGGAATGGAATGGTTCATGAGGAACCGGGAATTTATTCCGGATCTTGCAGTAGGGGATTTTGACAGCCTTTCAGAAGAAGGAAAAAAATACATGGAAAGTCTGAATGGACTTAAGATCATCAGGCTGAAACCGGAAAAAGATGATTCAGATACACAGTCAGCAGTCAATCACATGATCAGTGAAGGAAGCAGAGAAATACTGATCTTGGGGGCAACCGGAACAAGGCTGGATCATGTGCTCGCCAATCTCGGACTGCTTTCTATGGGAAGAGAAAAAGGAGTTCATATCGCACTTGCAGATCAGTGGAATTACATTACCCTGGTCGACAGTGGAACAGTTTTGAAAAAAGAAGGACAGTTTGGAAAATATGTTTCTTTCTTTACAGTTGGAGGGGATGTATCCGGGCTGACTCTGAAAGGTTTCAAATATCCTCTGGATGGATATGATCTGACTGTTGCTGACAGCGGCCTTACCGTCAGCAATGAGATTGCTGCGGAAACAGCGGAAGTTACATATGACAGAGGATCACTGCTTATGATCATGTCCAGAGATTAACACAGACCGGGAATTCATCCACAAAAAAGGACTTGTCAGAAAAACCACCAAAGATCCGGAAAAGTTGACAGTAATTGGTTGCAGACAGAGTTTGTGGGTGGTAAGATGTAAAAAAACTGTCAGGGAAGAAGGAAGAGTATGAAAACTGGAAAGAACAGACAGACGGGAAATCAGAACCCCTTTAATCCACAGTCATCCGGACAGGGAAGTCCTTATGGAAATGCCGGAGGAACACCGTTTGGAGGCGGAATGGGAAATGCCGGGGGAGCACCGTTCGGCGGTGGCTCCGGAGGTTTTGGAGGCGGCTCATTCGGAGGTGGAATGGGAAATGCCGGAGGAACACCATTTGGCGGTGGCTCCGGGAAATACAATGGACAGTTTGGATACAATGGAATGTCACCGATGAATACCAGGAAACGTACACGCTTTTCGAAATTGTTTTTGATCGTCTCACTTATTGTTTCTGTGATCTTTTTCCTGCTTGGAGAGGTTATTTACAGAACGCTGATCACAGGAGTGAATTCTGTGGTATTTATGGGAGTTTACTTTGCTTTGTTCGGACTGCTTTTGTCCATTGGACTTTTTGTTGTGGCGAAGATTTCTGATCTGGAGATCACATCGAATAAGATCCTGCTTGTCGGTGGCTGTGTCCTTTTGCTGTTAATACTTGGAATCCTGTTTGAATTTATTTATGAGCTGGATTTCAGTTCTGTGAGGACAGTAGCGGATAATTATGTTTTTGCGATCGATAATTCCGGTTCCATGCAGGACAATGATCCCAATCAGGAACGAGTGGCCGCGATCAAACAGCTTTTAAGTAACCGTGATGAGGATGTGGAATTTGCGGTATATACATTTTCAGAGGATATCCGCTGCATTCGTGAAATGATGCCGGTTTCCGCAGGAATCGAAGACTTTACCACAGAACCAAATGGAGGAACCCCTATTGTAGGTGTGCTGGGGAAGATCATGGATGACATGGAATCCGGAGCATTGCCCTACGATGAGGGAACACAGGTGATCCTTCTGACAGATGGATATGCAACGGATAATGGTTTCTTTGACTTCCGGTTAAATAAGATCCTGAAGAAATATAACAGCAAAAAAGTAAGCGTCAGCACAGTTGGACTGGGAAGCGTTGATGAGAATATGCTGAATGATATTTCCGGAAAAACAGGCGGAATCAGTGTGAGAACAGATAATGTAGACGAGCTTGCAACGGCAATGGCATCTGCGGTGCGTGTAACAGATACCAGCAGAAACCTTCTTTCTGCCCGTGCGAGAACGAATTATAACTGGGCATATGCGCTGATGCGTATTGTTTTCCTGATCATTCTTGGTGCCGGTTTCCTGGGGATCAAGCTTTTGGCAGTGGACAATACAGCGAACCTGGGAATGATCCTGATTTCGTCACTGATCGGGATCGTGTTGGGAGCTCTGATCATGGAAGTAGGCCTGAGCCTGATCCTGAACGAATTTTTTGCACGTCTTCTGATGACGC
The DNA here is from genome assembly GCF_018785565.1 of Blautia sp. MCC283. Classification (NCBI taxonomy): domain Bacteria; kingdom Bacillati; phylum Bacillota; class Clostridia; order Lachnospirales; family Lachnospiraceae; genus Blautia; species Blautia sp. MCC283. The sequence continues at coordinate 112,811 of NZ_WQQB01000045.1, read as the reverse complement.
TGCTGTTTGGAATGATGATCACGACTCTGGAAAAGACGATCGTAGAAACAGCAAGCGGAAATATAGGTGTCAGATTTATGTGATCATGTGACTGTCGGTCACTTTGTAAACAGTGATATTATGTGGGATCCACTGGTATATCAAAGATACAGATAAGGTGTACAAAAGAGCTTCGGTGTGGTATAATTCATCCGTATTGAGGCTCTTTTTACGTGTGAAATACTGTAAGATCAAGTTATTCATAGGAGGAATATAGAGAAATGAAACTGGGAATCGTGGGACTTCCGAATGTAGGAAAAAGTACACTTTTTAATTCACTGACCAAGGCCGGAGCAGAGTCAGCCAACTATCCGTTCTGTACTATTGACCCGAATGTGGGTGTTGTAACGGTACCGGATGAAAGACTGAATCTTCTGGGAGATTTTTACAAATCAAAGAAAGTAACACCTGCAGTGATCGAATTCGTTGACATCGCGGGACTTGTAAAAGGTGCATCCAAGGGAGAGGGACTCGGAAACCAGTTCCTTGCAAACATCCGTGAGGTAGATGCTATTGTTCATGTAGTACGCTGCTTTGAAGATTCCAATGTTGTCCATGTAGATGGAAATATTGATCCGCTCCGTGACATTGAAACGATCAATCTGGAGCTCGTTTTCTCAGATCTTGAGATCCTTGAGAGAAGAATTGCCAAGGTTACCAAGACAGCACGTATGGACAAAGAGGCTGCCAAAGAGCTTACATTCCTCGAAAAAGTAAAGGCTCATCTGGAGGACGGACAGCTTGCCATCACTCTTGAGACAGAGAATGAAGATGAGGATGCATGGCTTGCAACCTATAACCTTCTTACAGCGAAACCGGTGATCTATGCAGCCAACGTTGCAGAAGATGATATTGCGGATGATGGAGCAAATAATGCACATGTACAGGCTGTGCGTGAGTATGCATCCAAACAGAACAGCGAGGTATTTGTGATCTGCGCACAGATCGAGGAAGAGATTTCCGAGCTGGACGAGGATGAGAGAAAGATGTTCCTTGAGGATCTGGGACTTACTGAGTCAGGACTTGAGAAACTGGTACGTGCAAGCTATCATCTTCTCGGACTTATGAGTTTCCTGACAGCAGGAGAAGATGAGACAAGAGCATGGACGATCAAGATCGGAACCAAGGCACCTCAGGCAGCAGGTAAGATCCATACAGATTTCGAACGCGGATTTATCAAGGCAGAGGTTGTAAATTACCAGGATCTTCTGGACTGTGGTTCCTATGCAGGTGCCAGAGAGAAAGGCCTTGTCCGTATGGAAGGAAAAGATTACGTTGTACAGGATGGAGATGTGATCTTATTCCGATTTAATGTTTGATCATCAGCAGTCAGTAATTAACGGGCAGAGAAAAATCGGTATCAAGAATATATAACAGGTGATTTTATGGATATGTCAATTCGTTTTCCCGGCCTGAAACTGGTTTTGGACTATGTTCCGAAATCATTTGAGATTTTTGGATTTGAGATTACGATCTATGGTGTTCTGATCGCGGTCGGAATGCTCCTCGGAATCTTTTTTGTGGTGCTGGAAGCCAGAAGAAATCATGAGGATCCGGATGGATATCTGGATCTGACTATCATAACGCTGATCGCAGGCGTGATCGGTGCAAGGCTTTTGTATGCGGCTTTTTCGTGGAGTCTGTACAAAAATGATCCGGGGCAGATCCTGAATGTACGATCCGGTGGAATGCTTTTTTATGGTGGCCTTCTGGGCGGAGTCCTGAGCGGCGCGGTTTACTGCCGGCTCCGCAAAAAGTCATTCTGGAAAATGGCAGATCTTGCCTGTATGGGAATCCTTATCGGGCAGATAATAGGAAAGTGGGGAAGTTTCTTTAACAGAGAATCGTTCGGAGAATATGCAGATAATATTTTTTCCATGCAGATTCCGCTGACTGCGGTAAGAGCAGGAGAGGTAACTACCGCGATGCGCGAAAATCTTCAGACCGCAGACGGATTATCCTGGATCATAGCGCAGCCACTGTTTTTATATGAGAGTCTCTGGTGTCTGCTTGTATTTCTGATGCTTATGATGCATCTTCGAAAAAGGGTATTTCAGGGAGAGATTTTTTTGAGATATCTGGCGGGATATGGTCTGGGGAGAGCTGTGATCCAGTGGTTCCGCACAGATAAGGTATATTTTCCGGGAACAGAAATTGATGTTTCCTTAGTGATTTCAGGTGTGCTTTTTGTCTTATGTACAGTGATCGTTACGGTGAAGCTTGTAATGGCGAGGAAGCGTGCCCGGGTACGAAAGAGAAGAATCGAAAAAGATTACCAGGCAGAAAAAGAAGCCGCAGAACAAAGAGAACAGGCAATGGAGAATCTGGAAACAGAAACTGTACAGGGAGAAAAATATGAGTCAGGAGAAAATACGTCAGAAGGAGAAGAACCTCCGCAGAGCAGCACTTCTTCAGCAGCTGCAGGAGGAACGGAAGAAACTGGACAACCAGATCCAGTCCCGGAGCGACCTTCTGAAGAATCTGGAAGCCAGTCAGAGAGTTGACCGCATTCTGGAATTATACTATCAGAACTGAAACGATTTCAGAACATAAGAAAGCACTGTCCGGCAGGAAAAGTCAGAAGGACATATCCTGCAGGACAGTGCTTTTTTATATAATACAAAAGAACTTCCGGGCAGGTGTGTGCCATGGCAATATCAGTACATTTTACGAAAATCCAGAGGGGTGGTCCCGGTGATCTTACGGAACATGGCAATAAAATGACTGGCATCGGAGAAACCGGAAGCACCGGCAACATCCTGGATCTTCATATCCGGTTTGGACAGAAGGAGCTCTCTGGCGCGGCTGATACGGTACATTGTAACATACTCATAAACAGAGCAGCCAAGGAAGCGCTGAAACAGACGGGAGAGATACTGAGGAGAAACAAAAACACTCTGGCTCAGCTCGGCGGCTGTGATGTCATTCTGGTAACTGGTTTCGATTTCTTTTATTACAGGGAGCACATATCTCTGATAAAGCGGATTATCCTGGATTTTTGGAGAGGCAGCGCAGTCCATGAAATTCATAAGAAGATTGTAACAGTCCGAGGAAAGCGATTTCATATTCGGTGTCGGCTGGTGGTATTTTCGAAGGGAATAGGAGATCAGTTTACGGATATTTAAGCCCTGCTCTTTCGGGGTGAGGATCACTTCCTGATTGTCTGTCATAGAAGGGATACTGCCTGCGAGAGTCCCGGTAAATGTGGCAAACATGGTAATCCATGAGGTGGATTCCCGGTGATAGGAGTGGGGAACCGATGGTGCGATGAGAATCCCCTCGTTTGCACCCAGGGTATATTGTTTCCCGCGGACTTCGATACGTCCGGTACCTTTTTCCGTCTGGAGATAATGGTAGTAGGGATAGCCATCCGGGCGTGATATGTTATCCTGGTTCCAGTGATTCCCAAGAGATTCAAACATAAACGGAGCACTGACGGGAGTGTTTCTGAAATAAATAGACATATTTTTCACCTGTTTCTAAATGTTATATATTTTGGTGAAACATATTATACCATAATCTTTAAGTTTATACTATAATAATGTACAGACAGAAATGAAGTAACGAAAATACAACTGTAAAACACAGTATTTCAGGAAATTCAGTCAATATTTACCGGAATACAAAAGCCGGACAGGAGGAAAACATGAAAAAATTTGATTATTCTCTGGTGAAAGATCCACAGTATTTCTGTGACGGAAGAATGGAAGCGCATTCGGACCACATGTATTATCGCAGTGAGGAAGAACGGGAAGATGAGGAAACTTCCTATCGCCACAGCCTCAACGGACTCTGGAAATTCCACTATGCAAGAAATTATGCAAGTACAGTTGCAGGATTTGAGGAGGACGCATATTCCTGCAAGGACTGGGAAGATATTTATGTACCGGCGCATATCCAGATGGAAGGATATGATGTACCACAGTATGCCAATGTCCAGTATCCATGGGAAGGTCACGAGGAACTTCACCCGGGACAGATCCCGGAGCGTTTTAACCCGGTGGGAAGCTATGTGAAATATTTCCATGTGCCGGAAAACATGAAAGGAAAAAGAGTATTTATCTCTTTCCAGGGAGCAGAAAGCGGACTGGCTTTGTGGCTCAACGGAACTTTTGTGGGATACAGTGAAGATTCTTTTACCCCTTCAGAATTTGAGCTTACAGAGTATCTGAAAGAGGGCGAGAACAAACTGGCAGCCCAGGTATTCAAATGGACAGCCAGCAGCTGGTGCGAAGACCAGGACTTTTTCCGCTTTTCCGGAATTTACAGAGATGTTTATCTTTATACCGTGCCGGAGGTTCATGTCTATGATCTTAAGATCCGTGCGATTCCGGATGAGACCCTTAAAAAAGCAAGTCTTGAGATCGTGACAAAAACCTGGGGAAAAGGAAAACTGAAACTTATACTTTCCAGAAAAGGCGAGATCCTTTTGCAGGATGAAAAAGCTCTGGACGGTGAAGATACCTGTACATGGGAAATTTTAAACCCTCTGCTCTGGAGTGCGGAAGAACCGAATCTCTATGATCTTGACATGGAAGTGTATGATGAGAACGGAATGCTCCAGGAGATCATTCCTGAAAAAGTCGGTTTCCGCCGCTTTGAGATGAAAGACGGTATTATGACCCTCAACGGCAAACGTATTGTGTTTAAGGGAGTAAACCGTCATGAATTCAGCTCCGTCACGGGAAGACACGTATCCCGGGAGGAACTGATCCAGGATATTGTGACTATGAAGCAGAATAATATCAATGCCATCCGTACCTGCCATTATCCGGATGCTTCTCCGATCTACCGCCTCTGTGATGAGTACGGCCTTTATATGATCGCGGAAAACAATCTGGAATCTCATGGTTCCTGGGATGTGGCAGAACTTACAGGAGACTACACAGATATTGTTCCTCACAACAAACCGGAATGGCTTGATATGATGCTGGACCGTGTAAATTCCATGTACCAGCGTGACAAAAATCACCCGGCAATCCTGATCTGGTCCTGTGGAAATGAGTCCTTTGGTGGAAAAGATATCTTTGAGATGTCCGAATTTTATCGTAAGAATGATCCTACAAGACTTGTGCATTATGAAGGCCTTTTCCATGACAGAAGCTATAATGCAACCAGCGATATGGAAAGCCAGATGTATCCGTCTGTAGAAGCAATTAAGGAATTCCTAGCAAAAGATGACAGCAAGCCGTTTATCTGCTGCGAGTACACTCATGCAATGGGAAATTCCTGTGGCGCAATGCATAAATATACAGATCTTACTGACACAGAACCGAAATATCAGGGTGGTTTCATCTGGGATTACATTGACCAGTCCATTTATAAAAAAGACCGCTACGGAAAAGAATTCCAGGCATACGGCGGTGATTTCGGTGAGCGTCCGACGGATTATAATTTCAGTGGAAACGGTATTGCATATGGCGGTGACAGAACTCCGTCTCCGAAGATGCAGGAGGTCAAATTCAATTACCAGAATATCACTGCGGAGGTAACAGAAAATGCTGTAAAAGTTATCAACAAAAACCTGTTTGTAAATACCGATACGTTCCGCTGTGAAGTGACTCTTGCAAAGAATGGACATGTCCTTTGTACAGAGACACTGGAGACATCCGTAGAGCCGTTAAGCGAAAAAACATACGCCCTTCCTTTTGGAAAACAGCAGAGAGCGGGCGAATATACAGTGACCGTATCCTTCCTTCTCAGAGAAAAAACACTCTGGGCAGAGGCAGGACATGAGGTCGCATTTGGCCAGTATGTTTACAAGGTAGAAGGAGAAGAGAAAGCTCCGGTTTCCGGTGTGGAGATCGTGAGAAGCCTTCACAACATCGGCGTTCGCGGAGAGAATTTTGAGGTGATGTTCTCCGTTCTCAATGGTGGGCTGGTTTCGTATAAATATGCAGGAAGAGAAATGATCGAGGCAATTCCGAAGCCGAATTTCTGGAGAGCACCTACAGATAATGACTGTGGAAATCAGATGCCGATGCGTTACGCACAGTGGAAGATTGCCAGCATGTACGCAAGCCACAAAGAGTTCCGCAGGGGAATGTATGGTCCGTCCAACGCCCCGGAGACAACTGTCCATGATAACAGTGTGGAGGTTGCCTTTACTTACATCATGCCGACGACACCGGTCAGCGAGTGCCGCCTTGCCTACGAAGTATTCGGAGATGGAAGGGTAAAAACTACCCTGACCTATGATCCGGTAAAAGAACTGGGGGATATGCCGGAGTTTGGTGTACTCTTTAAATTCAATGCAGATTATGACCATGTCAAGTGGTATGGACTTGGACCTGCGGAAACTTATGCAGACCGCAAACATGGCGCAAAACTTGGCATCTATGAGAATATGGTGACAGACAATCTGGCACGTTATCTGGTACCGCAGGAATGTGGCAGCAAAGAAGGCGTACGCTGGGCAAAGATCACAGACAGAAAGGGCAGGGGAATGCTCTTTGAGATGGATGAGAAAAACGGCCCGATGATGTTCTCCGCACTTCCATATACCCCTCATGAAATGGAAAATGCCATGCATCCATATGAACTTCCGGAAATCCATTATACTGTTGTCCGTGCCGCAAAGGCACAGATGGGTGTGGGAGGAGATGACAGCTGGGGTTCCTATACCCACCCGGAATATCTTCTTGACACCGATAAAAAAATGGAATTTTCTTTTGTATTCAAAGGACTTTAAATGTCATAAAAAAACAGAACATAAAGGCTGAAAAAAAGCTTCCGGAAACCATCCGGAAGCTTTTTTATTTCATAATAATGCACAGAAAATATACATGCTGAAAAAAAACCTGTGGATATTTCATGAAAAGAAAAAAAACTTGGATATGCACTTGTTTTTTCATGGTAAATAGTTTAGAATGATTACATAAGTGGTAGAAAGTGGTGAATAGTGGTAGCGAATGGGGCTGAGTGGCAGAACACACCATTTGCACCCTGGAAACACGAAGGGGAGAATCGTGTTTCACGAGAGTAGGTGGGTTTCATGTTCATGGGCGAGTATAATCATACGATCGATGCGAAGGGGCGTCTGATCATCCCATCCAGGTTCAGGGAACTCTTAGGGGAAGAGTTCGTACTGACCAGAGGGCTCGATGGTTGCCTTTCCATTTATCCGATGGATGAATGGGCTGCCTTTGAAGAGAAACTCCGAGCATTACCACTTACAAATAAAGACGCAAGAACCTTTTCACGTTTCTTTGTAGCCGGAGCTACGACATGCCAACTGGATAAGCAGGGGAGAATTCTGGTGCCGCAGACGCTGCGCCAATTCGCTGGTCTGGAGAAGGATGTGGTGCTTACGGGTAATCTGAACCGGATTGAGGTATGGAGCAAGGAGAAGTGGAGCGAGAATTGCAATTATGATGACATGGACAGCATTGCGGAGAGCATGCAGAACATTGGAATCGTCATTTGAGCATAGCGCAGGTAGAAATCCCACAGGAGACGGATATGGAATTTAAGCATAAATCTGTATTACTCGATGAGACCATTGAAGGCTTAAGGGTAAAGCCGGATGGAATCTATGTGGATGGCACTTTAGGAGGAGCGGGACACGCCACAGAGGTGTGTAAGAAACTTTCTGCCAAGGGGAGATTTATTGGCATAGATCAAGACCAGGATGCGATAATTGCTGCGAGTGAACGGCTGTCAGCCTTTAATCAGGCGACAATCATTCGCAGCAATTATTGTTACATGGCAGATGAGTTAAGATCCCGTGGCATTGAGAAAGTGGACGGGATCCTGCTGGATTTAGGAGTGTCATCTTATCAGCTGGATAACGAAGAGAGAGGTTTTTCCTATCGGTATGATTCTCCTCTGGACATGCGAATGGACAGAAGGCAGAGCCGTACAGCCGGAGATATTGTCAACGGCTATGAAGAACGGGAACTTTATCGTATTATCCGCGATTACGGCGAAGATAAATTCGCCAAGAATATAGCGAAACATATCGTGGCTGCCAGAGCGCAGGCACCGATTCAGACAACCGGGGAACTGACAGAAATCATAAGGGGAGCCATCCCCATGAAAGTACAGGCTACAGGAGGACATCCGGCCAAGAGGACTTTTCAGGCGATACGCATTGAGCTGAACAGAGAGCTTGATGTGCTCCGTGATTCTCTGGACGGAATGATCGATCTTCTGGATGACGGAGGAAGGATCTGTATCATCACATTCCATTCTCTGGAAGACAGGATCGTAAAAACGATTTTCCGCAAAAATGAAAATCCATGTACCTGTCCGCCGGATTTTCCGGTTTGTGTATGCGGAAAGAAATCAAAAGGTAAAGTGATCACAAGGAAACCGATCCTTCCTAGTGAACAGGAGATGGAGGAGAATCCGAGATCAAAAAGTGCGAAGCTTCGTATTTTTGAACGAAAGCTGTAAATGAGTTTTTAAAGATGGAAGGTAGGCAAATGGCGAAGACAGGAAGAGGGACTACAGCCAGAAGAAATCGGAATACCGTCAGGAACAGCAGAGAAATGTATGTTCAGGGAAATGCGGTAAAAAGGTTACAGGAAGTTCCTCGCAGAACTGATCTGCCCGATGTACAGGAAAGGCGTCGGCTGGCCCGGGAGAGAAATCAGAAATCCGCAGTTCCGGTAACACCTGCGAAGCAGGCGGCGAACAGGAAGATACAGCGGAACAGAGAAAAAGCGATGGCTATGAATAAAGGCTTCGTTCTGTTTCTCACTGCGGTTTCCATTGCGGTATTATTTACCTGCATCAATTATCTGCAGGTAAAATCAGAAATCACGGCGAGTATGAAAAATGTTGCAAATCTGGAATCTGAGCTTGCCCAGCTGAAGGAAGATAACGATGCATATTACAGTCAGGTTACTTCTGATGTTGATATCAGCGCGATCAAGAAAAAGGCAATCGGCGAGCTTGGGATGAAATATCCTTCTGAGGATCAGATACAGACATATGTTACCGAGGGTAACAGCTATGTAAGACAGTATCAGGATGTGAATACGCACAAGTAACAGATGTACAGTTTTTTGAGCAGGTGATCGATTGAGTACAAGAAGGCGCAGGCCGGTAAAAAAAATTAATAAGAATATGAAAAAAAAGCTGGCAGTACTATTTTCTTTAGTGGTGTTGGCTTTAGTTGGTTTGGTGGCAAGAATTACCTATATTAATGCCACAAGCGGAAGCAAATACAGAAAACAGGTGCTGAGCCAGGCACAGCAGAAATATGAAAATCAGACACTCCCCGCCAAAAGGGGAGATATTTATGACCGGAATGGAAATATTCTGGCAACAAGTAATAAAGTTTATAATGTGATTCTTGACTGTCTGGAAGTTAACAAGGATGAAGATTCCGTGGAGCCGACCATCAAGGCTCTGGTGGAAGTGCTGGGTCTGGATGAGGACGAGATGCGTAAACTTCTCGACGATGACAGCACAAAGAGCAGTCAGTATCAGATCGTTAAGAAACAGATCTCCATGGATGATAAGAAAGCTTTCGAGAGCTATGAGAACCCGGGGGATGACAGCGAACTGACCGCCGCCCAGAAGAAAGAGCGTTCCAAGATCACAGGAGTATGGTTTGAGGAGGACTATTTAAGATCCTATCCGTTCAATGAAACAGCCTGTGACACCGTTGGTTTTACACTTTCCAGAGATGTGGCAGATATCGGGCTGGAAGGTTATTACAATGCAACGCTTACCGGTGTTGACGGAAGACAGTATGGATATATCAACAACAATTCCGATGTAGAGCAGACCATTATAGAACCAACCGACGGAAAGAGCATAGAAACTTCCCTTGATCTGGGACTTCAGCAGATTGTGGAGAAATATGTAAATACTTTCGAAGAAAAAATGGGAGCCAAAAATGTCGGCGTCATTATCGAGGACCCCAAGACCGGAGAAATCATGGCCATGGATGGCGGCGACCGTTACGATCTGAATAATCCGAGAGATTTTTCCAATGTTTATTCCGAGAGTGAGATTGCTGCCATGAGCGATGAGGAAACGGTAGATGCCCTGAATGGAATGTGGAGTAATTTCTGTGTGACAGACGCATACGAACCGGGATCAGTAGTAAAGCCCATTGTTATGAGTTCTGCCCTTGAGATGGGAGCGATTTCCGAGACAGATAATTTTGTCTGCGATGGCGGACAGTCTTTTGGTGCGGAAGGAGCTACGACATTTATTAAATGTGCGGTATGGCCCGATGCCCATGGAACAGAAACACTTGCTGATGTTATTGCCAATTCCTGCAACGATGGTATGATGCAGATCGCGGCGAAAATGGGAAAAGATAATTTCCTCAAAACGCAGAGTACTTTTAATTTCGGAACAAGAACCGGTATTGATCTTCCGAATGAGGGAAGCGGTGTAATCCATACCAGCGAGACCATGGGAGAGACAGAGCTTGCATGTTCCGCCTTTGGACAGGGATATACACTGACCATGATCCAGGAGATCAACGCCATGTGTTCAGTCATCAACGGCGGATATTATTATCAGCCACATCTGGTAACCAGGATCAAAGACAGCAGCGGTGGAATTGTGAAGACGATTTCTCCGATCCTGATGAAACAGACCATTTCCGAGAAGATATCTGCGGATATCCGGTCTTATATGGCAGCCAGTGTAGATCACGGTACCAGCCGTACTTCCAAGGTTCAGGGCTACAGTTCCGGTGGTAAAACCGGTACAGCCGAGAAGCTTCCGCGAGGCAATGGCAAATATCTGGTATCTTTTATCGGCTTCGCGCCGGTGGATGATCCGGCTCTTGTAATTTACGTAGTTGTAGATGAGCCGAATGTAGAGGATCAGGCAAGCAGTACCTATGCACAGTATATTGCTCAGGGAATTCTTTCCGAAGCGCTTCCATATCTGAATGTACAGCCGGATGAGGCTGAGGACGGTGAAGTTCCGACGACAGAACTGTGGGACATCTTTAAAGGAATCAGCGATTCCGCAACAGGATCTGCCGCAGACGGACAGAAAGAAGCAATCTCCGATGAGAACGTTCCAAGCCCGCCGGAAGATGATTCTGAGGACGAAGATACAGAAGATAACAATGATATGCAAAGTGATGGCCTTACAAATGAAGAGGCAGGCCTGGAATAAGATTTCGAATACCCTCTCAGGGAAACGTCATATATTACAATGACAATCTCTGAGGGGGATTTTTTTATGATCCGGACCATGGTTTACCACAGGAAAAAAATCTGGGTGGTTTTTATGATCTGTGCGGTGCTTCTCCTGGGACTTGTGGGGAGGCTTCTGTACCTTATGGGAGCGCAGTCTGAATATTATTCAAAAAAAGCAGATGATCTTCATGAACGGGAACGTGATATCAAAGCGGCCAGGGGGAAAATTCTGGATATCAATGGAACTATTCTGGCAGATAACCGGACAGTCTGTACAGTATCCGTGATACACAGCCAGATTAAAGATCCGGAAAAAGTGATTCAGGTACTTGCCAGAGAGTTATCCATGGATGAAGAAATCATCCGGAAAAAAGTAGAAAAAATTTCTTCTATTGAAAGAATTCGAACAAATGTGGAAAAAACAACCGGAGATGCGATTCGTGAATATGCCCTTGCAGGTGTAAAAGTGGACGAAGATTACAAAAGATATTATCCCTGTGGTTCCCTTGCTTCCAAAGTGCTGGGATTTACAGGGGGTGACAACCAGGGGATCATTGGCCTTGAGGTGAAATATGATGAGATCCTGAAAGGTGAGCCCGGGAAAATTCTCACAGTTACCGATGCACGTGGAGTGGAGATCGACGGGACAGGAGAACGGCGGAAGGAGCCAGTGGCGGGAAATACACTGCGGACCAGTCTGGATGTTAACATCCAGAAATATGTACAGCAGGCGGCTCTGAAAGTGATGGAGGAAAAACAGGCGGAGCGGGTCTCCATTCTTCTTATGAATCCTCGGAATGGGGAAATCTATGCCTGTGTCAATGTTCCGGAATTTGACCTGAATGATCCGTTTACTTTGAATACAGAAGAAACAGCAGCAGATGGAAAAAAGAAGCAGGATCTTCTGAACCAGATGTGGAGAAATCCCTGTCTGAATGATACTTATGAACCAGGATCTACTTTCAAGATCATTACCATGGCAGCGGGACTGGAAGAAGGGGTTGTGTCAACCGAAGATCGTTTTTTCTGCCCGGGGTATAAAGTGGTGGAGGACCGGAGGATTCACTGTGCAAAAAGAACCGGACATGGTGCACAGAACTTTGTAGAGGGTGCACAGAACTCCTGCAACCCGGTGTTTATTGAGGTGGGACTGCGGCTGGGAGTAGATAATTATTATAAATACTTTAAACAGTTCGGACTTTTGAAAAAAACAGGAATTGATCTTCCGGGAGAAGCTGGAACGATCATGCATAACCCGAAAAATATGGGAGAGGTGGAACTTGCCACCGTATCCTTTGGCCAGTCGTTTCAGATCACGCCGATCCAGCTGGCAACAACGGTCAGTGCGATCATCAATGGCGGAAACCGGATCACTCCTCATTTTGGGATCAGTGTGGAAAGCGCAGACGGAACAGAAGTGCAGACACTGGAATATCCGGTGGAAACGGGGATCGTGTCCAAAGAAACTTCACGGACAGTACGGACGATTCTGGAAACGGTAGTTTCAGAAGGTTCCGGGAAAAACGCCGGGATCGAAGGTTTCTCCATCGGGGGAAAAACAGCTACCTCTCAGACTCTGCCTAGAGGTTCCGGCAGATACATTTCTTCATTCCTGGGATTTGCACCGGCAGAAGACCCGAAAGTTCTGGCCCTGTGCATTATCCATAATCCTCAGGGCATGTATTATGGCGGAATCATTGCCGCACCGGTAGTAAGAAGTATTTTTGAAAATGTGTTGCCCTATCTTGGAATTGCGAAGACCGTCACGCAGACTCCATCCGGGGAAAACCGGGCAGATGGGGTTGATTAATGAAAGGAAAAGCCTTATACTGTTGAAGAAGTATAAAAAAACGAAAGAATTAGAGGTGTGAGGATGGAGTTTCATGTTGTGATCCCTGTGCTGATCTCATTTGCGATCAGCCTTGTATTAGGACCGATTGTTATCCCTTTTTTAAGAAGACTTAAAATGGGACAGACAGAGAGAGAGCTGGGCGTGCAGTCCCACCTGAAAAAGAACGGTACCCCGACCATGGGCGGAGTGATCTTTCTCATTGCGACAACTGTGACATCACTGTTTTATATCAGAGATTATCCGATGATCATCCCGGTACTTTTCCTGACCCTGGGATTTGGACTGATCGGATTTCTGGATGATTATCTGAAAGTAGTCCTGAAACGTTCAGATGGTCTTCTGCCATGGCAGAAAATGGCACTGCAGATTGTTGTGACAGCTGTATTTGCTTTTTATCTTGTAAATTATTCCAACGTATCCCTGACTATGAAGATCCCGTTCTGGAGCGGACATTATCTGAATCTGGGATGGTTTGCGGTTCCGGTACTGTTTTTTGCGGTTATCGGTACAGTAAACGGAGTAAACTTTACCGACGGACTTGACGGACTGGCTTCCAGTGTTACCCTGATTGTTGCAGTATTTTTTACTGTTGTTTCCCTTGGAATGAACAGTGGTGTGGAGCCGATTACCTGTGCGGTTGTAGGCAGCCTTATGGGCTTCCTTCTGTTTAATGTATATCCGGCCAAGGTATTTATGGGAGACACCGGTTCTCTGGCACTGGGCGGTTTTGTGGCTGGTGTGGCTTATGCCATGCAGATGCCGCTGTTTATTATCCTGGTGGGACTGATCTACCTTATTGAGGTACTGTCCGTTATGATCCAGGTATCCTATTTCAAGGCAACACACGGAAAAAGAATTTTCAAGATGGCGCCTATCCACCATCATTTTGAGCTTTGCGGGTGGTCCGAGACACGGGTCGTTGCAGTGTTCTCTGTTGTAACTGCCATTATGTGCCTGATCGCTCTCCTGGCATTATAAGGAGGAACAGAAAAATGGATTTAAAAGGAAAAAAAGTTCTCGTTTTCGGAGCCGGAAAAAGTGGCATTGGTGCCGCTGACCTGCTTGGAAGTGTAGGAGCACAGCCGATAATCTATGACGGAAATGAAAACCTTGATAAAGAAGCGGTTTTACATAAAACAAACGGAACATACACCCCGGAGATCTGGGCCGGTGCTTTTCCGGAAGGAGAGATGGAAAGTCTTGATCTCGTAGTGTTAAGCCCGGGAGTTCCAACAGATCTTCCACTGGTAAAGAGCTTCTACGAAAAAGGCCTTCCGGTATGGAGTGAGGTAGAACTTGCCTACCGTACAGGAAAAGGCGAGGTTCTTGCAATTACAGGAACCAACGGCAAGACAACAACAACAGCTCTCCTTGGAAAGATTATGGGAGATGCCCGTGAATCTGTATTTGTTGTAGGAAATATCGGAACTGCATATACATCAAAATCACTGGAGATGCGTGAGGATTCTGTAACCGTTGCGGAGATCAGCAGCTTCCAGCTGGAGACTATCGAGCAGTTCCGCCCGAAGGTCAGTGCGATCCTCAACATTACAGAAGATCATCTGAACCGTCATCATACCATGGAAGAATACATCCGTGTAAAAGAGCTGATTACCAAGAATCAGGGACCAGAAGATGTATGTGTCCTGAATTATGAGGATGAAGTCCTCCGTAAATTCGGTGAGAACATCGTTCCGAAGGTGGTATATTTTTCAAGCCTGCGTAAACTGGATCAGGGTATCTATCTGGACGGAGATCAGATCATTCTGAAAACAGAAAAAGAAGAGATCCCGATCGTAAAGACAGGAGAACTTAAGATCCTTGGCCGTCATAATCACGAGAATGTAATGGCTGCAGCAGCCATGGCATATTATGCGGGAGTTTCTGTGGAAAGCATCCACAAGAGCGTATGCGAGTTTGTGGCAGTTCCTCACAGAATCGAGTATGTAACAGAGAAGAACGGCGTTGCCTATTACAACGATTCCAAGGGAACCAACCCGGATGCAGCCATCAAGGGAATTCAGGCTATGAACCGTCCGACTCTTCTGATCGGCGGTGGCTATGACAAGGAATCCAGCTATGACGAGTGGATAGAATCCTTCGACGGAAAAGTCCGTTATCTTGTTCTCATTGGCCAGACAAAAGAAAAGATCAAAGCAGCGGCAGAACGTCTTGGATTTACAGACATCATCCTCTGTGAGGATCTGAAAGAAGCAGTTCAGATTTGTGCGGAAAAAGCAAATCCAGGAGATGCGGTTCTTCTTTCACCGGCCTGTGCAAGCTGGGGACAGTTTGATAACTACGAACAGCGTGGCGACATGTTCAAGGAATATGTGAAAGCACTGTAATAATCCGAAAAATACATACATAAGCTGAAATAAAGACCACTGTGGAGGCCACAGCATGAAGGCAGAACAGAAACAGACCGGAAAGACTGATACCGTTCTCTGGGTTCTGGTTCTGATCCTTGTTGTGTTTGGCCTGGTGGCGCTTTTTTCGGCAAGCGAATATAATGGCAGAGTGCGTTTTCACGACTCTGCCTATTATTTTAAGAAGCAGCTCTTTGCCACGGCACTGGGGCTGCTTGTTATGTATCTGGCATCAAGGGTGGATTACCGCATTCCTGTGAAGCTGGCACCGGGCGCATATATTCTTTCACTTTTTCTCTCTACGGCAGTGCTGCTTTTCGGACAGGAGATTAACGGGTCGAAGCGGTGGCTGAACCTTGGGCCGCTGTCATTTCAGCCATCGGAGTATTCCAAGGTTGCGGTAATCCTTTTTCTCGTATGGCAGATCAGCCGGACAAAAAGCAAGACAACGGGGTTCTGGTTTATGTGCAGGACGATGATGACCCTGCTCCCGGTAGTTGGCCTGGTAGGTTCCAATAATTTAAGTACGGCGGTGATCATTCTAGGAATCGGTGTGATGCTGATCTTTGTGGCCAATCCCAGATATCTGCAGTTTCTGGCTCTGGGAAGTGCAGGAGTTGGATTTATTGCGGTTTTTCTTGCTGCGGAAAGTTACCGCCTGGAGCGTCTGGCGATTTGGAGGGATCCGGAAAAATATGAAAAAGGATTTCAGACCATACAGGGTCTGTATGCCATAGGAAGCGGAGGGATTTTTGGCAAAGGTTTCGGGAACAGTCTGCAGAAGCTGGGATTTGTACCGGAAGCCCAGAATGATATGATTTTTTCCATTGTGTGTGAAGAGACGGGAATTCTGGGGGCTTTTCTGGTACTTTTTCTGTTTGGGCTTCTGATCTGGAGGCTTTGTATGCTGGCACTGAACTGCCGGGATCTTAAGGGGACACTTCTATGCGCCGGAATCATGGCACATATGTCGATCCAGGTAGTCCTGAATGTTGCGGTTGTAACAAATACGATTCCCAATACCGGGATCACGCTGCCCTTTGTAAGTTATGGCGGAACTTCCGTTGTTTTTCTTCTGGGGGAGATGGGGCTGGCTTTAAGTGTCAGCAGTCACAGACATGGAAGAATCACATAGAATAAAAAGTAAGAGGCCCTTTTAGGAGTGGAAGACTTGAATGAGATCGATGAGATCGTCGTGACCGGAGGCAGGCCGCTGCATGGGACTGTGCGGATCCAGGGGTCAAAAAATACGGCACTTCCGGTTATGGCGGCGGCCCTTTTAAGCTCCGGGACCAGTGTACTGCGGGAGTGTCCGAAGATCACAGATGTATTTTTGATGGAAAAAATCCTCCGGGAGCTGGGCGCGGAAACCTGGTGGGAGGATCATGACCTTTATCTGGACTGCAGTCATGCGGACGGTACCGTGATACCGGAATATTTTTCCGGAAAAATGCGTTCTTCTGTGATTCTGCTGGGGGCAATGCTTGGACGGAATGGGAAAGCACGGACCGGTTATCCGGGCGGATGTGTCATTGGCAAACGTCCGGTGGATCTTCATATACAGGTTTTACAGAAGCTTGGTGCCAGAATCGTGGAAAACGGGAATGAGATTCAGGCAACCTGTGGAAAACTGAAAGGAGCGGAAGTGATTTTTCCCAAAAGCAGCGTGGGAGCCACAGAACAGGGAATTCTGGCAGCCGTTCTTGCAGAGGGAAAAACCGTTTTTACGGGATGTGCCCGCGAACCGGAAATTACCTGGCTGTGTCAGTATCTGACAGGGATGGGGGCAAAGATTGAAATTCTGGAAAATGGAAGTATCTGTATCGAAGGTGTAAAGAAACTGCATCCCGGCAGCGGGACGATTCCCCCGGACCGTATTGTTGCCGGAACCTATCTTATGGCAGCGGCGGCCACCAGAGGAGAGATCATTCTGGAAAATCCGCCGATCGATGAAATGCATGCAATCCTGGAAGTATATCGGAAAATGGGTGGACAATGTCACCGGATAGGTGGTAAACTAATAGTCAACGGAAAAAATGCAGGTTTTCCTCTTGAACTTCTGGAGACAGACGTTTACCCGGGATTTCCTACAGATCTGCAGTCTCCTGCGATGGCAGTGCTGGTCACGATTCCGGGGGTAAGCAGAATCCGTGAGAAGATTTTTGAAGACAGATATAAATTGGCTTCATGGCTCTGTCATATGGGAGCGAAGATTGTGATCCGGGATGGAATGGCTGTGGTACACGGAGGTTATCCACTTCGGGGATGCATCGTGGAAGCAGAGGAACTCCGCGGAGGTGCGGCACTTGTGATCGCGGCGCTTGCAGCAGAAGGGGTTACCAGGATCAGAGGCTGCTCCTTTATTGAAAGAGGTTATGAACATATCTGTGAAGATTTGACTGCGCTTGGCGGTCTGCTGATAAAGGACAGAGGAACTTTATGAAAAAATCCAAAAAAAATTCGCTGGCAGCAGCCGGAATGATTCTGGTTCTGCTGCTGGCAGGTGTTATTTTCTTTTTTACTTATTATCAGGTTGATGAAGTACAGGTGATGGGAAGTAGCCATTATTCTGAGAAACAGATCAAGAAGATGGTCCTTCGGGGGCCGCTGGCATCCAATTCTGTTCTGGCACCCCTTCTTTACACCAAACAGAATACAAAAGATGTTCCTTTTGTGGATGGTTATACAGTGACCAGACTTAACCGTCACACCATTTGTGTCAGTGTGAAGGAGAAGGATATTGTCGGCTGTATTCCTTATCTGGACAGTTACATTTACTTTGACAGAAATGGAGTTTTTGTGGAAGGTTCCACAGAACGCAATGAGAAGATTCCGTTTTTTGACGGAATTAAAGTAAAAAAAGTAATTCTCAATGAGAAGCTTCCTATTAAGGATGAGACTGTGATGAACACAGCGGTGGCTCTGTCTACTATTTTTTCAAAAAATGACAAGGTTCCGGATCATATTGAATTCGGAGATGACGGGCAGATCAGCCTGGTTTACGGAGATATTACGGTCAAGCTTGGAAAGGACGAGTATCTGGAAGACAAAATGACCAGGGTACTTGCCATTCTTCCGCTGATTTCCGGAAAAAAAGGAATTCTCCACGCTGAAAATGTAAATGATAATTCCAAGACCATAACACTGGAGCAGGAACAGGATGAGAATCAGAATTCCGAAGAAACCTGGACAGGCGGTTATGATGAGGAAGGAAATTACACAGGCGAGGGCGAATACGACGAAAATGGCAATTATGTAGGGCCGAAGCCTCAGAGTGATCTGGAATATGCAAAGGAAAAATGGATCGGCGGATATGACGAAGAAGGTGACTACACAGGAAGCGGTGAGTATGACGCCAACGGTAATTATGTCGGAGAAGCACCTACGGAAGAGAGTATGGCTGCCAAGGGAAACTGGAAAGGTGGATACCGTGAGGATGGCGGTTATGATGGAACCAGCGAATATGACCGTGACGGTAATTATGTAGGAACACTTGAGGATTATCTGGCATCAGAAGAAGGTAACGGAGACGGGACAGATTCTGCGAATGCAGACTCTGGAAATGCGGATTCCGAAAGCGCAGATACCGGAAGTTCCGATTCTCAGAATACGAATTCAGAGGATTCCGAAAACGGAGATTACACTTCGGATGGAAGTACGGATAATATGGATGAGGATACTGATACAGAAACGGATTACAATAGTGATTATGGTGATGGATCTGATAATTATGACGAAAATCAGGACGGAGATTACAGTGATGCGTCCGATTACCAGTGAAGATAAAAAAATCCTTTCTTATATAAATACCAGTATTTGGGCATTTTGCCAGAGATTGTTTTGCAAATGTTTCTGTTAATAGAAACAGTGCCGAAATTTAGTGAAAAAAGTATAAAAAAACAAAATTAGTGGTTGATTAATTACCGAAAAAAATATATGATATAACTATGTGTATATGTAGCTTGGAATAGATTATTACACTGAATCGGATATCAGGTAGAAATAAAGGAGGAAGTACATTGTTAGAGATAATGACGAATGAGGCTGAGTCTTCTGCGAAGATTATTGTAATTGGAGTAGGCGGCGCAGGTAATAATGCAGTAAACAGAATGGTGGAAGAGGCCATTGGAGGAGTTGAGTTTGTAGGTGTCAATACCGATAAACAGGCTCTGACACTGTGTAAAGCTCCGACTGTACTTCAGATTGGTGAGAAAATTACGAAAGGTCTTGGCGCCGGTGCACAGCCGGAAGTTGGACAGAAGGCAGCTGAGGAGAGCATTGAAGAAGTTAAGAAGATCATTGAGGGAGCTGACATGGTTTTCGTTACCTGTGGTATGGGTGGCGGAACCGGAACCGGAGCTGCTCCTGTAATCGCCGGTGCGGCGAAAGAAATGGGTATCCTGACTGTCGGTGTTGTTACCAAGCCTTTCCGTTTTGAAGCTAAGACTCGTATGAATAATGCACTTGCGGGAATCGAGAATCTGAAGAAAGCAGTTGACACTTTAATTGTCATCCCGAATGACAAGTTACTTGAGATCGTTGACAGAAGAACAACCATGCCGGAAGCACTGCGTAAGGCTGATGAGGTTCTTCAGCAGGCAGTACAGGGTATCACAGACCTGATCAATCTGCCGGCACTGATCAACCTTGACTTTGCAGACGTACAGACTGTTATGACAGACAAGGGAATCGCTCACATCGGTATCGGTGAGGCAAGAGGTGATGACAAGGCTATGGAGGCTGTACAGCAGGCGGTATCTTCTCCGCTTCTTGAGACAACCATTAAGGGCGCTACGCATGTGATCATCAATATTTCCGGAGATATTTCTCTTATGGATGCCAACGATGCGGCAAGTTATGTTCAGGAACTTACAGGTGAGGATGCGAATATTATCTTTGGTGCCATGTATGATGATTCTGTTGCAGATTATGCAAGGATTACAGTTATTGCAACAGGTCTTACAGACAATAACCTTCAGAATACACCATTTGGAAACAGAGCTTCCAATTCTGTATTCGGAGCAGCCAAGAAGACAAGCCCGTCACCGGCAAGCAGCATGAATCTTAATATGCCGAGCTTCAGTCTGCCAACTATGAATTCCACACAGTTTGGTACTAAGGCACCGACAAGCACTGTTCAGAAAAAAGATATCCAGATTCCGGATTTTCTTAAGAACAGATAATAAATGAACATAATAAAATCCGGCAGAGGATCTATCTGGAATCCTGCCGGATTTTTTGGCTTTCAGTTCAGAATATCAGCATTTACAGCTGAAAGTATCACATTTTGTATCACAGCAGCGATGTGCATTATCACCGGATACATTGATGGAAGCTGCGGTACATTTGCAGTGCTCATTGTAGGTACAGTTGTGTGCTTTGCAGTCGATGTTAATGGTTTCACATCCACAACCGGAATCAGCAGCATTTGTTGCAGAATCTTCTTTCTGATCGCGGAAACTTTCACAGGCGGTATCATCTGCATAACGTGCATCTGCGCCTTCCACATTAATGGCACCTTTGGAACAGAGAGAATCTTTGTTATAGTAGCAGTTGTGTGCGGAACATTTAAGGATTGTCATAAAAGTGTCCTCCTGATAAATATGATTTTACCGGAAACCGTCAGCTGTCGGACTTTGAACCTCTGATCAATGGTCCATGTTACAGTCTGTCTTATCGGATTCCGATGTTGGATAGTATGCCCGGAAAAAGAAAAACTCATACGCACAAATAAATACATAATAATATAAAAAAACAGTTGACAAACAGAAGATACCATGGTATTCTCTTAAAGTACGTAGCGAAAAGAAAGCAGAGTTCACTCTCACCTCAGCGCTGAAGATAAGCGACTCAGGTCAATATTGCACAGTACTGCGAACGGAGAGACTATCAGTCCGCAGGTGTAATTTTGAAGTGTGGACATCTGTCTGCGCTTTTTTTGTGCAGGAAGAAATCCCGGCACAGTATTGAGAAAGAAAAAATTAATTCTATCATGTTCATGGAGGTGTACAACAATTAGCGGTTTAATGATTAACGAACAGATCAGAGACAGAGAGGTACGCTTAATTGGTCCGGACGGAGCTCAGCTTGGAATCGTGTCCGCCAGAGAAGCGATGGCGAAAGCACAGGAGGCAGGACTTGACCTTGTAAAGATTGCCCCACAGGCGAAGCCGCCAGTATGTAAGATCATTGATTACGGTAAATACCGTTACGAACTTGCAAGAAAAGAAAAAGAGGCCAGAAAAAAGCAGAAAACCATCGATGTCAAAGAAGTGCGTCTTTCCCCGAACATTGATACGAATGATTTAAAGACGAAGGTAAATGCAGCAAGAAAGTTCCTTAGCAAGGGCGACAGAGTTAAGGTTACACTTCGTTTCCGCGGAAGAGAGATGGCACATATGTCCAGCAGCAAACATGTGCTTGACGACTTCGCAGATCTTCTGTCCGATATAGCGACTGTAGAGAAGGCTCCGAAGGTAGAAGGCAGAAGCATGACCATGTTTCTGACTGAGAAACGGTAGATATCTCAGTCTTCACGGCAACAGCCGGGCAGAACGGGATGTTATATAAAATTTAGAAGTACCAAATCAAGGAGGAATTCATAATGCCAAAAATTAAAACTTGCAGAGCAGCAGCAAAGCGCTTTAAAAAAACAGGTACAGGAAAATTAGTAAGAAATAAAGCCTACAAGAGCCATATCCTTACAAAGAAATCTCAGAAGAGAAAGAGAAATCTGAGAAAATCTACTGTTGTTGATTCTACTAACGTAAAGAGCATGAAGAAAGCATTACCATATTTATAAGATAGAGAAGACGAACAGGAGGAGAATTAAGAAATGGCAAGAATTAAAGGCGGATTAAACGCAAAGAAAAGACATAACCGTACATTAAAACTGGCAAAAGGCTACAGAGGAGCCCGTTCCAAACAGTATAGAGTAGCAAAACAGTCTGTAATGAGAGCTCTTACAAGCTCCTATGCAGGAAGAAAACAGAAGAAACGTCAGTTCAGACAGCTCTGGATCGCACGTATCAATGCAGCTGCAAGAATGAACGGACTTTCCTACAGCAAAATGATGCACGGCCTTAAAGTTGCAAACATCGACATCAACAGAAAGATGCTTGCAGAGATGGCAGTTAACGATGCAGCAGGCTTCACAGCACTTGCTGAGATTGCTAAGAAAGCAATCGCATAAGTAAAGTATTAAGAGACGAAGAAGTCCAGGGAGTTTTCCCTGGATTTTTCTTTTGTACAGAAAATTTATACAATTTGCCGAAAAAACACACAAGCTGTGAAACGGACAAGTGTCCGTCTTGTGCAATCATACGAAAAACAGGGGATCGGCAAATTCACCCTTGAAATAAAAAATATGCAATGCTATAATTTTACCATTAAACATTAGTAACGCGACAAAGCGCAGGAGGAGAGATTATTATGAAGAATTGGAAGAAAGTAATCGGCGTTGCATCAGCAGCAGCTATGACAGCAGCTATGATGATGCCTACATCAGTTTTTGCAGCAGATGAGACATTTAAGATCGGTGTGATCGGACCGATGACAGGTGATTACGCACAGTACGGTACCAACGTATACAACGCAGCCAAGATCGCAGCTGATGAGATCAACGAGAACGGTGGATTCAACGGATATAAAGTTGAAATCCTTGACGCAGGTGATGACCAGGGAGATCCGGAGAAGGCTGTTAACGCATACAATGACCTGATCGATAAAGGAATGCAGATGCTCTGTGGAACTGTAACATCCGGTTCCTGTATTGCAGTAGGAGCTGAGGCAGCTGAGGATACATTCCTCTTCACACCATCCGCAACAGCACTTGACTGTATCACAGCAGGAACAAACGAGTTCCGTATGTGCTTCACAGACCCGGCACAGGGAACCAAATCTGCTCAGTACATTTCCGAGCACAAACTTGCAACGAAAGTAGCAGTACTTTATGATTCCGCTGCTGACTACAACTCCGGTGTACATGACGCATTCGTTGCAGCAGCTGCTGATGACGGACTTGAAGTAGTTGCAGATGAGGCTTACACAACAGACAGCAACACAGACTATTCTGTACAGCTTGCAAAGATCAAGAAGAGCGGCGCTGAGCTTCTTTTCCTTCCGAACTACTATTCCGACAATGCGCTGATCCTTCAGCAGGCATCTGAGGCAGGGCTTGACATTAAATTCTTTGGTGTAGATGGCATGGATGGTATCCTCAATGTAGAGAACTTCGATAAATCCCTTGCAGAGGGTGTTATGCTTCTGACACCATTCTCCGCAACAGCTACAGATGAGAAGAGCCAGAACTTCGTAAAAGCATACGGTGATGCTCACAACGGTGAGATCCCGAACCAGTTTGCGGCAGATACATATGATGTACTTTACGCAATGCAGCTTGCAGCTGACGATGCAAAGATCACACCAGATATGGAAAATGCAGACATCAGTGCAGCAATGAGCGCATCCATGGCAAACATCGAGCTTGACGGACTTACCGGAAAAGCAAAATGGACCGAGGATGGCGAGTGTGATAAAGAGCCGAAAGCATTCGAGATCAAAGACGGTGCTTATGTAGAGATGAAATAAGTAATTTCTGTTAACGTTAGGGGTCAGGGGACGGTTGCCTTTAGTGGAAATCGTCCCCTTTTTCCCTTATCAATAAACAATTAAAAGAGGTGCGTTATGAGTTTTATATCTTATTTAAAAGACGGCATCAGTCTTGGCAGTATCTATGCGATCATCGCGCTTGGATATACCATGGTTTACGGTATTGCCAAGATGCTGAACTTCGCACACGGAGATGTTATTATGGTAGGAGCTTATATCATTCTTACCTGTATCACAAGAGGCGGTATGTCACCGATTCTTGCAGTGATTCTTTCCGTTGTGATCTGTACACTGCTTGGTGTTGTCATTGAGAAGGTAGCTTACAGTCCGCTTAGAAAAGCTTCCTCAAACCTGGCCGTTCTGATCACGGCTATCGGTGTCAGTTATCTGCTTCAGAACCTGGCACTTCTGATCTTTGGCGCAGATGCCAAGAGTTTCGTAGCTGTTATCAAAGTTCCGTCCATCACACTGTTTGACGGTGAGCTCACCATCAAGGGAATCACCATCGTAACCATCCTTGCATGTATCATCATCATGGTGGGACTTTCCCTCTTTGTAAAAAAGACAAAACCTGGCCGTGCCATGCAGGCGGTTTCCGAGGACAGAGATGCGGCACAGCTGATGGGAGTTAACGTCAATGCGACAATTTCCCTCACATTTGCCATCGGTTCCGGACTTGCAGCGATCGCAGGCCTTCTGCTCTGTCAGACTTATCCGACACTGACTCCGTACACAGGAGCCATGCCTGGTATCAAAGCTTTCGTAGCTGCTGTATTCGGTGGAATCGGTTCGATTCCGGGAGCTATGGTCGGCGGCATCCTTCTGGGAATCATCGAGATTTTCGGAAAAGCTTATATTTCTTCCCAGGTTGCAGATGCGATCGTATTTGCAGTCCTGATCGTCGTGCTTCTTGTAAAACCTACCGGACTGTTCGGCAAGAACATCCAGGAGAAAGTGTAAGGTGGCCGATATGAAGAATATGAAAAACAAAACAACAAAAAATAACATGATCAACTATGGAATCGTCATTGTACTCTTTGTGATCGTACAGGCACTTTCCTCAACTGGAAATCTTTCCAGACTTCTTATGGGACTTCTTGTTCCCCTTTGTGTTTATACCATTGCATCAGTTTCCCTGAACCTGGTAGTCGGTTTTTCCGGTGAGTTGAGCCTTGGACATGCGGGCTTCATGTGCGTGGGAGCTTTTTCCAGTGCCCTGTTTTCACAGGTTGCTGCAGACTCCATTCCGCAGGTTCCTCGCTTTATCCTTGCAATCCTTGTAGGTGCGGCAGTTGCAGCACTGTTCGGTGTGATCATCGGTATTCCGGTACTTCGTCTCCGCGGTGACTACCTGGCTATTGTTACACTGGCTTTTGGTGAGATCATCAAGAACCTGATCAATGTACTTTACATTGGCGTGGATGACAAAGGACTTCACGTTGCAACCAGTGCGGCAGGTCTTCATATGGATCCGGGCGGAAAACAGATCCTCAAAGGTGCCCTTGGTATTTCAGGAACAGCAACTCTTTATAAAGATATCAAGAATTACTTTTTCCTGATCGGTGTGATCCTTCTTCTTCTGACTCTGTTTATCGTGCAGAACCTGGTTAACTCCAGAAGCGGACGTGCGATCATGTCAACCAGAGATAACCGTATCGCAGCAGAATCCGTGGGAATCAATATCACCAGATACAAACTGCTTGCATTTACGATTTCCGCAGCCCTTGCAGGAGTGGCAGGCGTGCTGTATGCACATAACCTTTCTCTTCTGAAGGTATCTGTATTTGATTACAACATGTCCATCCTGGTACTGGTATATGTGGTACTTGGCGGGATCGGAAACATCAGAGGATCCATCATCGCGACCATTATCCTCTATGCACTGCCTGAGCTTCTCCGTGGATTCGCAAACTACCGTATGCTGATCTACGCCATCGTGCTGATCATCATGATGCTCTTTAACTGGGCACCTGCAGCAAGAGACTGGAGAGCGCGCATGGTAGAGAAATTTAAAGGCAAAAAAGCGAAAAAGGAGGTGGCCTGATCATGGCAATGCTGGAAGTAAATAATCTGTCTATCCAGTTCGGCGGTCTTCGTGCTGTTGACGGCTTTAACATGACCATTGAGAAAGGACAGCTCTATGGACTGATCGGACCGAACGGTGCCGGTAAGACAACGGTGTTCAACCTTCTCACAGGCGTATACAAGCCAACAGAGGGAATCATTAAACTGGACGGCCAGGACATTACAGGAAAAAGCACCATCGAGATCAACAAGGCCGGAATCGCAAGAACTTTCCAGAATATCCGTCTTTTCAAGGATATGCCGGTTCTTGACAATGTAAAAGTAGGACTTCACAATCATCATCCATACTCCACACTGACCGGAATCTTAAGACTGCCGAAATATTATAAGGTAGAAAAAGAGATGAACGAACGTGCCATGGAGATCCTGAAGGTCTTTGACCTGGATAAGGAAGCAGACACTCTGGCAGGCAACCTGCCTTATGGTAAACAGCGTAAGCTGGAGATCGCCAGAGCCCTTGCCACAGATCCGAAGCTTCTTCTTCTGGATGAGCCGGCAGCCGGCATGAACCCAAATGAGACGCAGGAGCTGATGGATACCATCCGTTTTGTGCGGGAGCATTTTGATATGACAGTCCTTCTGATCGAGCATGACATGAAACTGGTCGGTGGTATCTGTGAGGAACTGACAGTTCTGAACTTCGGTCAGGTGCTGATCCAGGGTGAGACATCCGCAGTGCTGAAAGACCCGACAGTTATTACTGCATATCTGGGAGAATAAGGAGGAACGAGATAATGGCAATGTTGGAAGTAAAGGACCTCCAGGTCTACTATGGTGTGATCCAGGCCCTGAAGGGAATTTCTTTTCATGTAAATCAGGGAGAGGTTATTGCGCTGATCGGTGCCAACGGTGCCGGAAAGACAACCACACTTCAGACACTTACCGGAATTCTTTCTCCGAAGTCCGGAAGCATTGTGTTTGAGGGAAAAGACCTCACAAGAACACCGGCCCATAAGATCGTAGAGATGGGTATGGCACACGTTCCGGAAGGAAGACGAGTATTTGCGGATATGTCCGTTTATGAGAATCTTCTTCTTGGAGCTTATACAAGAAAGGACAAGGCGGAGATCGCAGAGAGCCTTACCAGTGTATACAAGAGATTCCCGCGTCTGGAAGAACGTAAAGGACAGCGTGCCGGAACACTTTCCGGTGGCGAGCAGCAGATGCTTGCCATGGGTCGTGCGCTGATGAGTAAGCCAAGGATCATTCTGATGGATGAGCCGTCCATGGGTCTGTCACCGATCTTTGTAAATGAGATCTTTGATATCATCCGTGAGGTAAGCGAGAGCGGCACAACCGTACTTCTTGTTGAGCAGAACGCAAAGAAAGCACTTTCCATTGCGGACCGTGCGTATGTTCTTGAGACAGGAAGCATCACCATGGATGGAAAGGCCGAGGATCTTCTGAACGATGAGGCTGTTCAGAAGGCATATCTTGGAGAGTAGGAGGAAAGACATGGATAATTTCGTAATTACCATTGCAAGACAGTATGGAAGCGGCGGACGTACCATCGGAGAGGAGCTTGCAAAGAAATTAGGGATTTCTTACTATGACAAGGATATCATCCGCATGGCATCTGAGGAGAGCGGCATTCATGAGGAGCTTTTCGGACGCGTAGATGAAAATGTCAGCGCAAAACAGAAGCTTTTTGCAAAGACCGGCATCTATAAAGGAGAGCTGATTCCGCCCCAGAGCAAAGACTTCACGTCTGATGAGAACCTGTTTAATTATCAGGCGAAGGTGATCCGCCATCTGGCAGAGACAGAATCCTGTGTGATCATCGGACGCTGTGCAAACATGATCCTCAAGGATTATCCAAATGTCCTTCGGGTGTTTGTTTACGGAGACTGGGATTTCCGTATCTGCGAGGCAAGCAAAAAGCTCAGCGGCAGCACAAAGGATATTGAGAAGTTCATGCATAAGGATGACAAGCGCAAGGAAGACCTGTCGAAACGCTTTATGGGCGTTGACTGGGCAGATATGACAAAGTACAATCTGTGCCTGGACAACGGTACCCTTGGCTATGAGAAATGCATTGAGGAGATCGAGAGCGCGCTTGAGATCCTGAAGAAATAAAAGAACAGACTGCGCGGATATCCCCGGGAAGAGAACAGTAAGAAGTCTTTTCCCGGGGATTTTTTCATATATTGTGGAAAAGTATGTTTGATCCGGCGGGAGATATGGATAAGAGAAAAAAATATTTCCGGGCAGTGACAGTGGCAGTACTGCTGGTCGTACTCAGTGGATATGGGAAAATTTCAGACCGTACGTTTCGGGTGCAGATGGCCAGAATGATCGCCGGTGAGGGAATGCTCCGGCTGGTGGAAGCGCAGTATGTGGGAAAAAGCAGTGGGCGGGAAAACAGGAGTTATGAGGAGGCAGAACAAAAAGCAGGAAATATTGGCAGTGTTCAGAAAAAATATGGACAAAAAGCAGCAGACCCGGTGGCGGAAACTTTGTCTGACAGGAAGGACAATGAGGACCGTCCCAGGGCAGCACTCACCTTTGACGATGGCCCCCATGCAACATATACACCCTTGCTTCTGGATGGCCTGCATAAGCGTGGAATTCATGTCACATTTTTTCTTATGGGAAAAAATATCGAGGGAAAAGAAGAAATCGTAAAACAGATGCAAAAAGACGGCCATCTCATCGGCAATCACACTTACGACCATGTACAGCTTGATAAGCTTCCCGGTGACCAGGCCTGCCAGCAGATCTTAAAGACAAATAATGAGATCTATGAGATCACAGGAGAATATCCTTTGTATCTTCGTCCGCCCTATGGAGCCTGGCCCAAAAATCTGGAACTCTGTGTGACCATGCTTCCGGTATTCTGGGATGTGGATACCCTGGACTGGAAATCAAAAAACGTTCAGTCTGTGGAAGAAATTGTAAAAAGAGAAGTGAAGGATGGCTCGATTATTCTGATGCATGACAGTTTTCCCACTTCTGTGGAGGCAGCTCTGGAGATCGCGGATATGCTTACGGAAGCGGGGTATGACCTGGTGACAGCGGATCAGCTGCTGGTGACGTAAACAGTAACGGAACATCCTCTTTGCCGCAGAGCAGAAACAATTGCTTTTTTGTGTGCAAACAGGTAAAATTATAAAAATAAGAATCTATCAGCTGCCGGAGCAGAACCGGCGGCAGTTTTTTACAGAAATTACAGGAGTGAAAACCATGGACTTATTTGAATATGCAAAATCAAAAACTCTGGACCAGGAGTCTCCCCTCGCATCCAGACTGCGTCCGCGAACACTGGATGAGGTGGTAGGGCAGCAGCATATCGTCGGAAAAGACAAATTGCTGTATCGTGCCATTAAGGCAGATAAGCTGACATCTGTTATCTTTTACGGCCCTCCGGGAACCGGAAAGACTACCCTTGCAAAAGTCATTGCCAATACTACAAGCGCCAGTTTTACCCAGATCAATGCAACCGTAGCGGGCAAGAAAGATATGGAAGCAGTTGTAAAACAGGCTCAGGATGATCTTGGCATGTATGGGAAAAAGACCATTCTGTTCATTGATGAGATCCATCGTTTCAACAAGGGACAGCAGGATTATCTTCTTCCTTTTGTGGAGGATGGAACGATCATTCTGATCGGAGCTACAACGGAGAATCCATATTTTGAGGTAAACGGAGCGCTTCTTTCAAGATCCATCATTTTTGAGCTGAAGGCACTGGAAATACCGGAAATAAAAGAACTGATCCTGCGTGCAGTTAATGATCCGGAACGTGGAATGGGAAGCTACGGTGCGGTGATCGAGAAGGATGCCCTGGAATTTCTGGCAGATATGGCAGGAGGAGACGCCAGAAGCGCCTTAAACGCCGTAGAACTGGGAATTCTCACCACACCCCGTGATTCGGACGGTAAGATCCATCTGACCCTTGAGGTGGCTTCTGAGTGCATTCAGAAGCGTGTTGTACGTTATGACAAGAATGGAGATAACCATTACGATATTATTTCTGCCTTTATTAAGAGTATGCGGGGCTCAGACCCGGATGCGGCAGTTTATTATCTGGCAAAAATGCTTTATGCAGGAGAAGATGTGAAATTTATTGCAAGAAGGATCATGATCCTGGCCTCTGAAGATATCGGAAATGCGGATCCTCAGGCACTCTGTGTGGCAACGGCAGCAGCGCAGGCAGTGGAACGTGTGGGAATGCCGGAATCCCAGATCATTCTTTCGCAGGCAGTAACATACATGGCCTGTGCGCCCAAGAGCAATTCCGCGGTGAATGCCATACAGGAAGCCATGCGCTGCGTGAAGGCGAAGAAGACAACTGTGCCGGTGCATCTGCAGGATGCCCATTATGGTGGCCACGAAAGTCTGGGTCATGGTATCGGATATAAATATGCCCATGATTATCCGAATCACTATGTAAAACAGCAGTATCTGCCATCAGAAATCGAAGGAGAACATTTTTACGAGCTCAGTGATATGGGATATGAAAAGAAACTGAAAGAGCATATGAAGAAGATCCACGAAGAAGCGGAATAAGAGAATCTATGTGAGAATGAAAATGGAGGAGCTTTTCAGAGAAGCTCCTCCATTATTTTGTCGTAGACGTTCTGATATTTATAAGGCCAGCTTTCACATACGGACTGGGCCGCAGCAAGATTGGGAACTTTGATGCTGAGATCAACAATACTGACACCGCCTTCGATAATCCGCAGGCGGACAGAGTAACTGCCCTCCTTGGTGGGGTAATAATCCGCAGGAGTGAGAAGATGTTCCTCAATTTTGCAGTGCAGGGAATTGAGATATTCCTCGACTTCTTTCTTAATGTCAGAAGAGAGTTCTCTGGAAAAATATTTCAGCGTATTTTTTCCTTCTTCAGTCAGTCGGTAATACGTGCGGTTGGACTGGGAAGACATTTCCACAAGATCTGCCTCCACCAGTTCGGAAACAGCCTGCTGAAGCTGAAAATAATTGGTATATTTCCGGTCCAGGATAAAATCTGTGATCTGTGAGTTAGTGAGATCCCCCTCGGAATTCTGAAGCATGTATAAAATGATAAGTTTGTAGGTTGTAAAAGGTGATGCCATAAGAATCCTCCTTTTTACTGGCTTTTTGAAAGAACCTCAAGGGCTTTTCCCTGAAAACTTTCTTTTTCTTTCATCCGGTGATGAAGAAGATTTAAAACTTCACGTTTGCGGCTGGCCCATAAAGGTGCGATCAGCAGATCTTTCGGGCCGTCCCCTGTTACACGGTGGATCACGATATCCGGTCTGAGATGTTCCAGACAGTCAATGACAAGGTTCAGATACTCGTCCCGTTCATAAGTGCGGAAAAGACCGGCTTCATGATCAGCGGCAAGATCTGTACCACGCAGTACATGAAGAAGTTGCAGCTTGATCCCCTGGATATCCATGGCGTTCAGATAAGCCATTGTTTCCAGGATATCCTTCCTGCTTTCGCCGGGAAGCCCCAGGATGGTGTGGACGATCACTTCGATGCCGCCTGCGCGGAGATTTTTTACTGCGGTATCAAAACAGGACAGTGGATAGCCGCGCCGTATATATCTGGCGGTATCTTCATGGATAGTCTGGAGTCCCAGCTCCACCCACACCGGTTTGATCTGGTTCAGGGAATAAAGAAGCTCCAGTACATCATCTCCCAGACAGTCCGGTCTGGTACCAATGGACAGTGCCACGATATCCGGATGGGAGATGGCTTCTGTGAAGATCTTACGCAGGTGTTCCACAGGAGCGTATGTGTTTGTATATGCCTGAAAATAGGCGATATATTTATGAATCGGGCGTTTGGAAGAGAGACTTTTGATCTGTGTGTTGATCTGCTCTGTAATGGAAAGAGCGGCGTTTGCTGCAAAATCTCCGCTTCCGCCCTGGCTGCAGAAGATGCAGCCTTTTTTGCCCAGGGTGCCGTCACGGTTGGGACAGGACATGCCGCCGTTTAATGCAACCCGGTAGACCTTTTCGCCGTACCGTTCCCGGAGCATATAGTCCAGAGAGTGATAAGGCTTGTCGTTCCAGCGCTTCATTATGCCTCTTTCGGTTCGTTTTTCTCTTCGCCGTTTTCTTCGTTTTCATCTTTCGGTATATAGTTATCGAAGATCTTTACAAAGATCTTTGATTTCCAGTAGGCCAGCGTGGAAAATCCCATCAGAATAAAAAGCATGATCAGGATGGATGTAAACTGTGCGTAGCTCACATAAGCAAAAAGCCATATCAGTAGGAGTGGAGACGCAGAGATCACAAGCATCAAAAGTGTCAGCGGAAGATGGCGGACGGACATCAGGAATGCATTTACAAAGGTATTCTTGACGGAATTAAAAAATTTGGAAAGGATCGGATAAATGTACAGAAGGATCATCGCATAGATCAGTGCAAATGCAATGAACAGACTGAAAAGTCCTTTGTACATAGCTCCGCTTCCGGCTCTGGCGATCCGAAGATCGATAAACAGAACAGCAGCGGTGAGGAGCATGATGATATTGATGATGGTTGCCTGTTTGAAATTCTGTTTAAAGGAACGGAAAAAGCTGCGGGCGATATAGGATTCTTCGTCTCTTGCCATCTTCAGAGTGACATAGTAGAGCGCTGTTATGGAGGCGCCTGCGGTGACAACCGGAATACAGCAGAGAATGCACAGAAAATTCAGAAGAAGCAGGTCTGCCACGCGTCCCATGAACACGAAGAACTTATTGTCCATGTTAAAAAAACGGTTCATTTGATAAGTCTCCTTTTCTTTTGGATATTATTTTAAGTATACCCAATCAGCGCAGAAAAAGCAAACCCCAAATGTTTTCCTGGGCAGTGGAAATGGGAAAATCATGTGTCCGCCATAGAAAGACAAAAAAGAGAAATAGTTTATTAAATTTCCCTAAAAGGCTTGCTTATCACGATTTAGAGTGTTAAAATATCAGTATTGTATTAGACGAAATTCATGTATTTTAAAGGAGCGTAACAATGAGCAAAAAAATCAGGACGGAGGCTGTGGATCATCTTTTTGAAGCGATCCTGTGCCTGAAGGACAAGGAAGAGTGTTATACATTTTTTGAGGATGTGTGCACCATCAATGAGCTGCTTTCTTTATCTCAGCGCTTCGAGGTAGCCAAGATGCTTACTGATAAGCGTACATACCTTGATATTTCCGAGAAAACAGGAGCTTCCACAGCTACGATCAGCCGTGTGAACCGTTCCCTGAACTATGGAAATGATGGTTATGAGATGGTATTTGCACGTATGAAGAAGGATAACGGGGAGCAGGGCGGCGAAGCAGAATAAGGCTTACGTCCATACCGTGATGATAACGGATAATACTGTAACGAAAAAGAGACAGGCGATCGTGCGTCTGTCTCTTTTTTTTCGGTGCGCCCGGCGACGCACGTTTATGACCGGATGTGAGCTCCGGATATTATTTGTCTTTTTTTGAGGAATCCGTATCTTTTGAGGAATTCATGTGGTCGATCATGTTTTCGATGATCATTTTTTTCATGTATACGTCGAAGCTAAGAAGACAGATAAAGGAAAACTGGTGAAGGAATTCCTTATCCTCCGGGTCGGCGTCCTCAAAAATTTCTCCGGCACTTTTGAAACGGCGCATAAGATCCTTTTCCAGGTAACGGATCTGTGACTGCTCCATACTGAAAACCTCCTGGTAGATGTAAGTCATGTCCTTTTCTGTAACGGACTTGAAGTATTTCTCGGTGATCGGTCCCAGAAGGGTCTGGATATCACTGATGGAGAGGATATTTTTAAAATAGTAGATAAAGATCAGCATCAGCAGATGCTCCCGGGAATACCGCTTTTTTTCCGGCGGGGGAAGGAGCTTGTTCTTTGCGTAATTGTTGATCATGGTCTTGGTCAGGATCTTGTCATCATCATGACGCTTGGTGGAAGCGAGATTATCTTCCATAAAGGTTGTGACCTGATCCATGTAAAGAGCAATATTGGGAATTTCATCGGGTTTTATATAATCAAGCTCAGCAATTTTTGCAAAAATGCTGTTCATCATTTCTTTTTCGTTTTCTGTCATCGCATTATCACCTCTGCTCCCTATTATATAGTTTTAAATACTACTTGTAAAGAAACTTTTTTTCAGAGAGGTGGGTTTACCGGAAAGTAAAGTCATGATAGTATATAAAGATACTGTTCATATGGAAAAAGAAATGGAGATCAAAATGAGTATACATGATGCTTTGGACACATTGAATCCTATGCAGCGGGAAGCTGCCGTACATACAGAGGGACCACTTCTGATCCTCGCAGGAGCCGGTTCCGGAAAAACAAGAGTGCTGACCCACAGGATCGCCTATTTAATGGAAGAAAAGGGTGTAAACCCATGGAATATCCTGGCGATCACCTTTACTAACAAGGCCGCCAGTGAGATGCGGGAACGTGTGAATAAAATTGCGGGAATGGGTGCGGAGAGCGTATGGGTCTCCACCTTCCATTCCGCCTGCGTGAGGATCCTGCGCAGACATATTGAGGTGCTGGGCTTTGGCAGTAATTTTACCATCTATGATGCCGACGACCAGAAAACAGTCATGAAGGAAATCTTCCGGAAGTTTGATATCAATACCAAGATCTACAAGGAACGCGCTGTTCTTGCTGAGATTTCCCATGCCAAGGATGAACTGATCACACCGGAAGAGATGGAGCTGAATGCGGGCGGCGATCCGGATGCACGGAAGATTGCCGGTATGTATAAGGAATATCAGTCTATCCTCCGGGGAAACAATGCGCTGGATTTTGATGACCTGATCGTGAAGACTGTGGAGCTTTTTCAGCATAATCCGGATATCCTGGACTATTATCAGGAACGTTTCAAATATATTATGGTGGATGAGTATCAGGATACCAATACTGCCCAGTTTAAATTTGTAAGTCTTCTTGCCGAGAAATACAAGAATCTCTGTGTGGTTGGTGATGATGATCAGTCCATCTATCGTTTTCGTGGAGCAAATATCGGGAATATCTTAGGCTTTGAGAAGGTTTTTCCTGAGGCTAAGGTGGTGCGCCTGGAACAGAATTACCGTTCTACCCAGAACATCCTCAATGCAGCCAATGAGGTGATCGTCAACAACACAGAGCGTAAGGAAAAACGCCTCTGGACAGAGAACGAAGAGGGCGATAAAGTACATTTCCGTCAGTTCAACAACGGATTTGAGGAAGCGGAGTATGTTGCAGGAGAGATCATCCAGGGGCGCCGCAACGGGAAATTCCAGTACAAGGACTGTGCAGTACTTTATCGGACCAATGCCCAGTCCCGTCTCTTTGAGGAGAAATTTCTCCTGGCAAATGTTCCTTATAAGATTGTCGGCGGCGTGAACTTTTATGCCCGCAAAGAGATTAAGGATCTGTTAAGCTATCTGAAGACCATTGACAATGCCAGTGATGATCTGGCTGTGCGCAGGATCTTAAATGTGCCAAAAAGAGGGATCGGACTCACCAGCATCGGCCGTGTCCAGGACTATGCGGATATGATGAACCTGAGCTTTTACGATGCGCTCCGCGTGGTGGAGGAAGTACCGTCCATTGGCAGGGCAGCAGGAAAGATCAATGATTTTGTATCCTTTATCCAGGGACTGAAAAGTAAGGCAGAGGCCTATACAGTCCGTGAAACCCTGGAAGAGGTCATTGAACTTACCGGTTATGTGAAGGAACTGGAGGCAGAGAAAACGGAGGAGGCTCAGGCGAGGATCGAAAATATCGACGAGCTGATCTCCAAGACAGAATCCTTCCAGGAAGCCATGGAGGAGGCCGGACAGCCGGCAACACTTTCTGCATTTCTGGAGGAGATCGCACTGGTGGCAGATATCGATTCTGTTGATCCGGATCAGGATTATGTGCTGCTGATGACTCTTCACAGTGCCAAGGGACTGGAGTTCCCAAATGTATTTATCGTGGGAATGGAGGACGGTGTTTTTCCGGGATATGCTTCCATCTGGTCCGGTGATCCGTCGGATATCGAGGAGGAGCGAAGGCTCTGTTATGTGGGGATCACCCGTGCCATGAAGGAACTGACTTTAACCTGTGCAAAACAGCGGATGATCCGTGGGGAGACTCAGTATAACCGTGTGTCACGTTTTGTAAGGGAGATTCCACGGGAGCTGGTAGATCTTGGACATACCATTCAGGAGAAAAAGCCCAGAGTAGATGATATCGTATCTCCGAAAAGCGCCTATGCCCAGATGAAAATGAATTTCCAGGCAAAGAGCACCCTGCAGAAAAAAGATTTCACAGTGAAGAAGGCGGACAGCCTGGACTATGGTGAGGGAGACACGGTCCGTCATGTGAAATTCGGAGTCGGTATCGTAAAAAATATCGCAGACGGCGGCAGAGACTACGAAGTGACGGTAGACTTTGACAAAGTCGGCGTGAAAAAAATGTTCGCCGGTTTTGCCAAGCTGAAAAAGATCTGAGAGGGATCTCTCCGGGCAGACTATTTCTGCAAAAAACTGTAAAAATCCGGCCTCAAGGTTGTAATTGGAAAACCGGTATGTTAGAATCAGTATCAGCGTAATTGAATTGCTGTGAAGTGAACAGTATCACCGGCACATATGCTGCCGGATACTGTGAGAGGGAATCGGGTAAAAAGCCTGAGCGGTTGCGGCCACTGTATACAGAAGAAGGGATTTCACATGCCATTGCAGAAACTCATGTGAGAAGGCGAAATCCCGATGTCAGAGAGATTCTGGAGAAAATTCTGATATATCATTCATGATCGGCTAAAAGATGAATGGTGTATCAGTTTTTATTTTGCGGAGTTTTTTCTGAGTCTGTAAGTCAGGAAACCTGCTTGACAGTATGTAAGTGGGAGCTTCCGTACAAAGTGTTCCGTGCAGATTTTATGAAGCCCCATCTTTTCGGTTACCCATAGGCAACAGGAGATAAAACAGGCGAAAAGAGAGGAAATGAAATGAAAAACAAGTATGTATCCACAAGAATCATGGCAATGGTAATGGCAGCGGCAATGACCGTATCAGCAACTCCGGCTGTTTATGCCGCAGAGAGAGCAGACTCCGAGACCATCAAGGAAGACAACCAGCCGGCAGCAGAAGACAGTACAGAGTCTGCAGACACCGAAGATTCTTCCGCAGAGGCAACCAAGACAGAATATCCTCTGACCATCACAACCTATGATTACGATGGAAACGAAATCGAAACCACTTATGAAAAAGCACCGGAAAAAGTCCTTGCTGTATATCAGGGAAGCATTGAGACTATGCTCGCACTTGGTCTGGAAGACCACCTGGTAGCTACCGCAGGTCTTGATAATGAAGTTCCGGAAGATCTCAAAGAAGCATTCTCAAAAACAAATTATCTTGACGAATTTACCCCATCCCTTGAAACTGTAACAATGCTGGAGCCGGACATGATCTTATCCTGGAGCTCTCTTTTCTCTGATAAGAATCTGGGAAATGTAACAGACTGGATCGACAAAGGCTGCAACACCTACTACAACACCAATACTCGTCCGGACGGCGACAGAACACTGGAAAATGAATTCACAGATATCTTAAATATCGGAAAGATCTTCGATGTACAGGACAAAGCACAGGCTATCGTTGATGATGCAAAAGCAGTGATCGACAAAACTCTTACTGCAACTGCAGATGTAAAAGACAAACCAAGCGTAATGGTATTGGAGCCTCTTGGAGATGACATCACAAACTATGGCGTAAAGAGCCTTGGCGGAGATATGGTAACACAGTTAGGCGCAACTCTTGCAAACCCGGATGCTTCCACCGTTGGAAAAGAGGATATCATCGCAGCCAACCCTGACGTGATCTTTGTGGTTTACATGCCATATGCAGGAGATGATCCGGAAACTGTTAAGAACAGCCAGCTTGCAGTGATCCAGGATGATGAGTCCCTGAAGAGCCTTGACGCAGTAAAGAACGGACGTGTTTACCCGATCATGCTCAGTGAGATGTATGCAAGTGCAACACGTACCCAGGACGGAATCGAAACTTTTGCAAAGGGATTATATCCGGACGTAAATCTTGACTGATCGGAGAAAATGCAGTGAAAGAAACAGCTTCACAGAGAAAAAAAGATAAGGTGCTCAGAACATCCATGTATGTGGCAGTTCTCATCGGACTTGCAGGATTCCTTATTTTTTCCATACTTGCAGCCATCACTTTTGGAAATGCGGATCTGTCACTGAAGGATGTATACAGCGTTATCGCTTATAAATTGTTTCATATAAAAAGTCTGTCCGCCTATGCGGAAGGCGCAGTTCATGATGTTGTGTGGCTGATCCGGCTGCCTAGAGTCCTTCTGGCTCTGGCAGTTGGAATGGCTCTTTCCGTGTGCGGCGTGGTGATGCAGGCTATCGTGCAGAACCCGCTGGCAGACCCGTATGTGCTGGGTATCTCATCTGGTGCATCTCTGGGTGCCACACTGGCCATCATGCTTGGAATCGGAAGCTTTCTTGGTGGAAACTCTGTGGGAATCACAGCTTTCATTGGCGCGATGATCACTTCTTTTGCGGTGATCGCCATTGCAAACATGGGTGGAAAGGCAACTTCCGCAAAACTGATCCTTGCGGGAATGGCGGTCAGCGCAGTCTGTTCTGCTTTTTCCAATTTTGTCATTTATATTACCAATGACAAAAATGCGGCAACAGAAGTTATGAAGTGGAGCATGGGAAGTCTTGCCGGAGCAAGCTGGACCAGAGTGGGTGTAATGCTTCCGGTCACGCTGGTGTGCGTGGCTGTTTTCTGGACGCAGTACCGGAACCTGAATCTGATGCTTCTGGGAGATGACGTATCCATTACCCTTGGAACAGATCTGCACAGACTGCGGACTTTTTATCTGATCGTTGCTTCTGTTATGATCGGATTTGCCGTGTACTGTGCCGGTGTAATCGGATTTGTGGGACTGGTGATCCCTCATGTGGTCCGGATCCTTTTTGGAACAGATCACAGAAAACTGCTCCCCTTAAGTGCGCTTCTTGGTGCATCGTTTCTGATCTGGTGCGATGCGGCATGTCGTGTGATCCTTAAAAATTCCGAGATGCCCATCGGTGTGCTGGTATCCATTATCGGTGCTCCCTGCTTTATTTATCTGCTTGTGCGGAAATCCTATGGATTCGGAGGTGCCCGGTAATGAAGATCACCACAGAAAATATTCAGGTTGGCTTTCACGCCAGACAGATCCTGAAGGGAATCTCCATGGAATCCCAGGATAAGGAACTGGTAGGAATCATCGGACCAAACGGAAGCGGAAAATCCACTTTGCTGAAATGCATTTACCGTATTCTGAAACCAGACGCAGGAGCCGTGTATCTGGACGGCGAGGAGCTTCATTCCATGAGTGTTCGAAGCTCTGCGAAAAAAATGGCCGTGGTGGCACAGCACAATTATTATAATTTTGATTTTACGGTCCGCGAGGTGGTTCTTATGGGGCGTGCGCCTCATAAAAAGACTCTGGAACGGGACAATGCAAAAGATTACCAGATCGTGGATGAAGCGCTGAAAACCGTACAGATGGAGGCGTTTGCAGACCGTACCTTTTCCACTCTTTCCGGAGGAGAGCAGCAGAGGGTGATCCTGGCAAGAGCACTTGCCCAGCAGACCTCTGCACTGATTCTGGATGAGCCTACCAATCATCTGGACATTACCCACCAGATCATGCTGATGGAGCTGGTGAAAAAACTTAATGTAACCGTGATCTCCGCTATTCACGATCTGAATATTGCAGCAGCATACTGTGATAAGATCTATGTACTGAAGGACGGAGTTCTGGAAGGTTACGGAACGCCGGAAGAAGTCCTGACCCCGGAGCTGATCCGCAGGATCTATAAAGTAGAAGCGGAGATCGTTTACGACAGCCGCGGAAAGATGCATATTTTGTTTTTATGATTCTGGCTGTGAGGCGGGATGCATAGAGGGAAAAAGATGAAAAAGATCGGGATTTTGACATGCCTTAATTCCAATGATGTGTGTACCAGGGCAGGATGTCTGTCTGCATTTCGGGAAAGAAGAGATTTTTTTTCCGGCTATCCGGAAGATACGATTCTGGCAGCTGTGATGACATGCAACGGATGCAAAGACACCAATGCAAAAGAACCTGCTGAAGATGAGGGGATTTTGGAAAAGGCAGATCGGCTGGTCAGTGAAAAGATCAGCGTCATCCATGTCGGGGTATGCCGTCTGAATGAGGAAAAAAAGGAATGTCCGCGGATAACACAGATCTGCGGTCTGATAGAAGAACGCGGGATCAAAGTGATCCGAGGAACCCATAAAGAATAAGAGAAAACCGCCGTATCTTTCCGGAAATGCCGGAAATACGGCGATTTTTTTACAGAATGTTTCTGCGAAAATTTGTGTAAGTTCTGGTAAAACCAGACATATGGTGGTATAATAAGAACATTAAAAAAAGGCTCGGGTGCAGCGACCTCAAAAAACGCTGCGCTGCAGATTTACTGACAGAAAGTACAGCCGAACAGAAAGAAAGGATGGTGCAGTGTTATGAATTTAAATACAACAAAACTTGAAGAACTGCTCGCAACACTGAAGAAAAAAGAAGAAGAGAAAGATAAGAACACAGTCCTTTGGGTACTGGCGATCATCGGTGCAGTTGCAGCTGTTGCAGGAATCGCATTTGCAGTATATCGTTTCTTCGCTCCGGATTACCTGGAAGATTTTGAAGAAGATTTTGATGATGACTTCGATGATTATTTCGAGGATGAGGAAGAGTAAGAACTTTCGCTGCAGAGGCTGTTTTGAGCAGAGCAGAATGGCTGTCTGTTATGTATGAATATGAGAAGCGGATAATTGAAGCCCCGGCGCGATACCGGGGCTTGATTTTTGAAGACGGACCGTGAAACGCTGGCGTTCATGAGCAGGCAGTAAAGAGGATCCTGAATGTTCGAATTATTGTCTGCTGGTTATAAAACAGAAAGAGGATTTATGAAAAAAGGTGAAATTTACGAAGGTATTATAGAAAAAGTGGAATTTCCAAACAAAGGTTTTGTTTGGGTTGATGACCAGAAAGTAATTGTAAAAAACGGAATCCCGGGACAGAAAGTCCGGTTTATGATCAATAAGAAACGTTCCGGCCGGGCGGAAGGACGTCTTCTGGAGGTCCTGGAGAAATCTCCCCTGGAAACAAGAGAACCTGCCTGTCAGGAGTTTCCGGCATGCGGCGGCTGCATGTACCAGACCATGAGCTATGAGGCACAGAAGGATATGAAGGAACATCAGGTGAGGGAACTTCTGGATGGGGCAGTAAGAGAGAGCCTGGCTAAGATCGGGAAGAACGGTGATGGGATAGAAGAAGCTGAGGCCGCAGATCGTTTATATCACTGGGATGGGATCTACGGCAGTCCTATTGAGTTTGGATACCGCAACAAGATGGAGTTTTCCTTTGGCGATGAGTATAAGGATGGTCCGCTGTCCCTTGGACTTCATAAGAAGGGCAGCACTTACGATATCCTGAATACAGATGACTGTAAGCTGGTGCATCCGGATATGACGAAAATCCTTGCCTGTGTGCGGGAGTTTTTCCTGGGCCTGAATGCCAGCTTTTATAAGAAGCTTCAGCATGTGGGATATCTCCGACATCTGCTTCTTCGAAGAGGTGTCACAAGCGGCGAGATCCTTGTCCATGTGGTGACCACCACCCAGGAAGAGTATGATCTGGAACCACTGAAAGAACAGCTCCTTGCACTTCCCCTGGAAGGTAAGATCGTGGGGATCATGCACATTTTAAATGATTCTCTGTCCGATGTGGTACAGAGTGATGAGACGAAGATCCTTTATGGAAAGGATTATTTCTACGAAGAACTTCTTGGGCTGAAGTTTAAGATCAGCACGTTTTCCTTCTTCCAGCCAAACTCCCTGGCGGCGGAGATCCTGTATTCCAAGGTGCGTGAATACGTAGGAGATACCAGAGATAAGGTAGTATTTGACCTTTACAGCGGCACCGGCACTATCGCCCAGCTTGCGGCATCTGTTGCCAGTGAGGTGATCGGCGTGGAGATCGTGGAAGATGCGGTAAAAGCCGCCAGAGAAAACGCTGCACTTAACGGCATTGATAACTGCCGTTTTATTGCCGGAGACGTGCTGAAGGTTCTGGACGAGGTGCCGGAGAAACCGGATATGATCATCCTTGATCCGCCCAGAGATGGCGTTCACCCCAAAGCCCTTCCAAAGATCCTGGCTTACGGCGTAGACCAGATCGTATACATTTCCTGCAAGGTTACAAGTCTTGTAAGAGACCTCCCGGCATTTTATGAGGCAGGATATGAGATGACCCACGCCTGTGCAGTGGATCAGTTCTGCCAGGGCGTTCATGTGGAGACTGTGTGCCTTTTGGGCAAATGAAAACCAGATACGACAGTAAAACTCAGCGAGGATATGGATGATGACTATCGTATTATAAATGATAAAGATGCAGAATGATGATTTCGTCATAGTGACTGTGTTGAATGCCTGTTTTTTAACTGAATCAAGTAAGTTCCCTGCTTCCATTGCGAAAAGCAATAAGCAGGTGGGTGGGGAATTGCTTGCATCAGGAGGAATGCAGGTTCCTTCTGATAAACTGCGGAGCAGTGATTCGGTTATGAACAAGTAGCAAAGCGGATTGCGAATATCCGCTTAACAAACAGAACACTTAACAAACGGTTAAACACGGCATCAACCAGTAATGACAGACATAGTGACCACGCAACCCACGTGGTGGGCTGCGTCGTGGTTTTAGCAAAAATGCAAGATAAATATTCTGAATTAACTAAATTGGAGGAGTCATCGATGATTTTTGGTAATACTAAACTTTTCACTGACTGGAAAAACGGCACAGTGCTGGCAGTGATAAAACGCTTCATGAAGCTTCACTACATGGGCGATAATAATGGTGAAATGAAAGGCTACCTTGATATTCTAAAAGGCCACCCTGATATTCTAAGTTGTTACAAAGGATGTCTTTTAGGTGGCGCTGTTGGCGATGCATTAGGCTATCCAGTCGAGTCCATGTCTGAAGATGCGATTTTTGGACGTTATGGAGAAGAGGGAATAAAAACTCTTAAAGAAGCCGGCTCACCTGCGCTCATTTCAGGCAATACTCAGATGACGCTTTTTGCTGGAAATGAATGTATATACAGAAGAAGCAATATAGATGTGGAAACCGTAATCTGGAATGGTTACCAGGAGTGGCTTGGTACGCAGGGAGATACACGATGGGTTGACAGAAATGGCAGTAAAATGTGGATATATGAAGATGAGCGTCTTCACCATCTTCGTGCTCCGGAAAAAACGTGCCTTAACTCAATAAGAAAAAGTGAAAAAGGTGGAACATTAGAAGATCCTATAAACAATAGTAAGGGTTGCGGAACAGTAACGAGAGCAGCTGTGATCGGATTATCAGCGAGATACGACGGTTACGATTTCCTCGTGGAGGTCAAAAAGATGGGAGAGAGAGAAGCAGCTTTAACGCATGGACATGCTCTTGCAGTCAAATCTTCAGGTTGGCTTGCAGCAACTGTGGCTAATATTATTGATATGGGGTTTTTATACAATCGTCTTGAAGAGAGTTTTGTTCCGTACCCCGAACTGATTTACATGGCGA
Organism: Blautia sp. MCC283; assembly: GCF_018785565.1. Lineage (NCBI taxonomy): Bacteria > Bacillati > Bacillota > Clostridia > Lachnospirales > Lachnospiraceae > Blautia > Blautia sp. MCC283. Next base: position 69,187 of record NZ_WQQB01000045.1, on the reverse strand, counting down.
TTACACTTGCATATGACTTAAATGTTTCCGACTTAGATGCTATCCACATGCTTGGTGAGGGCTGGGTTGCAGAGGAAGCACTGGCAATAGCAGTGTTCTGCGCAGTCAGGTATCAGGATGATTTTGCAAAAGCAATAAGAGTGTCAGTCAACCACAAGGGTGACAGCAATTCGACAGGAGCAATCTGTGGAAATCTTCTTGGTGCATGGCTTGGAAAAGAGAAGGTGGCAGAAGCTTTTGATCTTAATGATCTTGAACTATGTGATGTGATTGAAACTATTGCAGAAGACCTTTATACAGCAGTTCAAAAAATGGTTCCGGAACCGGGCGAAAATAAAGTCTGGGACAGAAAATACCGTAGATGATGAGTAAGGAAACTCCGGTTTTTTGAAGATATATTCTCATGTACTGTGGGGGTAGATTTATTTCCGAGTTGTGTCGACATTCACGGCATTGTTTCAACCCATGTTGAGACGATTGTTCTTTTGTCCCAACATCGAGACAAGAGTACTTGTCTCGATGAACGCGGCAGTCGGCAAATCGAGATGCAAGCATCTCGGCTTGCCTCGTTGCTCGCGCAAAAACCAGATGACACGATAGAGAGCGACTTAGATGAGCTGGATGCAACCAGTGCTGAGTTGAAAGCTCGTGATTAGAGGGAATGTGTCAGATTGGTAAATGGTATTCGTAATATGGCAGAAGAGATTGTGTTAAAAGAATTGGTGTTCTAAAGCGTGGAAAGCTCCTTCGGGAGCTTTTTGCTGTTTATAAGATAAATTCTGTCGGAGATTTATTATAAAACATTGCTTTACAAGAAGAATAAAAAAGCATATAATCTTTTATAATATATTTAATAAAAGAGGGTAAGAAAACGGAAAATAAAGATAAAAAAAATATAACAAGAAAAAGAATAATTAATTATGTGCTGAACAATCATGTTACATCCAAGGCGGGAATCGCAAAAGATTTAAATTTGAGTATGCCGACTGTGTTAGCAAATGTGAATGACTTGTTAGAAAAAATGGTGTTGGAAGAAACTGGGGAATATGCTTCGACCGGTGGAAGAAAGGCAAAAAGTATAGGGATTAATAAGTCATACTGTCATGCAATGGGAATTTTGATTACAGCGAATCATATAGAAATGGTATTAGTAAATCTTGGAGATGAGATTATAAAAAAAGATCGCATCCGTTTAAAATTTACGGCAGAATTATCCTATTGTACAGAAGTGGCACAAAAGGTCAAAACTTTTCTTGAAGGCGAATTAGCGAAGGAAACGCTACTTGGGATTGGAGTGGCGATTCCGGGAATTATTGATCAGAAAGAACGGATCGTTTTAAAATCCCATGCTTTAGGTATAGAGAATTATAGTCTGCGCTTTTTAGAGCAGGCTTTGGAAATTCCAGTATATTTTGAAAACGATGCTAATGCTGCAATGCTTGCAGAAAAAAAGCAAAAGTATCCAAATGCGATATATCTGTCTTTGAACCACACCTTAGGAGGCGCATTCTGCATAGATGGAAAGCTGTTTCGAGGGCAGAACCAGAAAGCAGGTGAGTTTGGTCACATGATACTCGTTCCCGGTGGAAGAAAGTGTTATTGTGGTAAATCAGGATGTGCAGATGCATATTGTGCTGCAAGTGTACTGACACAAGATAACAGGCAGTCACTGGATGCATTTATGGAAAAAATTGAAAGTGGTGATGAAAAAATTTTGCAGACATGGAATGAGTATCTGGATCATCTTGCTGTTTTGATATCAAATCTGCGGATGGCATATGATATGGATATCATACTAGGAGGTGATGTGGGAGGTGTATTGTCAGATTATATGATACCACTGGGAGAAAAAGTGATGGCATATAATGGCTTTGAGCATGATGTTTCATACTTAAAAAATTGTTCGTATAAGAAAGAAGCGTCGGCTGTTGGAGCTGCGAAATACTTTTTTACAAAACATATGGCAGAATTGTAAATTTTTTGAACGCAGATAAGCAGTACACCGCATCTGGTGCGCAGGGCATCAAGCGTTGGGTAAGGGGATGTTCACTCTGTTGGAGTTAAAAGCTCCCACTGACAGGTTGCAAAGTGAATGCAGATGTCCGCTTTATATGTGTGAAAAACGAGAAGTTGTGTAAAATTAGAAAAAGATATTATAGTAAAAAACGGAAAGAAAACAGTAACTACGGTTTCCTTTCCGTTTTTTTCGTGTTGATTGTGAAAAATACACAAAAAATGTATTTTAAAATTATGAAATATATAAAATTATGAAAAACATATTGACAAATCGTGTTTACAGGATAATAATGTAATTACTTTAATAAAACAATTTATAAAAGACCAAATAAAACAATATAAATAAGGAGGAAACAATTATGATAAAAAAGGAGAAAACAATTATGTTACAGCAGGTAATGACAAATCCAGGAGAAATTATTTTCAGAGAGGTTCCGGTTCCGGAGGTAAAGGAAAATCAGGTGTTGGTAAAGATTATGAATATTGGTGTTTGTGGATCAGATATTCATGTTTATCATGGAAAACATCCGTTTACAAAATATCCGGTAACACAGGGACATGAGGTTTCCGGTGAGATTACAGAACTTGGAAAAAATGTCACAGAGTTTCATGTGGGACAGAAGGTGACGATAGAGCCTCAGGTATATTGTGGACATTGCTATCCATGTCGTCATGGAAAGTATAATCTCTGTGAGGAATTAAAAGTAATGGGATTTCAGACGACAGGAACGGCATCTGAGTATTTTGCAGTGGATGCATCTAAAGTAACACCTATTCCAGAAGATATGTCCTATGAAGAAGGAGCTATGATCGAACCTCTTGCTGTGGCAGTTCATGGTGTAAAACAGATGGGCGATGTGGCTGGCATGAATATTGCAGTCCTTGGAGCAGGACCGATCGGAAATCTCGTGGCACAGGCAGCAAAAGGAATGGGGGCAGCGAAAGTGATGATCACAGATATCAGTGATCTTAGACTGGCAAAGGCAAAAGAATGTGGAATTGATGTGTGTGTGAATACCAAAAATAAAGACTTCGGTGAGGCAATGATCGAAGCATTTGGACCGGATAAGGCGGATGTGATCTACGACTGTGCCGGAAACAATATTACAATGGGACAGGCAATTAAATATGCAAGAAAAGGAAGCACGATCGTACTGGTGGCTGTTTTTGCAGGAATGGCAGAAGTAGATCTTGCAGTGGCAAATGACCACGAACTTGACATTAAGAGCACGATGATGTACCGCCATGATGATTACATAGATGGAATCAGACTGGTAAATGAGGGCAAAGTTCATTTGAAACCGCTCATCTCAAAGACATTTGCTTTTAAAGATTATCTGAAGGCGTACCAGTATATTGATGATAACCGCGAGACAACGATGAAAGTAATTATCAACGTCAGTGAAAAGTAAGGAGTTCGTATGGAAAATAAATATGGAATTGTCGGAGTTGCTCATATCGGGCTTCCGACAAACGATTTGCAGAAAACAGTTGAGTTTTATAAGAGTCTTGGATTTGAAGTAATTATGCAGTCTTATAATGAAAAAGCAGGGGAAAAAGTGGCATTTTTACAGATAAAAAATTACTGTATAGAGACTTTTGAAAATGGGCAGGCGGCAATGTCAGACGGTGCATACCAACATGTTGCACTTGATGTGGAAGACATTGAAAGTATGTATCAGAAAATCTGCAATGAAAAATACACAATTATTACAGACGGAATCGAAGAACTGCCATTTTGGGAAAATGGTGTGAAGTTTTTTATGATCAAGGGCCCAAATGAGGAAAGAATAGAGTTCTGTCAGAAACTCTGATAAAAATAGGAGGGGCATATGGGAAGCGAAAACAAAAATGGAAAAGTACCGCTGATCAGTAAGATTGCATATGGTTTTGGTGATGTCGGATGTAATTTCAGCTGGATGTTCGTCAGTAATTTTCTGATGATATTTTATACAGACGTGTTCGGAATCAGTATGGCGGCTGTGTCAGCACTTATGCTTTTTTCAAGATTCTGGGATGCGATCAATGATCCAATCGTCGGGGGACTTACGGATAAAACAAAATCGAGATGGGGACGGTACCGTCCATGGCTGTTAGTAGCGGCACCAATTACAGCGATTCTTCTTGTTATGACATTCTGGGCAAGACCTGACTGGCCGCAGAATGGAAAGATCATTTATATGGTAATTACATATTGTCTGCTGGTTTTGGGGTATACCTGTGTGAATATTCCATATGGAACCTTGTGTGGTGCTATGACACAGGATATTGATGAACGTGCAAAAATAAATACATCCCGTTCGGTTGCAGCGATGATTGCAATTGGTGTGTTAAATATTATCACAGTTCCGCTGCTCAGCAAATTCGGCAGTCACAGTGCAAAGACAGGATATCTGACGGTTGCGGTCATATATGGATGTATTTTTACAGCCTGTCATTTCTTCTGCTTTGCGAAGACGAAAGAGGCAGTGATTACTCCGGAAAAAGAAAAAATTTCTGTAAAGATACAGTTGAAAGCAGTCATGCAGAACAGACCATATCTTCTTGCATTGGCAGGACAGATATTATTTGGATTTACATTATATGGTAGAAACGCAGATATTCTGTATTATTTTACATATGTGGAAGGGAATGCCTCCTACTACACAACTTATTCGATGTGCATTATTATTCCTTCTATCATCGGGGCAGCCTGTTTTCAACCATTATTCCGCAAGTTGAATAACAAAGGAAGAACAGCATCTCTCTTTGCTTTATTTACAGGAATTTCCATGTTGTCTATGTTTTTCTTCAATGCCAAAGAATCACCAGCTATTTTTTATGCATTATCTGGTCTCACACAGTTTTTCTTCTCTGGATTTAATACCGCAATCTATGCAATTATTCCAGACTGTGTGGAATATGGGGAGTGGAAAACCGGACTTAGAAATGACGGTTTTCAGTATGCATTTATTTCACTTGGAAATAAAATCGGAATGGCAGTTGGAACAGCACTTTTAGCAGGATTACTTGGAAAATATGGTTATATTGCAAATCAGACACAAAATGCAATTGTACTTTCAATTATGAAACATGCATTTACGACGATTCCGGGTGTACTGTGGATTGTGACTGCGGTTGTATTATTTTTCTACCGGTTAAATAAAAAACGTTATAACGAGATTGTAGAGGAACTAAAAAATGGAAGAAAAAGTTGATATCGTGGCATTGGGAGAATTGCTGATTGATTTTACGGAAGCAGGACATAGTCAGGATGGGAGGAAATTGTTCGAACAGAATCCCGGCGGTGCTCCGGCAAATCTTCTAACCGTTGCAAGCCACTTTGGGTATCGCACATCTTTTATTGGAAAAGTTGGAAACGATATGCATGGTAAATTTTTAAAGAAGACATTGCAAAAGGAAGGAATCAATACAGATGCTATTGTTGAAGACCCGGGTTATTTTACAACGTTGGCATTTGTGGAAATCGGTGAAAATGGAGAACGGGAATTTTCTTTTGCAAGAAAACCGGGTGCAGATACACAGTTAAAAAAAGAAGAACTGGATCAGACATTAATTTCAGGTTGTAGAGTTTTTCATTTTGGATCATTATCGTTGACAGATGAACCGGCAGAAAGTACAACGATCGAAGCGGTAAAAATGGCAAAAGCAGCGGGTGTACTTATTTCCTATGATCCAAATTATCGCTCGTCTCTTTGGAAGAGCAAAGAGTATGCAGTGAAAAAAATGAGATCTGTCATAGAATTGGTAGATGTCATGAAGGTATCGGATGAAGAGAGTATTCTGTTGACAGAGGCGAAAAGTTATGAGCAGGCTGCAGATCAACTCCTTGCCATGGGACCAAAGCTGGTTGCCATTACATTGGGAGAACAGGGCGTTCTTATGGCAACAAAAAGCAGAAAAGAAATCATCAAAGCATTTCAGACACATGCGGTCGACACGACTGGGGCAGGTGATTCATTCTGGGGAGGCGTATTATGCAGTATCCTTTCTATGAATAAGAATGTTGAAAAAATGGAATGGGAAGAAATCAAAAAGTGTGCTGTTTTGGGAAATGCAGTTGCTGGATTGTGTGTGCAAAAGAGAGGCGGAATCCCTGCGATTCCGACGAAAGAGGCAGCGCTTGAATTTATGCAGAAATAATGAATGTATATGAACAAACTCGGGGCTGTAAAAATCACGATTTATTAATCGTTAAAGCATCAGCCCCGTGTTTTTCTGTCGGAGTATTATTCCGCTTTTATCTCTCCATCATACTGATGGACTCAATTCCGACACTTCCGCCGCGGACAACTTCGATGTGTTTGAACTCTTCTTTGATCAGTTTGATAACTGCGTCGTTTTTGGTTGCGGTCTGGACAAATTCCAGGAGAAGGCTGTCTTTTCCGTAGTCGATGACACGGGCTTTGAAGGTCTCAGCGATCTGGAAAAGTTCCACTTTGTCTTCCGGGGAGCAGCCTTTTACCTTGATGTAAAGGATCTCCTTCATTCGAACAAATACATCTGTAAAATCAATGACCTTGATAACTTCGATCATACGGTTCAGCTGTTTTTTGATCTGCTCAAAAGTCTCATCATCGCTGACTGTGGCGATGGTCATTCTGGAAACTGTGGGGTCCTCGGTGGTTCCAACAGTAAGACTGTCCAGGTTATAGGACTTTCCGGAGAAAAGACCAGAAATCTTGGAAAGAACACCGACCTGGTTTTCAACGTAGAGAGAGATCCATCTTTTTTTCATTCCTTTATCCATCATTCATTCCTCCTAACAATCCATGATCAGATCAGCCAGAGTACCGCCCGGCTTAACCATCGGGTAAACCATTTCCTCCGGATCAATGATAAATTCGATGATCGTAGGAGTTTTTGTATTCTTCTTAGCCTCTTCGAAAGCAGCCGCGATCTGATCCTTTTCAGTTACGCGGATACCTTTTGCCCCATAGCTCTCTGCGAGACGGATGAAATCCGGTGTGTATTCCGGATATTCCTGTCCGTCTGTACGGCGGGAGAGTGCACCGGCTTTTAAGTTTGTCATGGCGTAGCGTTTTCCGTAGAAAAGCTTCTGCCACTGGCGGACCATTCCAAGATATTCATTATTAAAGATACAGCAGATGATCGGAAGTTCCTCCAGAACTGCGGTAGCCAGCTCCTGAATGTTCATCTGCATGCCGCCGTCACCGGAAACGGAGATGACCGGTGTGTCCGGATTGCCGATCTTGGCACCGATGGCACCCGGAAGGCCGTAACCCATGGTTCCAAGTCCGCCGGACATGATCAGCTGACGGTTCTCAGTGATGTCTGCATACTGGCTTACCAGCATCTGATGCTGTCCTACATCGGTAACAAGAATGGCTTTGTCAAACTGGCGGTTGATCTCGCCGATGATATCCAGCGGTCCCATAATACCACGGTCTTTCATGGTAAGAGGATGTTCTTCTTTCCATTCCTGGATCTGTTTCAGCCATTTTTCAGTGTTGCACTCCTGTACATATTCATCCATTTTTGTGATGGCCTCTTTTGCATCGGCAACGATGGGGATATCTACATGAATATTTCTGGAAATGGAAGCAGTATCAATATCAATGTGGACAATCTGTGCATGTGGGGCAAATTCATGGAGCTTGCCTGTGATACGGTCGTTAAAACGGGTTCCGATGGAAAACAGAAGATCGCATTCATTTACTGCCATATTTGCGGCATAAGCGCCGTGCATACCAAGATTTCCGATAAACAGAGGGTTCTTTGTGGAAATGGCGCCACGTCCCATAACGGTTGTGACAACCGGGATCTGAGTTTTCTCAACAACCTGGGTAAAAATCTCCTGCGCGCGGGAAATGATCACACCGCCGCCAGCAAGAAACAGAGGTTTTTTGGCCTTCTGCAGCATTTTGAGGGCACGCTTCAGCTGTCCGATATGCACGCTGGTGTTGGGCTTGTAGCCGCGGATATTGACAGTCTTCGGATACTCAGCACTTCCCAGCTCGGCCATTACATCCTTTGGAAGGTCGATGAGAACCGGGCCTGGGCGTCCGGTGCGTGCGATATAGAAAGCTTCCTTGATGATACGTCCAAGATCCTCACGGTTGCGGACGGTAACACCGTATTTTGTGATGCTTCTGGTGATCCCGACAATATCAACCTCCTGGAACGCATCGTTTCCGATGAGGTGACGGGCAACCTGTCCGGTAAAGCATACAAGCGGAACACTGTCATAGTTGGCAGTTGCAAGACCTGTAACAAGGTTGGTAGCTCCGGGACCGCTGGTAACGAGACATACGCCAACCTTTCCGGTAGTTCTGGCATAGGCATCTGCTTCGTGTACAAGGGCCTGTTCGTGACGTGGCAGGATGATGTCAATGCCGCTCTGTTTATATAATTCATCGCTGATATCGATGGTGCAGGCACCAGGATAGCCGAACAGAACATCAACGCCTTCTTCTTTTAAGGCTTTTACAAGCAATTTGTTTCCGGAAATCTGTTTCATGAATTGGTTCCCTCCTTTGATGATGTGAAAAGTTAAGCAGATAAGGGCTGCCGCGAGAAATTTTTCCAATAAAAAAGTCCCGGCATATCGGATAAAATATGCTCAGGACGGATGATTCCGCGGTACCACCTGTTTTCAGAGGTAAAACTCTGCTCTCTGCCAGTACAAAATTATACTGCTTCCCTGTAACGTGGGAATGACGTTGAAGCCTACTGCATGAAAATTCATGGTTCAGTCCACTGCTCGAGGGCTACTTCCATAGTACTGTCACGAAGATTCTCACCGGCCATCTTCTCTCTGTGCATCCGGAAACTATGTACTACTCCCTGTCATTGCATTTAGTAAATATGAATAAAAATTTTAGATTATTATAATATAAAATATCGGAACTGTCAATCAGAAATAGACAGTTCCGATAATGGTTCTATTCGGATTCATGATCGCTTACATGAAGCGTTTCCGGAAGATAAACATGCACTTTCTCAATGCGGTTCTTATCCAGTTTTTCCACGATCAGACGGATGCCTTCCTCTGTGATCACTTCATCACCGGCAACAGGCAGGCGGTCCAGGTGTTCGATGATAAATCCGCCAAGGGAATCGTAATCCTCAGAATCCAGTTCTGTATTCAGGTGATCGTTCACATCGTCCAGGTGCATGGAACCCTCGATGATATATTCACGGTCGGAAATTTTCTGGACAAGTTCGTCCTCTTTCTCGTCGTACTCGTCATGGATCTCGCCGACGATTTCCTCCAGGATATCCTCCAGTGTAATAAGTCCGGCCATATCACCGTACTCATCCAGGACAATAGCAATGTTGAAGGTGGAATCCTTCATTTCTACAAGAAGATCGGAAATGCTTTTTGTCTCATAAGTGAAATGCGGTTTCCGCAAGAAACGGTCAATGACAAATTCTTCATTTTTGTCATAGAGGAGAAGATCCTTCATATTGATAATTCCCACGATATTATTCTGGCTGTCTTTGTAAACCGGGAGACGGGTGAATTTGTCTTCACGGAAAATCTCGATCAGCTCATCATAGGTGGATTCCACGTCTGCAAAAGTAACATGGACTCTCGGCACCATGATATCCTTGGCTGTGGCATCTCCAAGATCAAACACATTGTAGATCATTTCTTTCTCATCGGATTCAATGACACCGTCCTCATGGCTCACATCCACGATGGTACGGAGCTCTTCCTCAGTCATGGCCTTGCTGGCAGCATCCGGGTCCACACGCATAAGGCGCATCACACCTCTGGAAAAGAGATTGATGATAAAAATCACCGGCGTCATAATAGTCATGAGAAATTTAAAAATCGGGATATAACGGAGAGTGATCTTTTCCGCGTTTATGGTTGCGTAGTTCTTTGGGGTGATCTCGCCGAAGATCAGGATCAGGACAGTAAGGATCAATGTCACGATGCTGACCATGTATCCGCCAAAACTGTATGCAAGTGTTGTTGCAAGGGAAGAAGCCGAAATGTTCACAATGTTGTTTCCGATGAGAATCGCACTGAGAAGTTTTGGCATCTGATCTTCCAGAATGTCAAGAGCCATGGATGCACGTTTGTTGCCCTCGTCTGCAAGAGAGCGGAGACGGATCCGGTTTACCGACATCAGCGCGGTTTCGTTAGATGAGAAAAAGGCTGACAATGCCAGCAGAATAAGTAATATGATTATCTGGTAAGTGTCGCTGGGGTCCACTTTCAATATTCACTCCTTTAAAAAAATAAGATTTATTTGGTTAAAAATATACAGATACTCCCACATTATATACGTTTTTCGGCCTTTTGGCAAGTGGTGTAAGGAGACAGAAATCCTCCAAAAAATGTACGAAAATACGACAGCTTCTTGACAAAATAGTGAGTCTAAACTAACATGTATTTATCAGTATTTTCTGGTGGCTGCGGAAATATGATGCCGGAAAAATAGGTTGAAATGGAAGGAGAACGATATGTTTCTGGAGATAAAAGGGATCAAAAAATCCTTCGGGGCAGGAGAAAGCCGTGTGGATGTCCTGAAGGGGATCGATCTGGAGATTGAAAAAGGAGAATTCTGTGTGCTTCTGGGACCATCCGGTTCCGGAAAATCCACACTGTTAAATATCATCGGCGGCATTGACGGAGCAGATGCAGGCAGTATCACCATTCAGGGGGAGCGCCTGGAAGATATGAAAGAAAAGAAACTTTCGCTTTACCGCAGAAAACATCTGGGATACATTTTCCAGATGTATAATCTGATTCCCAATCTGACGGTACGGGAAAATATTGAAGTGGGAGCCTACTTAAGTGACAGACCTCTGGATGTGGATGAATTGCTTCATACCCTGGGACTTTATGAGCATCAGAGAAAGCTTTCCAATCAGCTTTCCGGAGGTCAGCAGCAGCGAACAGCTATTGGACGGGCCATTGTAAAAAATCCGGATATCCTGCTCTGTGACGAGCCTACCGGTGCGCTGGATTATAATACCTCCAAGGAAATCCTGAAACTGATCGAAACCGTCAATCATAAATACGGAAACACCATAGTTATGGTTACCCACAACGACGCCATCAAGGATATGGCAGACCGTGTGGTGAAACTTCGTGACGGTATGATCCGCAGAAACTATCAGAATGAGCAGAAGATTCCGGCTGCAGACTTGGAATGGTAAGGAGGCAGGCATGAAGAGTCCTTTGCGTAAACGGATCCCCAGGGAACTGAAGGGGGAATTTGGAAAATATTTGGTGGTTTTTCTGCTGATGGTCCTGACAATCGGGTTTGTGTCCGGCTTCCTGGTGGCTGACGGAAGCATGCTGAAAGCCTATGACGAAAGTTTTGACAAATATAACATCGAAAACGGAAATTTCCGTACTGCGGAAAAAGTTTACAGATCTCAGTGGAAAGACATTGAGGCAGCCGGTGTCAAACTTTACGAGAACTATTATATAGAAGAAGCGTTGGATAACGGAAGTACCATGCGTTTCTTTAAGAACCGGGAGCAGGTGAACAAGGTCTGCCTCATGAAGGGGGAAATGCCATCCGGTCAGGGGGAGATCGCCATTGACCGTATGTATGCGGATAACAACAGCCTTCAGGTAGGGGATACCCTCACCAGGGGCAAAAAGTTCTGGAAGATCACAGGTCTGGTGGCACTTTCGGATTACAGTGCCCTGTTTCAGAATAATAACGATTCCATGTTTGATTCTGTAAAATTCGGCGTGGGAATCGTAACTCCGGAAGAATTTGAAACTCTGGATCAGGAAAAGCTCCAGTACAATTATGCATGGATCTATGACCAGCAGCCGGTAGACGAAAAAGAAGAGAAAGAAGTTTCTGAGGATCTCATGGAAGACATTGGAAAAGTAGTAAACCTGGAGACTTTTGTCCCGCGTTATCTTAACCAGGCGATTATTTTTACGGGTGACGATATGGGCGGAGACAAGGCGATGGTCGTTATGCTTCTCTATATTGTGATCGTGATTATGGCTTTTGTGTTTGGAATCACCATCAGCAATACCATCCGAAAAGAAGCCGGTGTTATCGGTACTTTACGGGCATCCGGTTATACCAGGCGGGAACTGATCCTTCACTATATGACCCTCCCGGTGCTGGTAACCCTGATAGGGGCCCTGATTGGAAACATCCTTGGCTATACTGTGTTTAAGGGTGTATGTGCGGGAATGTATTACGGAAGTTATAGCCTGCCAACTTATGTGACCATATGGAATGCGGAGGCGTTTCTTCTGACAACGGTAGTGCCGGTTATCATTATGATCCTGATCAACTATGCAGTGCTCCGGTACCGTCTGCAGCTTTCACCCCTTAAATTCCTGCGAAGGGATTTTTCCGGAAAAAAACAGAAACGCGCCATGTATTTAAGCCCGAAGATCGGAATCTTTTCCAGATTCCGCCTTCGTGTGATCTTTCAGAATGTCAGCAATTATCTGGTGTTGTTTGTGGGCGTTATTTTTGCCAATCTGCTGCTGTTTTTCGGAATGCTCCTGCCGTCTGCGCTGGATCATTATCAGCTGGAGATCCAGGAGAACATGCTGGCGAAATATCAGTATATGCTGAGCGTTCCGGCAAGTGTTTCTTCAGGAAACAAGCTGGATGGCATGATTTCCCTTCTGGAATATTATATGGATACCAGAACGGACAATAAAGATGCGGAAAAATTTTCCGCCTATTCCCTGAATACCATGCCAGGCAAATATAAAAGCGAGGAGATCGTTCTCTATGGTGTGGAGCCGGAAAGCCAGTATATCCATGCAGATCTTTCCGGGGACGGGGTATATATTTCCAGTGCCTATGCAGATAAATTCCGGATCAAAGAGGGCGATACTATAATTTTGAAGGAAAAATACGAGAAGGATGAATATTCCTTTAAAGTAGACGGGATTTATGATTACACCGCAAGTCTCTGCGTATTTATGGAGCGGGATAAACTGAATGAGGTGTTTGACCTGGGAGATGATTATTTTGGCGGATATTTTTCCAATACGGAGATCAAGGATATCGATTCAAAATATATCGGTTCTGTCATCGACCTGGAATCTCTTACAAAAATATCCAGACAGCTGGATGTTTCCATGGGAGATATGATGGGAATGATGTATGGATTTTCCGTGATCATTTTCCTGGTGGTGATCTATCTGCTTTCCAAAGTCATTATTGAAAAAAATGCCCAGGCGATATCTATGACAAAGATTCTCGGCTATACCGATGGCGAAATCAGCCGGCTGTATATACTTTCCACTTCTCTTGTGGTGGTGATCTGCCTGCTGTTAAGCCTTCCTATTGAGCGGCAGATCATGGAAGTTCTGTTCCGCGAGATGATGCTTTCCAGCATCTCAGGCTGGATTACTATGTGGGTGGATCCGATGATCTATGTAAAAATGATGGCAATCGGAATCGCGACTTATGCAGTGGTAGCAGTGCTGGAATTTCGGAGAATCCGTCATGTGCCTATGGATGAAGCACTGAAAAATGTGGAATAATATAGGATAAGATCGGGAGTATATGTGGTTGAAAGTTGTCTGTGAATAACCGCATATACTCCTTAAATATTCATAAATTTTCTGAAATACTGGAAATATTCCTGCAAACTTGTTATAATAATTCCATAATTCCCAATGGAGGGGATCATTCACACAGGAAATCAGGTGAGGAACATGGCAGGCAGAAAAAAGGACCCGTTATATAAAAGTTTCGGTTATGCGTTTCAGGGAATTTTTACCTGTATCCGCCAGGAAAGAAATATGAAGATCCACTGTACGGTGGCAGTTCTTGTGGTGATCGCAGGGCTGATCCTTGGAATTTCCGTGACGGAGTGGTGTATCTGCCTGGGACTGTTCGGAATGGTGATGGCGCTGGAACTGGTAAATACGGCAGTGGAAGCTGTGGTAGATCTTGTGACAGAAGAACGTCACCCTCTGGCAAAGATCGCCAAGGACACAGCAGCCGGAGCAGTACTGATCGCAGCGATCATGGCAGCGATTGTCGGGCTGATCATTTTTGTTCCGAAAGGGCTTGTTTTTCTGGGAATATGGTAGAAATCGATCAGGTACATGGAACGGCAGTGGCCGTTTTTAGGAAAGGAGAATTATTATGGAATTAGGTGAAGGACTGAAGAAAATCTTATTAGTAGGAATTGGTACAGCAGCAGTAACAGCAGAGAAATCCAAGGAGATCCTGGACGAGCTGGTTAAAAAAGGCGAGCTTACTGTTGAGCAGGGTAAGGTTCTTAATCAGGAACTGAAACACAACATCAAATCAACAGTTAAGACAGCCGCTGATTCTGTAAAAGAATCTGCAGCCAGAAAGAACGATCAGGAAGAGCTGAAAGCAACGATTTCCAAACTGACACCGGAGCAGCTGGCAGCTGTGAAAGCACAGATCGAGAGCATGCAGGCTGAGGCAGCAAAAGAGAAAGAAGAGGCTTCTGAGGCAGCAGAAGAACCGGTTGAGGAGGCTGCACCGGAAGCTCCTGTGGAGGCAGAAACGGTAACAGAAGAAGCCGGGAGCGAAGAGCCGGCAGCAGAGTAATAAGAAATATCATAAAGAAAGCAGTAAATGGAGAAGTTTATGGGCGGAGAAGAACAGGAGAAGAAAGAGAACAGCGGATATGGAGAACGGCTGAGAGAGATCACAGCTGTTCTGAAAAAGCATGCCATTACCCGGGGTGTTTCGCCTGAGAAGCTCCGGCTCATACTGGAAGATCTGGGCCCAACTTATATTAAGTTGGGTCAGATTATGTCCCTGCGTTCCGATATTCTTCCCAAGAGATACTGTGATGAGCTGATGAAACTCTGCTCGGATGTACCACCCATGCCATTTTCCCAGGTCATCGAGGTTCTGGAGGAATCCATGGGGTGTCCGTGGCAGGAAGAATTTCAGCATATTGAGCAGAAACCGCTGGGTGCTGCTTCAATTGCCCAGGTTCACCGCGCTACGCTGAAAACCGGAGAAGAAGTTGTGATCAAGGTTCAGCGTAAGGGAATCTATGAAACCATGGCAAGGGATATCGGCCTGATGCATAAGGCTGTGCGTCTGATGCCGCCGGTAAGCATCAAGGGTATGGTGGACTTGAACATGGTTTTAAGCGAGCTGTGGACAGTGACCCAGGAGGAGATGAATTTCCTGACAGAAGCTGCCAACATGGCGGAATTTGCCAAGAAGAATAAAGATGTGGCTTTTGTTAAAGTGCCAATTCTTTACCGAGAGTATATTTCTCCTCATATTCTGGTGATGGAATATATTGACGGTTTTGCCATCAATGACAAAGCCAATCTTCTAGCCAATGGCTATGACCTTAATGAGATTGGAACGAAATATGTGGATAATTTCATCAAACAGGTCATGGAGGATGGATTTTTCCATGCGGATCCCCATCCGGGAAATGTGCGGATCCAGGAAGGAAAGATTGTCTGGATCGATATGGGAATGATGGGACGGCTCACAGAGCATGACCGTCAGCTGATTGGAGAAGCCATTGAAGGGGTTGCCATGAACAACATCGGCAAGATCCAGGATGCGGTTCTGGCTCTTGGTGAGTTTAAGGGCAAACCGGATTCCAGTAAGCTTTATGAAGATATCCGGGGACTGATGGAGAAATATGGTACTGCGGATATGGGAAATATTGATGTGGCGGAAGTCATGGTGGATCTGATGGAGGTCATGAAGGAAAACAAGATCATGATGCCTCATGGACTGACCATGCTTGCAAGAGGACTGACCCATGTGGAGGGGGTTCTTGCTGAGATCTGTCCGGATATCAATATGACACAGATTGCCGCAGCAAGGATCAAGGAGCAGTTTTTCAGTAATGGGAACTGGAAGCATGAGATCAAAAAAGGTGGCAAAAATCTTGTCTGGTCCCTTCGGCGTGCCATTGATATTCCGTCTCTGGCAGCGGATTTCCTTCAGGGCTGCATGAAAGGGCAGACGAAGATCAATCTGGATCTTCATGCTTCAGATGACCTGGCATGGCTTTTGCGGCGGCTGGTGCGCAACATTGTGATGGGGCTGTGGGTGATGGCGCTTCTGATCAGTTCCAGTATCATCTGTACTACGGATATGAAACCGAAGTTGTGGGGGATTCCGGCTTTGGGGGCCTTTGGGTATGTGTTTGCGTTTATTATTGTTTTGTATGTTTTTCTTAAGCATTTCTTTTCCAGAAAGTGAAAGACGGAGATCATTTGCATTGGGTACGGATGCAGGTTGAGCGGCCGTCTTTTTTTGTTCCCGGAAGAGATGTTCCGGATGTTTGGATGCGGATTTTTTGGGGTGGATTCTTCTGGTGGGCAGTTGAGAAATGGTGAAGTATTGTCTGGTTATGCGTTAATGATTCCGCTGTAGGTTTTTCGGAATTCTTTCGGGGTGTAGCCGGTGCCCTGGCGGAAGTAGTTGCAGAAGGATGGGGCGTCCCGGAACCCGCAGGAAAGGGCTGCTTCTGTGATGGTGCAGGTTGAGGAACAGAGGAGCTGGGTTGCCATCTGGAGGCGGTGTTTCAGGAGATATTGTTTTGGGGAGATATTTTCGTGTTCCATGAAGATCCGGTAGAGGTAGGAACGGTCGATTCCTACGTAGCGTGCCACGTCTGAGATCTGGATGGGGTAGGCGTAATTGTTTTTGATGTATTCAGAAGCTTTCTGAAAGTAGAGGGTTGCGATGTCGGTTCTGCTTTCAGAGGGCTTTTTTTGCACGGAGGATAGCATTAGGAGGAGGTTTCCGGCGATGGCGAGGTCGTTTCCGTTGTTTTCGGAGAAGGTGGCAAGGAGGTTTGTCATGCGGGTGAGGAGGTTGTTTTGCTGGGCTGGGGTTTCGGGGGTAAAGATGAGGGTGTCGGAAAATATGGTCTGCTCCAGGATTTCTTTGCAGGCGGAGCCGTCAAAGCCTGCCCAGGCATAACTCCAGGGGTCGGTGTTGTCGGCGCGGTAGTAGATGGAGTCCATGGGGCGGATGAGGAAGGCGTCGCCGGCTTTTAGATGGTAGGTGTGGCCGCCGCACTGGTAGATGCCTTTGCCGTGGTAGATTACGTGGAGAAGGTAGTGGGGGCGCATGGCCGGGCCAAAGGAGTGGCCGGGGCCGCAGTCTTCCTGGCCGCAGAAGTAGACGGAGAGGGTGTGCTGGGTTTGGGGTTCTTGGTGTGTGTTTTTCATTTGGGTGGGCCTCCTGGTTTCTTGGGGTATGCAACAAAAACGCAATTTTGGGTCACAAAATGGGGTGGGATGTTGTATGAGGTGATTATACAATATTGGGGTGAGAAGGACAAGGATGGGGAGGACGGATATACGGGCTGGTATTTCCAGGAGGTAGGGATAGAGTGAGGGGATGGATATACGGATATACGGACGCCATCAAGACGTGTGCTGTCCGGCGCGGGGCTTCGTCGGGGGCTGTCTTCTAGGCTGCCGAAAATTTGCTAAAAGCGTTTTCCAAAAGTTCGAACTCGCTGCGCTCAGACAGCGAACTTTTGAAAAACAACGCAGATTCCCGCCAGCCAAGAAGCAGCACCCCTCCTGCAGAGCCGCGCCAGCCAGCACACGTCTTGCTGGCTGGTATTTCCAACCGGAAGGGAGATGTGGCTGTACGGAAGGGAAATCCGATAGGATGATGTGAGTGACTGGATAAAAGGGGGATCAGATGGTCTGGTATGAGTGGTTGAAGTGGAAATCTGGTTCAGGGTGAGATGTAGAGTGGTTTCCCGTAAGTTGGATGAGTCATCAGCGCTGCGCTGGATGACCGGGACGAAAGGCTGAGTTTCCCTGTGGTCTGACGGGAGATGTTGGGTCGAGGTGCTGCGCTTTCGACTTGGGTGTAAATCGGCGTAACGTTACATTGCCAGCACCGTAGAATCCATCGCCCCACCAGTACATATTCACATTTCCACAACATACAACAACTGCGTGCCCGGAAAGGGGGAGCGCGAGGGGGAAAAGCGGGCTTCGCTAACTCTGAGTGCTTTCCCCCTCGCATTTCCTCAGCTTTGAAAAGCGAAAAAAATAAATTAATAAAGAAAAAATAACATCAACATTTAACCAAAACTGCGGAGCAGTTATTTGGTTATGAGCAAGTAGCGAAGCGGATTGCGAATATCCGCTTGACTAAAAAATCTCAACATATAAATAAGAACTATAAATTCACATGTAGAAAGGAGCTTCAACATGAAAACAACCATGTTAAAAAACGAATTCTGGTACGGCGGCGCAGTCTACGAAGGCTACCGCCAGCCCGTAGGCGCAGACGACATTGTGGACTGGGATTTCCGCGAAAACCCAACCCACAATCAGATCATGCCATTATTCCTTTCCTCGAAAGGCCGTTACATCTGGAGCAACGCAGGTTTTCATATCTCTTTTCAAAAAGGTGAGATCCTGGCGGAAGGTCCGGAATCTATCGTTCTGGAAAACGGCTTCAATGATCTGAGAGGTGCATACCTGGCAGCCATGAAAGCGCATTTTCCATTTCATGAGATCAAACTTTCAGACAGATTTTTCAAAGCACCGGTATATAATTCCTGGATTGAACTTACCTATTATCAGACCCAGGAGAATATCCTGAAATATGCAAAAGGTATTCTGGAAAATGGTTTTCCATCAGGTGTTCTGATGATCGATGATGGCTGGTCTCCTTATTATGGAAGGTGGCAGTTCAGGGGAGATAATTTCAAGGATGCGAAGGCGATGATCAAAGAATTGCATGAGATGGGCTTTTCTGTGATGTTGTGGATCTGTCCGTTTGTTACTCCGGATACGCTGGAGTTCCGGAAGGCCAGGGATAAGCATTTTCTGATTGAGACTCCGGAGGGGAAACCTCGTATCCTGGAGTGGTGGAACGGGTATTCTGCGGCTCTGGATCTGACGAATCCGGATGCTTTGAAGTGGCTGAAGGATCAGCTGGATGTTCTGATGGATATGGGTGTGGATGGTTTTAAACTGGATGCTGGGGATCCGTGTTATTATCATGCCGGGGATAAGCTGTTCCGGGATGCTTCTACGGATGAGTTGTCCAGGCTTTGGGCTGAGTTTGGGGAACAGTTTGTGTTTAATGAGCTGAGGGTATGTTTCCGGGCCGGTGGTTATTCTCTGATGCAGAGGCTTTGTGATAAGCAGACGAAGTGGGATGAGAGCGGTATTGCGGGATTGATTCCGGATACGTTGATACAGGGGCTTACGGGACATCCTTTTGGCAGCCCGGATATGATCGGCGGTGGTGAGTATACCTGTTTTTTGAATGGAAATGAGAATGCGTGTACGCCGGAGATGTTTGTGCGGTATGCGCAGATTGCGGCTTTGATGCCGGTGATGCAGTTTTCGGCTTCTCCTTGGAGGGTGCTGCCTGAGGCGGATTTTCAGAAGGTTAAGGATGCACTGGCTCTCAGAGAGAAGTGTCTGCCGGAGATTTTGAAGGCTGTAGAGTGTGCGAAAGTTACTGGTGAGCCGATCGTTCGTTCCATGGAGTTTGTTTTCCCTGGACAGGGGATGGAGAGGGTGATGGATCAGTTTATGGTTGGCGAGGATTTGCTGGTGGCGCCTGTTTGGAAGCAGGGGGAGGTTGCCAGAAGTGTGCGTTTGCCTGAGGGGCAGTGGAGGTGTGTTGGCCTTGGTGAGACTGAGGGTGATGTGCTGAATGGTGGCCGGGATGTGATTCTTGGTGAGAATGAGGGATTGGTTGTTTTGAAAAGAGTGTAGATGAAATGGACGCCCGCAAGGTGTATGCTGTCTGTCGCCGGGGGCTGGTCGGAAGGGGAATCAGATGGGGAGAAGTGGTGGGGTGTGAATTCGGTTCAGAGTGAGAAGCAGAGTGGTTTCCCGGGAGTTGGATGGGGCATCAGCGCTGCGCTGGATGACTGGGGCGAAAGGCGGAGTTTCCCTGTGGCCTGACGGTAGAGATTAGGTCGAGGCGCTTCATTTTCGACTTGGAGGTGAGGTGGTGTGGCGTAACATTATCAGTGCTGTAGCATCGTAGTAGCATAGACCGTTTCAGCGTAACATTATCAGCATCATAGTAGCATAGATCGGCTCAACATAACATCACCAACACCTTAGAATTCATCGCCCCACCAGTACATACACACATCCCCACAACGAACAACAACTGCGTGCCCGGAAAGGGGGAGCGCGAGGGGGAAAAGCGGGCTTCGCTAACTCCGAGTGCTTTCCCCCTCGCATTTCCTCAGCTTTGAAAAGCAAAAAATTATATTAAAAAACCAAAAAAACAATTTTCTCCGCTTTTATCACAAAAGCGTAACATTCTCCTCCGGAGGAAGCAGCTTCTTAAAAAATCGATACAACAGCATCGAATTTATAAAAGCTACAAGTCCAAATCCAAAGAAAAACCAGCAGCATGCATACAGTGGCTGCAGTTTCACGTCAAGATAAGTCATATACAGCGGAAAGATCGTGATCACTGCCATGGCAACAGTTGTAGGAAAATGCATAAACGCCAGCAGAAACGCATTCCTGCAAAGCGCTCCTAAGCTATTGGCAAAGGTTGCGATCACCGGGAATATGTATAGGGAAAAGATAACCAGCAGGGTCAGCACTCCAATCGTAAGATAAAAGAGCATATTTGCAGCACTTCCGTTTGCATGAAGCAGGAAACGAAGGTTCAGCACAAGTATGATTCCTGCCACAAGGATCAGCAGCCACACGATCAGGGATTGTTTGAAATTCTCCTTGAAGGCCCGGAAAAAAGTCCTGGTCGTTCCATTGTTATTTCCCTTTACGGTACGCATCATACAATGATAAAGTGCAGTCAGTGCCGGTCCGATAGTGATCACTGGGATGCTGCATAAAATAAAGAGAAGATTGGCGATCACGATGTCTCCCAGCTTGTTGAGGAATACATGAACAACATTATCTTCATTTAAAAGATTCATAACAAAATCCTCCTTAATATAGAATACGAAAAACGTCCAATACAGACAATCTTAGCACAGACACTGATTGCATGTAAAGAGAATGTGTGGAACGCTTTGCAGGACTGTGAAAAAAACATGGAATTTTGCGTGCACATGTAAAAATCGGCGCACGCATAGAAAAATGTGTGTTAACAAAAAGTTCATTTTTGCAAAAAAAAGCATTTTCGACCATTTTGGTTGTTAAAAATATATAAAAACGAACATGTAAAAATGTTGGTTTTGCTACAAAGAAAGAAAAACGTATCAAAACATGCTCGAAAATAGTGATAAATATGAAAATATATCAAAAAAATAAAAGCACATAGGGAAAAATGACGGATATTTAACAAACTATGAATAGAAAATGGACAAAATAAATAAAAAACAACATTTTTCCATATTGAAATGACAATAATCCATTTATCATTTTTCCATGTGCAATTATAATAATATCAACGGTCAGAGACGTGGAAAAATATAAAAACTGACCAAAGAAAGAGGGAAAATAAGAAAGATTTAAAAGGAGGAAGAAGTTATGAATTTCAAAAGAGTAGCAGCATTATTGTTAGCAGGTGCCATGGTAATGACAGCAGTTCCGGTATATGCCAAGGGCGACGATGTTACACTTTCCGTATCCATCTGGGACACCAACCAGGAGCCGGGAATCAAAGAAATTCTCGCAGACTTCACAGAGAAGACAGGAATCAAGACAGAGATCTCCGTTGTTAAATGGGATGAGTACTGGACAATGCTCGAGGCCGGTGCACAGGGTGGTTCCCTTCCGGACGTATTCTGGATGCACTCCAACGAGAGTCAGAGATACATGTCCAACGATATGCTTCTTGATCTGACCGATAAGATCAAAGACAGCGATCTGATCGATCCGGAGAACTATCCGGAGGATATCTGGGGACTGTATACATACGATGATAAATATTATGCAGTACCGAAGGATATAGATACAATCGCTCTCTGGTACAACAAGACATTATTTGACGAGGCAGGACTTGATTATCCGACAGCTGACTGGACATGGGATGATGTTACAGAGGCAGCTAAGAAGCTTACTAAGGATGATGGTTCCCAGTACGGTCTCGGAATGAGAAATGATAACAACCAGGCCGGATACTACAACCTGATCTATGATAACGGCGGATACATCATCAGCGATGACAAGACAAAATCCGGCTGGGATGATGAGAAGACGATCGCAGCTATGCAGACACTGGAAGGATGGATCAAGGATGGCGTGATCCCGTCTCTTGAGACAATGTCCGAGAACAACGAGGACGTACTTTTCGAGGCTGGCAAGATCGCTATGACATGCCAGGGTTCCTGGATGCTTGCAGCATTTAAAGAGAACGAGTACACAGCAGCTAACTGTGATTGTGTAGAGCTTCCTAAAAACGCTGAGACAGGCAGAAGAGCTTCCTCATATAACGGACTTGGATGGGCAGCATCTGCTTCCGGTGAGCACACAGACGAAGCTTGGCAGCTGATCGAGTACCTCGGATCCAAAGAGGCTCAGGAGAAACAGGCTGAGCTTGGTGTTACAATGAGTGCATACAAAGATACATCTGATGCATGGGCTAAATCCGCAGACTTCAACCTTCAGGCTTATCTGAACATGATGGATGACATGGAGATCCGTCCATACTCCAAATCTACTGTAACATGGGAGAACGAGGACAACGAGATCCTTAAAGGCGTATACACAGGCGACATCACAATGGAAGAGGCTTGCAAGCAGATGGCTGATCAGATGAACGAGAAGCTGGCTGAGGAGTAAGCATTAAGAAACACCGATAATTAAGTGCAGTAATGAGAGGGGCCGCCGCACTCAGGTGCAGCGGCCTCATACATAGAAGGAATAGAAGGAGTGATTCTTATGGCTAAAACTACCAAGTCACAGGCACGGACAAAGAGAGAGCGCAGTGAGTTCCTCTGGGGCTGGCTGTTTATTCTCCCAACAACAATCGGACTGATCGTATTGAACATCATTCCGATCTTCCAGACTATTTACCAGAGCTTTTTCAAGACAGGAGATTTTGGTAAAGGAAATATCTTTATCGGTTTACAGAACTACCAGAAGGTTTTTGCAGATAAAGAGATCTGGCAGGCACTGATCAACACATTCAAATATGCGATCGTGGAGGTCCCTTTTTCCATTGTCATCGCACTTGTTCTTGCAGTACTTCTTAACAGAAAGATGAAGGGCCGTTCTGTTTACAGAACCATCATCTTCCTTCCGATGGTAGCAGCTCCGGCAGCGGTAGCCATGGTATGGAGATGGCTGTTCAACTCTGATTATGGTCTTATCAATAACGTTTTCCATGTTCATGTAAACTGGGTTTCTGATCCGAAAATTGCAGTATTTTCCGTTGCGATCATCGGTGTATGGTCTATCATCGGTTACAATATGGTTCTTTTTCTGGCAGGACTTCAGGAAATTCCGAGAGATTATTATGAAGCGGCAGAGATTGACGGAGCTACAGGTGTGAATGCATTCTTCAGCATTACGATTCCGCTTCTGTCGCCAACTATTTTCTTTGTACTTGTTACCCGTGTAATTGGATCCCTGCAGGTATTCGACCTGATCTATATGGTTATTGACAAGTCAAACCCGGCACTTACCAAGACTCAGTCACTGGTTTATCTGTTCTATAAATATGCATTTATCAATAAGAACATGGGATACGGCGCTACGATCGTAGTAGTACTTCTTATTATCACCATGATCCTGACAGTATTCCAGATGATCGGTCAGAAGAAATGGGTATTCTACAACTAAAAAGGGGGATTAACCATGGATAGTATGGAAACAAAAAAGAAATTAACCACTATTTTAATACATGTCATACTGATCATTGTGTCCATAACGATGCTTGTGCCATTTATCTGGATGATCCTGACAGCTTTTAAAACTGTAACGGAAGCAACATCTGTAGATCCTTTCACCATTTTCCCGAAAATATGGAGAAAAGACGCATTTATTTCTGTTATCAATAACATGAACTTCCTGCTTCTGTACAAGAATACACTGCTTCTGATCTTCTTCCGAGTAGTGTGTGCGGTTCTTACAGCAACTATGGCAGGCTATGCATTTGGACGACTGAACTTCAAGGGCCGTGATCTCTGCTTCAGTCTTGTACTGTTCCAGATGATGGTTCCGGTACAGATCTTCATCATCCCGCAGTACCTGATGGTCAGCAAGATGGGTATGCTGAATACGATCTTTGCCCTTGTATTCCCGGGTATTGTCACTGCGTTCGGTACCTTCCTTCTGAGACAGGGATACATGGGACTGCCGAAGGATCTGGAGGAGGCTGCCAGACTTGATGGATGTAACATCGGTCAGACCTTCCTTTACATCATGGCACCACTTACAAGATCCAGTATGGTTGCACTTGGAATTTTCACAGCTGTATTCGCATTCAAAGATCTGATGTGGCCGATGATCGTTAATACAGATAAGGATATGCTGGTACTTTCTTCCGCACTTGCAAAGATGCAGGGCCAGTACGTATCCAAATTCCCGGAATTGATGGCTGCATCTCTGATCGCCTGCATTCCGATGATCGTGCTCTACATGATCTTCCAGAAACAGTTTATCGAAGGTATTGCTACCAGCGGTGGAAAACTGTAATCAGAAATATTACATAAGGTAATACAAGACCGCTGACAATGTATATAACTGAGGATTTGGTTATTGAGATTGTCAGCGGTATTTTTATCGAAGCAAATGCCAAAATGCACAGTTATTTGATGATTCTTAAGGAAAGAGGCGGATATTTTTATCCGCAGTAAACGAAAAAAGGAGAAAATTATGCCGATCAAATTTCACGAGGGATCAAAGACATTCCACATTTATAACAAACATTTAAGCTACATCACCTGTATCATGGAAAATGGCCAGATGGAGAATCTGTACTATGGAAAAGCTATCCGCGATAAAGAGGATTTCAGTTATCTTCACGAGGAGATCATGCGTTCCCTGATGGCTGTATGCGTTCCGGAACCGGGACTTCTTTCCATGCAGTATACCAAACAGGAGTATCCTGTTTACGGAACCGGTGATTTCAGAAGCCCCGCTCTTACTGTTCGTCAGGAGAACGGAAGCGAGATCGTAGATTTCAAATATGTTTCTCATGAGATTTACGGCGGCAAGAAGAAGCTTGCCGGTCTTCCGGCAACCTACACAGAGAACGAGGAAGAGGCAACATCTCTGGACATTACACTTCATGATCCTGTGATGGACACAGACCTTGTTCTTACATATTCCGTATATGAGGATTATCCGGTGGTCACCAGAAGCGCACGCCTTGTTCAGAAAGGGGATCAGAAGATCCGTCTTGAGAATGTGATGAGTGTAGCAGTGGAGTTCCCGGATATGGATTATGAGATGATCCATCTTTCCGGTGCGTGGGCACGTGAGCGCTATGTAAAAACACGCAAACTTGAGATGGGTACACAGGCTGTACAGAGTCTTGCAGGAACCGGCTCCAGCTCTGAGCAGAATCCGTTTATCGCGCTGAAGCGTCCTCATACAACAGAAGATACAGGCGAGGTTTTCGGCTTCAGCTTTGTGTACAGCGGCAACTTCCTTGCACAGGTCGAGGTTTCCACCTACGAGATGACACGAGTTATGATGGGAATCAATCCACAGGGATTTTCCTGGGAGCTTTCCAGAGATGAGGAATTCCAGACTCCGGAGGTCGTTATGGTATACAGCGATAAGGGCTTAAACGGAATGAGCCAGGCTTACCACAGACTGTACCGTGACCGCCTGATGCGCGGAAAATGGAGAAATCATGCACGTCCGATCCTTCTTAATAACTGGGAGGCAACCTATTTTGATTTTGATGAGGAAAAAATCCTTAATATTGCAAAAAAAGCCAAAGAGGTTGGGGTAGAGCTTTTCGTTCTGGATGACGGATGGTTCGGAACCAGAAACGATGATTACCAGGGCCTTGGCGACTGGTCCGTAAATAAGAATAAGCTTCCAAACGGAATTTCCGGACTTTCCCGTAAAATCGAGGAGATGGGCCTGAAATTTGGTCTCTGGGTAGAGCTTGAGATGGTAAACAAGAACAGCGACTGCTACAGAGCACATCCGGACTGGCTCATCGGAGCACCGGATCGTTTTGAGTCCCACTCAAGACATCAGCACGTTCTTGATTTTTCCAGATCTGAGGTTGTGGATTTTATTTATGATTCCATCTCCAAGGTTATCGAGGAATCTTCCATTTCCTACATTAAATGGGATATGAACCGCTACATGTCCGAGCCTTTCAGCCGCGGCGCATCTGCAGCAGATCAGGGCAAGACTATGCATAAATATATCCTTGGTGTATATGAGCTGTATACAAGACTGACAGAGAGATTCCCTGACATTCTCTTTGAATCCTGCGCAAGCGGCGGAGCAAGATTTGATCCAGGAATGCTGTACTTTGCACCGCAGACATGGACCAGTGATGATACCGATGCAGCAGAGAGAGAAAAAATCCAGTACGGTACCTCCTTTGTTTATCCGATCGTCAGCATGGGATCTCATGTATCAGCAGTACCGAATCATCAGCTGCACCGTACCACACCGCTTTCCACAAGAGCAAATGTGGCATATTTCGGAACCTTTGGCTATGAGCTGGATCTGAACCTTTTAAGTGCCAAAGAGATCGAAGAGGTAAAGGCACAGGTGGAATTCATGAAGGAACATCGTGACCTGATCCAGGTGGAGGGTGATTTCTACCGTATCTTAAGCCCGTTCGAAGGAAATGATACTGCATGGATGGTTGTTTCCAGAGACAAAAAACAGGCAGTTGCCGGATACTATGAAAGACTGAACAAGGTCAATGCTTCCTGGATGCGTTTGCGCTTCAAGGGTCTTGACGAGGATCAGCTTTACAAAGTAAAATGGGAAGATAAGTGCCTGAAAGCTTACGGAAATGAGCTGATGTATGCAGGAATCCCGGTTGATCGTGACTACTGCAATAAGACAAACGGTGATTTCCATTCTGTATTGTATACAATTGAAGCAGAGGACTGATTTCTGTAAATGATGGAATAAAAATTATCTGCAGAAAAAACATTCGCCTGACCAGAAAAATAACAGGCCGCCGGATATGGCGGCCTGTTATTGGGTGGCGAAGCAGCTCACAGGCAGAAACATAATATATGACATCAGGGAGGTGACAAGTTGCTTCATACAGTTGGTTTTACAAGCTCGGACAGCTTTAAATGTCTGGAGAATTTAAAGAAAGGTGCGGTGGATCTCTGTCTTACTTATTGTGGATGGGAAAAATGCGATCCGGGACATCGATTTGGACCAAATAACAGGATCTCTCATGTACTTCATATCGTGGAATCCGGAAGCGGAGTTTTTGAGATGGATGGCCATCAGTATCATCTGACAGGTGGAGAAGCATTTCTGATCCCATCCAGTGTGGAGGCCTGGTATGAGGCAGACATGGACAATCCCTGGACATATCGCTGGGTAGGATTTGAGGGAATGACTGCGGAGGAAGTGATCCATGTAAGCGGCTTCAGCCGGGAAAATCCGGTCCGAAGGATCCACTGCATGGAAAATGCTGCAAAATATATTGATGCAATGGTCCAGACCAACAAGCTCGTTTTTGAAAATGAGCTGAAACGGAACGGACTTCTGCTGCTTCTTTTTTCTGACCTGATCACAGATAACCGGGATGCATGTCTGAGAGAAGGCAAGCTTCTTCCATCCCACAGATATCCCAATTCCGTTTATGTGGAGCAGGCAGTGGATTACATTGCAGCCAACTTTGACAAGCGTCTGAAGATCAATGAGCTGGCAGACCGCATTGGTGTCAACCGGAGCTATCTTACCAGCTCGTTTAAAAAAAGCCTCGGATGCTCGCCGCAGGAATATCTTATGAATCTTCGCATCGAGAAGGCAAAGACTCTTCTGAAAAACGGAGATATTCAGGTCAGTGAAGTAGCTGCAAAAGTAGGGTATGGAGATCCGCTGGCTTTTTCCAAGGTATTCAAGGCAAGAACAGGAAGAAGTCCGAGAGAATACAAGGAAGAAAAGAGAAAACTTGTAGTGAAGGGGAAAAAAGGGGATTATACGGAATCTGAGGACTGATTCTGTGATATATTTCACGAAGAAAAAAACTCTCTGTCTGTGCCAGAATATATAAAATTCTGGTATCGGGCAGAGAGTTTTTTATGTCATAAGAAATGTTATAGAAAATTACTTCCAGGTATCTCATGCAACAAAACAACAATTATTAACATCAAAGTACATATTTTAAACAAGTTTCTGGTAGTATGATAAGATCACAAAGAAAACGAAGCGGGACTGCACCGCAGAAATAGCAGAAAATCAGGAATTTTAAAGAAAAATATAACAATTCCGGATAAGAGATCCAACAAAGAAAGCAGGAGGAAACGAACATGATCAAAATTACATTCATGGGAGCTGGAAGCACGGTTTTCGCAAGAAATGTACTTGGCGACTGTATGTGCACACCGGCACTTCGCGAGAGCGAGATCGCACTTTATGATATCGACGAGAAGAGACTGGAGGATTCCAGGATTATCTTAAGTGCCATCAACCACAACGTAAATGAGGATCGCGCAGTGATCAAAACATATCTCGGTGCTGAGAACCGTAAAGATGCACTTCGTGATGCAGACTTCGTAGTCAATGCTATTCAGGTAGGCGGCTATGAGCCATGCACAGTAACAGACTTTGAGATCCCGAAGAAATACGGCATCAAACAGACTATCGCAGATACCCTGGGAATTGGTGGTATCATGCGTGCACTTCGTACCATTCCGGTTCTGGAAGAGTTCGCACGGGATATGGAAGAGGTCTGCCCGAACACTCTGTTCCTGAACTACTCCAACCCTATGGCAATGCTCACCGGCTATATGCAGCGTTTCACAAAGATCCGCACCGTAGGTCTCTGCCACAGCGTTCAGGTCTGCTCCCAGAAACTTCTTGAGGGAATGGGAATGGAAGACAAGCTTGAGGGACGTACCGAGCTGATCGCAGGTATCAACCACATGGCATGGCTTCTTGAGATCCATGACAAAGACGGAAACGACCTGTACCCGGAGATCCGCAGAATCGCCGAGGAGAAGAATACCTCCGGCGAGAAGCATGAGGATATGGTACGTTACGAGTACATCCGTCATCTTGGATACTACTGCACAGAGTCCAGTGAGCACAATGCAGAGTATAATCCGTTCTTCATTAAATCCAAATATCCGGAGATGATCGAGGAGTTCAATATTCCGCTTGACGAATATCCGAGAAGATGTATCAAACAGATCGAGGGCTGGGAAAAAGAGCGCGAGGATATCCTCAAGGATGGCAAGATCGGCCATGAGAGAAGTAAAGAGTATGCTTCTTATATCATGGAGGCTGTTGTTACAAACACACCGTACAAGATCGGTGGAAATGTTCTTAACAACGGTTACATTGACAACCTTCCGCCGGATGCCTGCGTAGAGGTTCCATGCTATATCGACGGAACTGGTGTACATCCGGTAAAAGTCGGCAAGCTTCCTACACAGCTGGCAGCTATGAACTCATCCAATGTCAGCCCGCAGCTCCTTGCTATTGAGGCAGCAGTGACCAAAGATCGCCAGAAGATCTATCAGGCAGCCATGATGGACCCACATACAGGTGCAGAGTTGAACATCAAAGACATCCAGGCTATGTGCGATGAGCTGATCGAGGCACATGGGGATTATATGAAGATGTACCGCTAAATATAAGGTACATCAGGGGACTGGAGAATAGTTTTAACAAATATGGAGAAGGCGTTTTTTCTGAACAAAGACAGCAAGGCGGAGCAAAAGGCCCGCTTTACGATAAGGCAGAAACGTTGAGATAAAAAAGCAGTATATACAGGCCGGAACACCAAATTGGGGAAGGTGTTCCGGCCTTTTTTATATGGAACTTTTGTTAAATAATAAAAAACAACTTGTTCGTATGTATATACAAGTTATAAAATGATTACAGATGAAAATATAAATGTCCGTTTTACATCCGATGTTTGAAGGAAGAATAATACAAACGAAGGGAGGAGCTTATGGCAGAAAACGGAAAAGCAAAATATTATGCACTGATGGAAGAAATGAAAACAGACATTCTTTCCGGAAAGATCCGTCCGGGTGAGAAGCTTCCCTCTGAAAACCAGCTCAGTGTACGCTATGGGCTGAGCAGGCATACGGTGCGAAAGGCTCTGGGGATCCTGGCAGGAGATGGATACATAGAATCCTTTCAGGGAAAAGGAACCTTCTGTGCGGATGTGCTCCGTCAGATTCACGGGACCGGAAACATCGCAGTGGTGACTACATATATCTCGGATTATATTTTTCCAAGGCTGATCCAGGGAATCGATGAGGTGCTGTCCGATAACGGGTACAGTATCATCCTGAAAAATACAGGAAACAGCCGCCAGAAGGAGGCAAGATTCCTGGAAGAGCTGATCAGCAAGGGAATTGACGGACTGATCATCGAACCCAGCAAAAGTGAGTTGTTGTGCAGACATGTAAGCCTGTACGAAACACTGGACAAGTATCAGATCCCCTATATTTTTATCCAGGGACTGTATACGGAGATGCAGGAAAAGCCCCACATCCTCATGGATGACGCAGGAGGCGGTTATCTTGTGACAAAACATCTCCTGGACTCCGGCAGGCGCAACATCGCGGGATTTTTCAAGGCAGATGACCGTCAGGGAATCGAACGGCATAAGGGCTATGTGAAGGCTTTGCAGGAGCATGAAATTGCCTATGATCCGGATAAGGTGGTCTGGTTTCACACCGAGGACCGGCGAAAAAAGCCGGCTCTTATGGTCCGGAACATGGTCCGACAGAACAGCTTTCCGGATGGGATCGTGTGCTACAACGACCAGATCGCTGTCCAGGTCATGGAAGAACTGGAACGTCAGGGCAAAAAGATCCCGGAGGATGTTGCGGTGACCGGTTATGACAATTCGCTGTACGCAAGACAGGGGCAGGGAATCACTACTATCACCCATCCCCAGGAAAAACTGGGTGAGATGGCAGCAAAGCTTCTCCTGGAAAAATTAAGTGGCGTGCCGGACGAAGAGAGTAAGGTGGAACGGCTGATCCGGCCGGAGCTGATCGTACGGGGCAGCAGTGTGAAGACAGGAATATGAACACAAATGCATGAGGGCAGAGAGATAATCACTTATCAGATAATGAAACATGACATATTTTACAGAGAACTTTATAACATTTCAGAAGGCTGGACACATGTTGGAAACAGAAATGTGTTACAGATTTTCAGGAATGTTATGCATATTATATAATTTTATATTTCAAGGAGGAATTTTCACATGAAAACAGGAAGAGATTACAAATTCTGGTTTTGCACAGGTTCACAGGATCTTTACGGAGATGAATGTCTCCGCAAGGTAGCCGAGCATTCAAAGATCATCGTAGAGGAACTGAATAAATCCGGTGTACTTCCGTTTGAGGTTGTATGGAAACCAACGCTGATCACAAATGAGCTGATCCGTAAAACCTTTAATGATGCCAATGCAGATGAAAACTGTGCCGGCGTGATCGCGTGGATGCACACATTTTCCCCGGCAAAATCCTGGATCCTTGGCCTTAAAGAGTATCGCAAACCGCTGTGCCATCTTCATACACAGTTCAATGTGGAAATCCCCTATGACACCATTGATATGGACTTTATGAATGAGAACCAGTCCGCACACGGCGGCCGTGAGTTTGGCCATATGGTAACCCGCATGGGAATCGAGAGAAAAGTCATTGCAGGACACTGGGCAGACAAAAAGGTCCAGGAGCGTCTGGCATCCTGGATGCGTACTGCAGTTGGTATCATGGAGAGCAGCCATATCCGTGTATGCCGTGTTGCGGATAACATGAGAAACGTAGCCGTAACAGAGGGCGATAAGGTTGAGGCTCAGATGAAATTCGGATGGGAGATCGATGCTTATCCGGTTAATGAGATCGCAGAATATGTTCAGGATGTAAGCCAGGGAGATATTGATGTTCTGGTAGAAGAATATTATAATAAATACGATATGATTCTGGATGGACGTGACCCTGAGGAATTTAAGAAGCATGTAGCAGTCCAGGCAGGGATCGAGATCGGTTTTGAGCGCTTCCTCGAGGAGAAAAACTATCAGGCTATCGTAACACACTTTGGTGATCTGGGCTCCCTGAAGCAGCTTCCGGGACTTGCAATCCAGCGACTGATGGAAAAAGGCTATGGCTTCGGTGGCGAGGGTGACTGGAAAACAGCAGCTATGGTTCGCCTGATGAAGATCATGGCAGCAGGCAAAAAGGACGCCAGGGGTACTTCTTTTATGGAGGACTACACTTATAACCTAGTACCGGGTAAAGAGGGAATCCTTGAGGCACATATGCTGGAGGTTTGCCCATCTGTTGCTGATGGCAAGGTCAGCATGCGTGTATGCCCGCTTTCCATGGGAGATCGTGAAGATCCTGCAAGACTGGTATTTACTTCTAAGACAGGTCCTGGAATCGCTACATCCCTGGTTGACCTAGGAGATCGTTTCCGTCTGCTGATCAATGAGGTTGAGTGTAAGAAAACAGAGAAACCGATGCCTGCACTTCCGGTAGGTACTGCATTCTGGACACCGAAGCCGGATCTTTCCACAGCGGCAGAGGCATGGATCCTTGCAGGCGGCGCACATCATACTGCATTTACCTATGACCTTACTGCAGAGCAGATGGGCGACTGGGCAGCAGCTATGGGTATCGAAGCGGTTTATATTGATGGCGATACAACGATCCGGAATCTGCAGAATGAGCTGAGATGGAACAGCATGTATTTCAGCAAATAATATGGGAGGTTTTTTACAATGGGAGTAAATGAGGCAAAAACAGCAATTCTTGAGAATCGCACGGCTCTTGGTATTGAGTTTGGTTCCACAAGGATCAAGGCAGTTCTGGTGGACGATAAGAACCAGCCCATCGCATCCGGAGCCTATGAATGGGAGAACCAGTATGTGGATGGTATCTGGACATACAGCCTGGAGGAGATCTGGAAAGGTCTCCAGGGCAGTTACCAGGATATGGCAGAAGATGTTCAGAAAAAATATGGGATGGAGCTTACAAGTGTAGGTGCTTTTGGTGTCAGTGCCATGATGCATGGATATATGCCGTTTAACAAAGCGGGAGAGCTGATGGTTCCGTTCCGTACCTGGAGAAACAACATCACAGGGGAAGCTTCTGAAAAGCTGGCAGAGCTTTTCCATTACAATATCCCTCAGAGATGGAGCATTGCCCACCTGTATCAGGCAATCCTTAATGGTGAGGAGCATGTAAAAGACATCGATTACATTACTACTCTGGAAGCCTATGTACACTGGAAACTTACCGGAAAAAGAGTTCTTGGTATCGGCGATGCGGCAGGTATGTTCCCAATCGACAGCGAGACAAAGGACTATAACGAAGAGATGGTGCAGAAGTTTGATGAGCTGGTTGCATCTTATGGATTCCCATGGAAACTCCGTAACATTATGCCGGAAGTCATGGTTGCAGGTCAGGATGCCGGAGTTCTTACTGAGGAAGGCGCAAAACTTCTGGATGTAAGCGGAAAGCTGAAAGCTGGAATCCCGATGTGTCCGCCTGAGGGAGACGCAGGAACCGGTATGGTTGCCACAAACAGTGTCCGTCAGCGTACCGGAAATGTTTCTGCAGGAACATCCGTATTTGCCATGATTGTCCTGGAAAAGGCTCTTTCCAAACCGTACAAAGAGATTGATATGGTCACCACTCCGGCAGGAGATCCGGTTGCCATGGCACATTCCAACAACTGTACTTCGGATCTGAACGCATGGGTAAATGTGTTTAAGGAATTTGCGGAAGCCATGGGTATGAAAGTGGATATGAACAAACTGTTCGGAACTCTTTATAACAAAGCCCTGGAAGGGGATCCGGACTGTGGTGGACTTCTTTCCTACTGTTATTTCTCCGGCGAGCATATGACCGGTTTTGAGGAGGGACGTCCTCTGTTTGTCCGCTCTCCGGAGAGCAAATTTACACTTGCCAATTTTATGAGAAACAATCTTTATACCTGTCTTGGAGCTATGCGTGTAGGTCTGGATATCCTTCTCAATCAGGAGCATGTAAAGATTGATAAGCTTCTGGGACACGGCGGCCTCTTTAAGACAAAGGGTGTTGGCCAGCAGATCCTTGCAGATGCGGTAAATGCGCCGGTATCCGTAATGTCCACAGCAGGAGAAGGCGGAGCCTGGGGAATCGCACTTCTGGCTTCTTATATGATCAACAAAAAAGACGGCGAAGACCTTGCGGATTTCCTGGATGAAAATGTCTTCAAAGGAAACGAAGGCAGCACACTTGCACCGGAAGCCGAAGGCGTAAAAGGATTCAACGCATTTATGGACCGATATATGAAGGGTCTTGGAATTGAGCGTGCAGCTGTAGAGTCTGAGATCTGGTAAAACGAAGAACGGATTGAAATGAGAAGGTCAGTTTTTCTGACGGAATGTAAAAGAATGAGAGATTGGTCATGAGCTACGTAACAAATGCGGATTGCGAATATCCGTTTGACAAAGGAAGAAAAATGAAACGGACAGATCAGGAAAAGTGATCGCCATTATCCACCGCCTCAATGATGTGGAAGACAAGTGGGTGGCAGTTCCGGAGGATAAGACCATGACAGCAGAGGAGATCATGGAACAGGTCCGGTTTCAGGAGCAGTATTTTGAGACGGAGATAGAAATGCTGTAATAAGAAAAATGTAAAAGGGGGAGCAGCCATGGTCAACCATGTGACTGCTCCCCTTTGTGATACAAAAATTACAGTCTGGCTGCCAGTTTCTTAACCTCTTCCAGCTGCGGACAGACTTTCATGCTGCCTTTTTCCAGCATATTGGGAACTGTGACAATACCCATATCTTCCCATTTCAGATAAGAGGTCATGGCCTTGTACTGAGCGATGGCTGCATCAAAGACATGATCTGCGCCTGCATCCAGGAGCAGAGCTGTTTTGTGGAACGGAAATCCGATACTTCCCCATGCATACATACGGTCAATTACGGTTTTCAGCTGTGCGGTGATATCAAACCAGTAAACTGGTGATGCAAATACCAGAAGGTCGGTATCAGAAAGCTCCGCAAAAACCTTCTTCATATCATCATCCTGTACACATTTGCCCTCATGGGAGTAGCAGTATTTGCAGTCCATGCATCCGCGGATATGTAAATTTGCAATGTTCAGAACAGTTGCTGTATGACCGTTTTCCTGAGCAGCTTTTGCAAAGGTATCGGCCATGATCTGTGTGTTGCCGTTGTGGCGCGGACTGCCGTTTAAGATTGTGATCTTCATTAGAAATCCCTCCAGTTATAATTATTGATATGGGACCATTGTAACATAAAAATAATGGAGCGCAAAGAAAGCTTTTCTATGTCCAATGTGCAGAGTGCAGGGAGGAAAGAGGCTCTTTTTATAGAAATTTATTGAAAATATTTCTCCATAATGTTATCATTGGACACGAAAAACACAGAAAAAACGAGAAAACATAAGGCTGTTATGCAGGTATCTACAATATGGTCTGAAGCAGCCGGTGAGAGTGTCAGAAAACAAAAGCAATGGGTGGCAGAATGTTTGATGACCAGGGCTATACAGGAGGAGAAAAACAATGAAATTAACCATGCTTGGAACAGGTAACGCACTGGTAACAGAATGCTACAATACATGTTTCGTGCTCAGCGATGAGTACGGCCATTTTCTGGTTGACGGAGGCGGCGGAAATACTGTACTTTCCCAGCTGAAGAAGGCAGGTATTGACCTGATGGATATCCATGAGATCTTTGTTACACATAAGCACGTAGACCATATCATGGGAATCGTCTGGGTGATCCGCATCATCTGCCAGAATATGAAAAAAGGTACTTACCAGGGCGAGGCGAATATCTATGCCCATGATGAGGTGATCGGACTTCTGAAAGACATGGCCTTTAAGCTTCTGAATAAAAAGGAGACACAGTACATTGGTGACAGACTTCACCTGATCGAAGTAAAAGACGGTGAGGAGAGAACGATCCTCAATAAGAAAGTGACCTTCTTTGACATCGGTTCCACCAAGGCAAAACAGTTCGGATTCCAGATGATCTACGACGGTGGCAAGGTACTTACCTGCTGTGGCGATGAGCCATACAACGAGTGCGAGGAGAAATACGCCAAAGGCAGCGACTGGATGTTCCACGAAGCATTCTGCCTGTACGGACAGCGTGATATCTTCAATCCTTATGAGAAACATCACTCCACAGTCAAGGATGCCAGCGAGCTTGCTGAAAATCTTGGCGTGAAAAACCTTGTACTGTATCATACAGAGGATAAGAACATTAAGAAACGTAAAGAATTCTACGGCGCAGAAGGCAGAGAGTATTATCACGGAAATCTGTTTATTCCGGATGATCTTGATGTGATCGAAATGTGATAATTGTAAAAAAGGAAGGATCGGAAGCGTGGCATATGCTGCATTTCCGGTCCTATTTTATATCATGGAAAATTATTTCGTAATGCTCCAATGACATAAAAGAGTCCTCCAGGAAGAAGTCTTTCCTGTTCTGTAAAAATTTTGTGGAAGATAATTTTACGAAAAGCTTATGAGCCGGATAGATCGTCCGGATATACTTACAAATTTCATAGTGTATCCATCAGAAAGAAAATGCTTGTAGGACAAAAAGGTATCGTTTACAATAATACACAAATAATATTTTACAAATTACGAGGTGACAGAACATATGCCAGCAACAGACAATATCACACTTGAAGAAAAATACAGAAAACTCCAGGAGATCCTTCGTTCCCTTGGAAGCGTAGCCGTAGCCTTTTCCGGCGGTGTAGACTCCACGTTTCTTCTGAAAGCCGCACAGGAAACACTTGGCGACAGGGCCATGGCCATTACTGCCTGTCCCTGTTCCTTTACAGACAGAGAACTGAAAGAAACAGAGGATTTTTGCCGGGAAAATCATATCCGCCAGGAAATCTGCAAGATCAACGAATTCGATATCCCGGGCTTTCGCAAGAACCCGCCGGACCGTTGCTACATCTGCAAAAAAGCCATCTTCACCAAACTCTGGGAAGCAGCAAAATCCCACCATATGAACATGATCGTGGAAGGCTCCAATATGGATGACCTGGGAGATTACCGTCCTGGAAAAAGAGCCATTCAGGAGCTTGGGGTCCGAAGTCCTCTCCAGGAGGCCGGCCTCTATAAAGAAGAGATTCGCAAGCTGTCAAAGGGCATGAACCTTTCAACCTGGAACAAGCCATCCTTTGCCTGCCTTGCTTCCAGATTTGTATACGGTGAGACCATCACCGAGGAAAAACTTCACATGGTAGACCAGGCCGAGCAGTTTCTCATGGATCTGGGATTCCATCAGTTCCGTGTCCGTATCCACGGTACCATGGCAAGGATCGAGGTTCCGGAAGAAGATATCCTGAAAATTGCAGATAATGAAACAAGAACAAAGATCACAGAGAAATTCCGCACCTTGGGATTTTCCTACGTGACCCTGGATCTTCAGGGATTCCGCTCCGGAAGTATGAATGAAACACTGGGAAAATAAGTATCAGAAAATAAAATAATCCCCCGGAAATACCGCGCGAGAAGTATTTCGGGGGGATTGCTGCACGAATAGAACCGGAGGCTCCGTTACTGTGTTCAAATCTCAATTTTCGGATTGAGAATATCTGTCTGCCAGGCTGTATATCTTACATATAATCCTTCAGCACATCATGATCCCGCAGTACCTTCTCAACCACAGTACCCTTCACAACATTAAGAAGTGGTTTCTTCAGTGCATTCAGCGGCCCTGGCAGCTGGATCTCCAGCGGGGATTTTCCGTCCATCAGCTTCACACTGCTGTCCAGAAGCTCACGGATATCGTAAACGCTTCCCCATACTTCCGGAACACCACGGTCTACACCGAAAAGTCCGTATACAGCCTCCATTGCAGTACGTACGGAATATTCTGTTGTGAATACGGTATCACGAGGAGTTTCCGCGAACTGGCCCAGGAATGCAAAGTTTACACAGCCATCCGGGATAACATCCGGGCGGTCACCTTTGGTACGCGGCATGAAGAAGGCGGTGATGTACGGCATCATGGTCGGAACGCAGACAGCGCTGTTTTCTGCCATATCGTCGATCTGATCTACCGGAACACCCAGGTGGTACAGCCACTCGGCGGTAATTTCCTTACCGGTACAATCCTTCATCGGCTTCTTGATATAATCACCAGGAACATCGGTGAACAGTCCGTATACCCATACGCAGACTTTCTTCGGATCCTGCTCCTTGAACTGTCCCTGACGGTTGATGGTCCAGCTTAAGAGCCATTTGGAATCCTGGCAGCTTACGATACCGCCGGTAACAACCTTGCCAGAACGCGGGTCACGCTGGCAGATATTGGTGATATACGGGATGATGCGGTCATCCAGAGTCGTGATGGTAGCAGATTCCCAGTTTGTTTTGGAAATATCAGAGCAGAATTTTTCCGGATGTCCGAAGGACGGGTCCTGGGCTGCGATATTTTTCCACAGGGACCATACGCCACTGGTGCGGACTTCTGCGTCACCGTTTGGAGCATGATTCTGGTCGCCATAGATGGTGCCTTCTGTACAGCTTCCGTTTGTGACAAAAACATAATCATTTTCAGTAAGAAGAATGCCCTGTTCCACACCTTTTACCTTACATTCAATGGCGGAGGCGATCTTTTTGCCATCCTTGAAATCAAAGATCACGTTTGTGACCTCGGTATTAAACTGGAAGTCAACACCTGCATCCTCCAGATATTTTTTCATAGGAAGGATCAGGGATTCATACTGATTGTACTTGGTGAACTTCAGGGCACTGAAATCCGGAAGTCCTGCAATGTGATGGATGAAACGCTGGAAGTAAAGCTTCATCTCCAGAGCACTGTGCCAGTTCTCAAATGCGAACATGGTCCTCCAGTACAGCCAGAAAGTGGAATCAAACACTTCATCATCGAAAACATCCTCGATAGTTTTGTCGTAAAGATCCTCATCCTTTGTCATAAACAGCTTCATGATTTCCATGCAGCCCTTCTGGCTTAAGTTAAATTTTCCGTCGGTATGAGCGTCCTGCCCACGGTTAACGGTTGCACGGCACAGAGAATAATTGGGGTCATGTTTATTCAGCCAGTAAAATTCATCCAGAACAGAAGCGCCTGGTTTTTCGAGGGAAGGAATGCTGTGGAAAAGATCCCAGAGACATTCGAAATGATTTTCCATCTCACGGCCGCCACGCATGATATAACCTCTGGACGGATCAAAAATTCCATCGCAGGCACCGCCGGCAATGTCCATGGCTTCCAGGATGTGGATATGGTCCCCGGGCATCTGTGCATCTCTGACCAGGAAGCAGGCAGCTGCCAGGGAAGCAAGGCCGCTTCCTACGATGTAAGCATGCTTGTCATCCACACCCTCCGGCTTCTCCGGGCGGGCAAAGGCTTCGTAGTTGCCGTTGGAATAATAGATCCCCTTGCTGTTTTTGTCATATTTTCCACGTTCGGTATTGCGGTAGTTCTCGGTAGTTTCCTTTACATGGAAAGTTTCCTCTTCATTGATCTCTTTTGTTTTTTTCATCAGCATGGCTGCGCCGGCTCCGGCTGCCGCAAGTGCTGCAAGTCCCATGAATCCTTTTTTATCTGACATATGACATCCACCTTTCGTAAATGAGATACCTGTTTGTATCGGATTAACTGTTCTTTGTTGCTGTTGAGGCTATGATAGCCCATCCGGAAAAAAGATTCTATTTACAAAACACCGGAAATGTTCAGTTTTTTATCATTATGCCTGTTTTGATAAGTTTTTATTCTGTACGCACACCGGCAGTTTTGTTTTTTGCGGCAAAATTGTGGATGGCATTGTCGATACATCCATACAGTGCAGTTGCGGTGTCATCCACGATTCCGTGGTAATCTTCGCGCATGCCATTTTTGATCCAGTCCAGCATAATGCCTACAAAGCTGTATTTATAGAGATCTGCGATAAAAATTTTCTGCTCTTCTGTAATGAGGATGTCTTTTGATTTCTCAGTTACCACACCCATCAGCAGATCACAGGTGAGCGCAAACAGATAATTCTCGATCTGTTCCCGTCCAACGCTGCGGTATACATTTAAGATGAACGGTTTGTTTTCCATTACGGCATCAAAGATCTGAAGAAGTCCCTCATGCCAGGTAGAAGAAGTTTTTTTGCCCTGGAGGGCGATCCTGGCATCCTCCAGACAACTCCACTCCACAAGATCGTAGATATCTTTGAAATGATAATAAAAAGTCATGCGGCTGATCCCGCAGTCTGTAGTCAGGTCGTTGATGGTGATCTTATCTAAAGGCTTCTTAAGAAGCAGACGTTTCAGGGATTCTTCCAGAGCAAGTTTGGTTGCGTTTGTCATGTCTTGCGGCCTCCTTTGGCAATGTTATAGTTACTAATATAACATGAAAGTGCACAGAAAATCCATGTTAAACAGTGACTTTTCTGTGAAATTATGATAAACTGAACCTGGAATATTTTGTGGAACAGAACGGAGTGTACTATGAAGAAAAAATCAGTTTGTATCCTGCTGATCTTTGCTGCCGTGATAGTACTTACTTATGTGACAGGAGAATCCTATTACAGAGGAATCAGTGAAAAAGCAGGGTTGGATAAACAGGAAGAGAAAATATATAAATACCAGTACGACATGATCGTGGACAGTCCCGATTCCCAGTTCTGGCAGGCAGTATATGACAGTGCGAAGAAAAAAGCAGCTCCTAATAATGTACTGATTGAGATCATGGGGCCGGACAGGGAAACATCCTATGATAAACTTGATTATATGAATATGAGCATTGCGGCCAAGGCGGATGGTATTATCCTGCAGTATAATGGAGAAGCCGGTCTGGAAGAAGCGATCAATACTGCAGTAAGAAACGGAATACCGGTGGTTACAGTCATGAGTGATGCGGTGCACAGCCGCCGCCAGAGCTTTGTGGGAGTCAGCGATTATCAGCTTGGCATGGCTTACGGGGAAATTGTTGCCAAATACGTGGATGAGAACACGAAGAATATCCTGATCCTGCAGAAACGGGACATTGATGATATGAACGAAAGTCAGATATACACTCAGATCAGCAATGCGGTGAAGATGGCAGCTGGTTCTGAGGATATTGAGATCAAGGGAAGGAATCTTCTGTCAACAGGAACCTTTGAAACAGAGGAGGCAGTTACTGATATTTTTCAGCAGAAGCGGAATGTTCCGGATATCCTTGTGTGTATGGATGAGGAGACAACGGAGTGTGCAAGACAGGCAATTCTGGATTTCAACCTTGCAGGAAAAGTGAAGATCATTGGTTATTATACATCTGAGGATATTCTGGCGGCAGTTGAAAAAGGTGTTATTTCAGTTACCTGTGATGTGGATACGACCCAGCTGGGACAGTACAGTGTGGAGGCAGTTACCAGCTATATAGAAGATGGAAGAACCAATTCTTTCTACAACGTAGACATTAATTTTCTTGACAGAACAGCAGTGAAGAAGATGAGGAGGGAGGCAGTCACAGATGAAAAAGATCCGTTGGAGTGACTTTTCTCTTGTAAGCAAGATCATGATCGAGGTTGGCGTGCTGGCAGTTTTACTGTTCAGCATCAACATGCTGTTTTATGCGCGGATCAACAACTCCATGCAGGAGATGGATGATGTGTATGCCAGCAATGCCCAGATCACAGAGCTTGGGCAGGTTTTTGACGATGTGCAGGACAGTATGTACCAGTATCTGAAGGTAAAAAGCTCCCAGGCACTGATGGATTATTATCAGAATGAGGCGAAATACAGGCAGGAGCTGGAGAAGTTAAATGAATGGAATATTGATGATTCCGTAAAACTTCTGGAGAAGAAGATACGTAAGATGTCGGAATCATATCTTTCCTGTACCGCAGGAACTGTAGCTGCCAAGAGAGGCAGGAATGTGGAGAAATATAAGCAGGAATATGATGAAAGTCTGGAGCTTTACAGTTATATCCAGAGTTCTATGGATGAGCTGAACAAGCAGCTTTTTAAAGAAAATTCCCAGACTTATGCAGCTCTCCGGGCGGTTATGAGATATCTGGAGATCAGTAATATGATGATCATGCTTCTGGTGGTGATCTGTGGAATGTTCCTTCTGATCATGGCAACAAGGGAGATGTTCCTGCCGCTGACTAATATGGCAGAA
This sequence comes from Blautia sp. MCC283, assembly GCF_018785565.1. NCBI lineage: Bacteria > Bacillati > Bacillota > Clostridia > Lachnospirales > Lachnospiraceae > Blautia > Blautia sp. MCC283. Next base: position 27,042 of record NZ_WQQB01000045.1, on the reverse strand, counting down.
ACTGCACAGCTGGTAGGTCAGGGGAATTTTAATGTAAAGATGCCCCCAGCAGATTCCAGGGATGAGCTTGGAACGGTAACAAGAGCCTTTAATACCATGGTGGATAATCTTGGTCTTTACATTGCTAGGACAAAGGCCAGCATGGAAAAAGAACAGCAGATGATAGAGAGGGAGCTTTTGATGGAAACACATCTCAAGGAGGCACAGCTTAAGTATCTCCAGTCTCAGATCAATCCGCATTTCCTTTTTAATTCCCTGAATGCAGGAGTACAGCTTGCAATGATGGAGGATGCAGAAAAAACCAGTATCTTTGTGGAAAAGATGGCAGATTTTTTTCGCTACAATGTAAAGAAGGGTGAGGAAGATGCCACACTGGAGGAAGAACTGGAGGCTGTGGACAATTACATTTATATTCTGAATGTACGGTTTGCCGGGGACATCCATTTTTCAAAAAAAGTGGAATGTGATGTGGAAAATGTACGTGTTCCCAGTATGATCCTGCAGCCGGTTGTGGAAAACGCAGTCAATCATGGAATCCGGAATATAGATTGGGAAGGACATATTGATCTCAGTGTGGAGAAATGGAACGACCATATTGAGATCAGTGTTCGGGATAACGGACTGGGCATGACCGGAGAACAGATACAAAGAGTACTGTCAAAAAAAGTCCACAGCAGTTCAGGCGAGGGTGATTCCACGGGAATCGGAATGAATAATGTGATCAGCCGTCTGGAACTGTATTATGAGCGGGACGGATTAATGGAAATATACAGTGAAGGTGAAGGAATGGGAACAGAGGTAGTGATCAATATTCCTCTGGAGAGGAGCGAAAAAAATGTACAGAATCCTGATTGCTGATGATGAGGGGATCATGCTGGAATCCCTGAAAAATATTATAAGTTCCAACTATGGAAATGAATGTGAGATCCATACAGCCAAGACAGGCCGTGTGGTTGTGGAGGAGGCGGAGAAATATCCGCCGGATATCTGCTTTATGGACATTCAGATGCCGGGCTTAAGTGGAATCCAGGCAATCCGGGAAATTCAGAAATTTAACAGATCTGTGGTCTTTGTGATCATTACAGCCTATGATAAATTTAATTATGCCAAGGAAGCGGTAAATCTTGGAGTTATGGAATTTCTTACCAAGCCGGTAAACAAAAAGGTGATTCTGGAAATATGCTCCAAAGCTATGGAAAAGGTAGATTCCACAAGACAGAAGCGAAGCGATGATCTCCGTATCCGTGAAAAGCTGGAGACAGTTGTACCCATGATCGAGAGCGGATATATCAATAATATTCTTCTGCAGGATGATTTTCAGACATATCAGGATAATTACAGGGAGCTTCTGGATATCCGGGAAGAATATGGATATATGATCGTGGCTGAATTCGGGGATTCCACAGAAAATGGCGTTCTTACCAATGCGGTGGGGGCCAGTGTGAAGGCAAACAAATTTTATTCCACATTCCGGGAAATCGCTCAGGGATTTTTTGAATGTCTGGTAGGACCCATTATGGGAAACCGTATTGTACTGCTTGTTCCATACCGTAATTCCAGGGAGTCCTATGAGGAACGTGTGGAGGTTGTAACAAGAACCAGAAACATGGTACATAAGCTGGAAAGCAGGATCGACAGTAAATTTCGCTGTGGTATCGGCCGGGTGAAGGAGATGGGAAGCACCATGAAAGAATCCTTCAAGGAGGCCATGATCGCACTTCGGGAAAGCACCAGCCATGTTATACATATTGAGGATGTTCCGGCTGCACAGAAATATGACGGCGAATATCCAAGAGATCTGGAACGTCGCTATGAAAAGCGGGTGATGGATAAGGATGTGGCAGGAGCTTTAAGCTGTGCCGAGGAATTTATCAGGTGGATGGAGAAGCAGCCGGGAGTAGATCTGGAGGACATGCGCATCAAGATCCTGGAGCTTGTGATGGGAGTGGAAAAAAAGGCCTTTTTTGCAGGTACCGTGAAATATGCGATCAGCTGCCGCAGAAATTATATTCATGAGATCCAGGAATATACAGATATAGAAGGAATGAAAAAATGGTTCCTGGGCAAAACATCAGAAATCTGCAGTAACATGGAAAGTGCAAGGGAAAAAGAAGCGGTTTCTATTATCGAAAAAGCAAAGTCCTATATTCGGGACAATTACAAAAAAGATATTTCACTGGATGAGGTGTCACGGGAGGTGGATATCAGCCCTTATTATTTCAGCAAGCTTTTTAAGCAGGAGACCGGAGGAAATTTTATCGAGTATCTTACAGAAGTGCGGCTTCGGAATGCAAGAGAACTTCTCAAGGATTCAGGGCTTTCCATCAAGGAGATCTGTGCGGAATCCGGATACAGCGACCCCAATTATTTCAGCAGGATATTCAAAAAATACGAAGGCGTGACACCAAGTGAATTCAGAGAGAGGTTGAGGTAGACAATATGAGCGGGGGGAAAATGATCAGGAAGCTGTTGATCTTGCTGTGTCTGTTGACATTGATGCTGAATGGCTGTGCTTCCGAAAAAACAAAGCAGACAGCTGCACAGGAAAACGATACAGAGGAAGACAGTGGTGAAAAGAAAATTCAGATCGGTCTTACAGTGGATTCCTTTGTTATTGAGAGGTGGATTCGTGACAGGGATGCATTCGTGGCAACCGCAAGGGAATTGGGAGCGGAAGTGAATGTTCAGGATGCGGGAGCAGATACAAAAGAGCAGATCAGCCAGATCGACTATTTTATCAGGAAGCATATGGATGTGATCGTGATCATTGCCAGAGACTGCAAGGCATTATCTGAGGCTGTGGAGCGTGCCCACAATGTAGGGATCAGGGTGATCTCCTATGACCGTATGGTAAATGATGCGGATACAGACATGTATATTTCCTTTGATAACCGGAAAGTCGGAGAGGTCATGGCACAGTCCATGATGGAAGCGATCCCTAATGGCGGAAAGATTTTTATGGTCCAGGGATCTGCTTCAGATAACAATGTGGACATGGTAAAAGAGGGATTTGAAGACACTCTGAAAAACAGTGATCTGAAGGTGGTTTACGAAGCCAACTGTGAGGGCTGGGTCGCGGAGCTGGCAGCAGATTATGTGGAGGAGGCACTGGAAGAGTACCCCGATGTAAAGGGAATCATGTGTGGAAATGATGATATTGCCAGTCAGGTGATACAGGTTCTTGCGGAGAACCAGCTTGCGGGGCAGGTGATCGTGGTAGGACAGGACGGAGATCTGGCAGCCTGTCAGCGTATTGTGGAAGGAACCCAGTACATGACAGCATTTAAATCTATCGAAGATCTGGCACGCCAGGCAGCTGAATATGCGGTGAAGATGGCAGAAGAGGGAAAGCTTCCGTCAGATGTGCCAGATACCATGAACGATGGAAGCTATGATATCCCGGCGAAAGTGCTGGAACCGGTTGCCGTTACAAGGGATAATATTGATGAGGTGATCATTGACGGCGGTTTCCACAGAAGGGATGAAGTATATCTCAATACAGATTACGATACAGAGTAATGCAGAACAGATTGCATACCGGCATATATGTGGCGGTGAAATTCTGCAAGTAATGCGACAGTGTATCCATATGCGCAATAATACACAATTATGACAAAAATCAATAGCAGATTTTTGGCGCAAAAATGTCTTGCTTCGTGCAAGGCATTTTTCTTTTGCAAAAAAATGTCTCTGTCATTGCCAACTATGTCCAGACAGTCCTGTGCTATAGTAACATCATCAAAGGAAACGTGATTCCAAAAACAAATAATGAAACGGAGGATTTTACAATGAAAAGAAAAATGGTATCTGCACTTCTTTGCGCGACAATGGTAGCTGGTATGGTGGTAGTTCCGGCAGCAACAGCACAGGCAGCAGACAAGAAACTGATCGGTGTTACCATGCCGACCAAGGATCTCCAGAGATGGAACCAGGATGGCGAGAACATGAAGAAAGAGCTGGAGGCAGCAGGATATGAAGTTGATCTTCAGTACGCATCCAACGATGTAAGCACACAGGTTTCTCAGCTTGAGAACCAGGTAGCAAACGGATGCGACCTTCTGGTTGTGGCATCCATCGATGGAAGCAGCCTTGGCGAGCCGCTGAAACAGGCCAAAGAAAAAGGAATTCCGGTTATCTCCTATGACCGTCTTCTTATGAATTCCGATGCAGTTTCCTATTATGCAACATTCGATAACTACAAAGTAGGACAGAAACAGGGCGAGTACCTGGTAGATGCACTGGATCTTGATAATCAGGATGGACCGTTTAACATCGAGCTGTTCACCGGAGATCCTGGTGATAACAACTGTAACTTCTTCTTCGGTGGTGCGATGGATGTTCTCCAGAAATACATCGACGACGGCAAACTGGTAGTAAAATCCGGACAGACCGAGTTTGAGCAGGTTGCTACTGCAAACTGGGATAGTGCAAAAGCACAGGACAGAATGGACACCATCATCGCAGGTAACTACTCTGACGGAACAAACCTTGACGCAGTTCTCTGCTCCAATGATTCCACAGCACTTGGTGTTGAGAATGCACTGGCAGCTTCCTACACAGGAGAATATCCGATCATCACCGGTCAGGACTGTGATACACCGAACGTTAAGAACCTTGTAGCCGGAAAACAGGCAATGTCCGTATTCAAAGACACAAGAGCTCTTGCTTCCGCAGTAGTAAAAATGGTTGACTCCATCATGAAAGGTGAGGAGCCGGAAGTTAATGATACAGAGTCCTATGACAACGGAACAGGTGTCATCCCGACATACCTTTGCGACCCGGTTGTTGTTACAACAGATAACTACAAAGAGATCCTGATCGATTCCGGATACTACACAGAGGATCAGATCAAATAAGTGAATTTTTAAGGACAGAAATTTATCACATGCAGGCGGGGATCATAACCGCCTGCATGAACAGTGGAAAGGGAGGGAAATTGAGTTGGCTAAGATACTTCTGGAAATGAAAAATATCACCAAAACTTTCCCAGGTGTAAAGGCACTGGACAATGTTAATCTCCAGGTCGAGGAAGGCGAGATCCATGCACTCGTAGGTGAGAATGGTGCCGGAAAATCTACATTGATGAATGTATTAAGTGGTATATATCCGTACGGCTCGTATGAAGGAAATATTATTTATGATGGTGAGATCTGTAAATTTAACACCATCAAAGACAGTGAACATAAAGGAATTGTAATCATCCACCAGGAACTTGCCCTGATCCCGTATATGACGATCGGTGAAAACATGTACCTGGGTAATGAAAGAGGCAAAAGCTTTTCCATCAACTGGAATGAAACTTATGGAGAAGCAGATAAATATTTGAAAATAGTAGGACTGGAGGAGTCCTCCAGAACTTTGATCAAGGATATTGGTGTAGGTAAGCAGCAGCTGGTTGAGATCGCAAAGGCACTTGCAAAAAATGCAAAACTTCTTATTCTGGATGAGCCTACCGCATCACTGAACGAAGACGATTCCAAAGCTCTTCTGGATCTTCTTCTGAAATTTAAGAAACAGGGAATGACTTCCATTATCATTTCCCATAAATTAAATGAGATCTCCTATGTGGCGGATAAGATCACAGTTATCCGAGATGGATCTACCATTGAAACACTGGATAAAAAGAAAGACGATTTTTCTGAGCAGAGGATCATTCAGGGAATGGTTGGACGTGAGATGACAGACCGGTTCCCGAAACGTCCAAATGTAAAGATTGGCGATGTTTCCATGGAGGTCAAAAACTGGAATGTTTATCATCCGCTGTATACAGAGCGTAAGGTGGTAAATGATGTGTCGTTTAAGATACATAAAGGTGAGGTTGTTGGTATCTCAGGACTGATGGGAGCCGGACGTACAGAGCTCGCCATGAGTATTTTTGGCAAGAGCTATGGTACAAAGATATCCGGGCAGATCTTCATGAACGGAAAAGAAGTGAAGCTTAATACCGTCAAGGAAGCTATTGACAACAAGCTTGCCTATGTTACTGAGGACCGAAAAGGAAACGGACTGATCCTTTCCAAATCTATCAAGATGAATACATCTCTTGCAAATATGGCTGGTGTCAGCAACGGAAAAGTAATTGATACGGACAAAGAGTATGCGGTTGCTGAGGAATACAGGAAAAAGCTGAAAACAAAATGTCCTACTGTTGAACAGAATGTTGGTAACTTAAGTGGTGGTAACCAGCAGAAGGTCCTTCTTGCAAAGTGGATGTTTGCGGAACCGGATATTCTGATCCTGGATGAACCTACAAGAGGTATCGACGTAGGTGCCAAATACGAAATTTACTGTATCATCAACGACCTGGTGGCAGCAGGTAAATCCGTGATCATGATCTCTTCTGAACTTCCGGAAGTGCTTGGAATGTCAGACAGAATCTATATCATGAACGAGGGCAGATTTGTCGGTGAGGTAAGTGGTGAGGAAGCTACTTCTGAACTGATCATGTCCAAGATCGTGAAGTCAGGTAAAGGAGAGTAAGAAGATGGAGAAAAAGATTAGTTTTTCAGAAATGTTAAAGAAATATACCATGGTCATTGTGCTTGTTTTTGTAGTGATCATGTTTTCGGTGAACACGAAGGGTGTTATGCTTCTTCCACAGAATGTAAATAACCTGGTAGCACAGAATGCGTATGTATTTATTCTTGCAACTGGTATGTTGTTCTGTATCTTAACCGGTGGTAACATCGACCTTTCTGTTGGTTCAGTTGTATGTTTTGTTGCTGCTGTCGGTGGTAAGATGATGGTTCTCAACAGCATGAATCCGTATCTTACCATGATCGTGATGCTTCTGGTAGGTATTGCCATTGGTGCATGGCAGGGATTCTGGATCGCTTACGTCCGGATTCCTCCGTTTATCGTTACTTTGGCTGGTATGCTTGCTTTCCGTGGTCTTTCCAATGTTGTTCTGGAAGGTCAGACTCTTGCTCCGATGCCGGATGCTTATCTTGGTCTTTTTAATAACTATATTCCGGATTTCCTTGGCGGAGGTGAAGGTTTTAACAGAACCTGTTTTGTAGTTGGTATTATTGTCTGCATCGTTTATGTTGCGCTGGTTATGAAGAACCGTGCGGATCGTGCGAAGAAAGGTTACAGTGTTGAGGCTTTTGGTGGTACTGCGGTGAAGATGGTCCTGATCTGTGCAGTTGTTCTTGCTTTTATGTTCAGACTTGCTCAGTACAAAGGTATTCCGAATTCTCTTCTCTGGGTTGCAGTGATCATCGCGATCTATACATACATTGCTTCCAAGACTACAACCGGTCGTTATTTTTACGCAGTTGGTGGTAATGAGAAGGCTACGAAGCTTTCCGGTATTGATACGAACAAAGTTTATTTCCTTGCTTACCTGAACATGGGTCTTCTGGCAGCTATCGCAGGTATGGTGACAATGGCCAGACTGAATTCTTCCAACCCGCAGGCTGGTACAAACTTTGAGATGGATGCGATCGGTGCCTGCTTTATCGGTGGTGCTTCTGCTTATGGTGGTACCGGTACCGTTCCTGGCGTTATCATTGGTGCACTGCTGATGGGTGTTTTGAATCTTGGTATGAGTATCATGGGTATTGACCAGAATATCCAGAAGGTTGTCAAAGGTATGGTTCTTCTTGCAGCCGTTATCTTTGATGTTGTAAGTAAGAGAAAATCTTTTATCGTAAAATAGTGGTGGTTGATAAGGGACGCCCGGGAGGACAGTTTGTTTCCCTTGCTGTTTCGGAGCCCCGATAGTACTAAGGCCCCGGAGATTTGCTAAAACCATTCTCAAAAATCCGAAACTCGCGGCTTGCCGCTCAGACAGTCGGATTTTTGAGAATAACGCAAATCTCCGGGGCCTAAGTGCTATCAGGGACTCCTGCAAAGGCTGCGGGAAAACAAACTGTCCTCCCGGGCTGTGCTTATGCTGTGGGAGAGTAGGGTGACGGGCTGTTGCCCCTTTGGGGCAAAGCGCATGGTGAGAGGGGAATTCTTCTGACGGTTGTGTGGTTGGGCCATCGGGCGCTTCGCTGGATGGCTGCAAAGGCTGAGTTTGCGCCTGTCTGACGGGAGGGGGTGAGCCGAGGCGCTTCGCTGTCGGCTTGGAGGGATGTGAGATGAAGTGATTTGGTGTTGGCTTGGAGGGATGTGAGATGAAGCGATTTGGTGTTGGCTTGGAGGGATGTGAGATGAAGCGATTTGGTGTTGGCTTGGAGGGATGTGAGATGAAGTGATTTGGTGTTGGCTTGGATGGATGTGAGATGAAGCGATTTGGTGTCGGCTTGGAGGGATGTGAGATGAAGTGATTTGGTGTTGGCTTGGATGGATGTGAGATGAAGCGATTTGGTGTTGGCTTGGAGGGATGTGAGATGAAGTGATTTGGTGTTGGCTTGGAGGGATGTGAGATGAAGTGATTTGGTGTTGGTTTGGAGGAATATGGATTTTTTTTGTTGGTTTGTGTGAGGTTTTTTGTCGGTTTTCTTGGTTTTGTGGGGGTTGTGCTTGTTTTTGGGGGATTGTTATATTATAATAAGGGAAAGTTAAAGATTATAAGATTTTGTGTTGTCGGGAGGCTGTAATGGGGAATACGGTGACGATTTGTTTTGCGAATAATAAGGGTGGCAGCGGGAAGTCTACCAGCTGTTCCAATGTGGGAGCGGCTCTTGCCGGCATGGGCAAGAAGGTTCTTCTTGTGGATGGCGATATGCAGCTGAATCTTTCCCTTTCTTTTTTTGATGAAGAGGAAGTTCTGAAGATGGCAGCTGGGGAAAAGAATCTCTACTATGCCATCGGGCATCAGTCGGATCTCAGTGATTTTATCGTGCATACGAAGTATGAGAATCTGGATCTGGTGCCGTCTTCCACTTTGATGAGTTCTGTGGAGTATGAGCTTTTTACAAAGTGGCAGAGGGAGTTTATCCTTCGGAAGTGTCTGCAGAAGGTGAAGGATTCCGGTGTTTATGATTATATTCTCATCGATGCGCCGCCGACTCTTGGTGGCTGGGTGATGAACATCTTATGTGCATCGGATTACGTTCTGGTTCCGGTGGAGGCAAGTCCGTGGGGCATGTTTGGTCTTGCAAATATGTTTGATTTCCTCAACGAAGTCCGTGAGATCGCTCCGGCGCTTCAGGTTCTGGGGATTGTGGTGACCAAGGCGGATGCCAGAAAGAATTATTTCAAACAGACCATGGAGACACTGAAAGAGATGGAGGGGATTTATCTTTTCAAATCCTTTATCCGGGTGGACAGCTCCATCGAATGGTCACAGGACAGCAGTGAACCGGTTGTGGAATTCAAAAAAAGCAGCCGCAGCGCAAAAGAATACATAGCATTGGCAGAGGAGGTAATGAATCGTGTCAGTAGGTAAAGCAAGCATCGCAAGAGCAGTAAATGCAGAAAAAGCATCCAAAACAGAAACAAAAGCAGAGGTAAAAGAGGCTGAGGTTAAAGCAGCAGAGAAGCCGGCAGAGGTAAAAGCAGAGACAGCTGAAAAAGCTGCAGAAAAGCCAGCTGCCAAGAAAACAGCAGCGAAAGCTCCTGCAAAGAAAACCACAGCAAAGAAAGTTGCCGCAACAAAAACAACCGCAAAGAAAACCACTACCAGAAAAACAACAACACGTAAAACCGCAGCAAAGAAAACAGCTGCAGCAGAAACAACAGGAACCGTAGCCCAGAACGTGATCAGCGGAGGAAACGCCGACGAACTCCAGGCCAAATTCCTCACCCCGAAGAAAGAACAGCCGGACAACAACCAGCCAGTAGGAATTAAGGACGAACTTCCGGTTTATCTGCTGTAATAGCTGATTGAATTAAAAAAACAAGTGACAAATAAAAAACTGCTATATATCTACATCATTATTGATAAGATATACAGCAGTTTTTATTTTTATCCCATAATAATTTCAGTGGGACAGCGAAGCGCCTCCCTCGTACCTTTCTACATATTGTAATATGCAGCATACACCCCATTCTGAGCGAGCAGCTCAGCATGAGTACCCCTTTCAGCGATACCATCCTCCGTGATCACAATGATCTCATCCGCATCGCGAATAGTAGAGAGTCTGTGAGCGATCGTAATCGTGGTACGGTTTTTCGAAAGCTCCTCCAGGCTCTTCTGGATCCACCGCTCGCTTTCGTTATCCAGCGCACTGGTAGCTTCATCCAGGATCAGGATCGGAGGATTTTTAAGGAACACACGTGCAATGGAAATCCTCTGCTTCTGTCCGCCGGAAAGTCTGGTACCACGTTCTCCTACATAAGTGTCGTATCCATCGGGAAGCTCCATGATAAAATCATGGATGCTTGCACATTTGGCGGCTTTGATGATCTCATCGTCAGTAGCACCTGGTTTTCCATAGGCAATATTATCTTTAATGGTTCCATCAAAAAGATAAACATCCTGCTGCACCATACCGATCTGGCTTCGAAGGCTTTTCAGAGTCAGCCCACGGATATCCTTTCCATCTACAGTAATGGAACCGCCGGTCACATCATAAAATCTTGGCAGAAGAGAGCAGATCGTGGTTTTTCCGCTTCCGGAAGGTCCCACCAGGGCAATGGATCTTCCAGCCGGGATATCGATAGAAATATCGGAAAGTACAGGAGTCTCATCATCGCTGTAATGAAAAGAAACATGATCATAACGCACATGCCCTTTCACATCCTTAAGCTCCACAGCATCATCGGCATCTTTGATCTCCGATTCCGTTTCCATCACATCCAGGAAACGGCGGAAACCGGAAAGTCCTTTCTGCATCATTTCCACAAGTTCCACCAGGATCTGGATCGGGCTGATGAAGATTCCGATATACAGGGCATACATGGCAAGATCCGCAGCCTGCATCTCGCCCTGGGCGATCAGATATCCGCCGTAAACCAGAGTCACCAGATACATCATACCCTGGAAAAACAGGTTGGAGCTCATGAAACTACCCATACAGTGGTAATTATCACGCTTGGAAACAAGGAATGCTTCGTTGCTCTTTTTAAATTTTTCCCGCTCAATGTCCTCATTTGCAAAAGACTGCACCACGCGGATTCCGGAAAGTGTATCCTGAAGACTGGCATTCACATCGCCGATCTTACGCCGGTTTTCCATGAAGGTTTCCTGCATTTTTGCATTCTGGCGGAAAGAAAAAACAAACATCACGATCACCAGGATGATCAGCGGCAGTGCCAGCTTCTTGTTGATAAAGAACAGGAAGATAAAAGCACCGACGATTTTTACCAGGGAGATAAAAAGATTTTCAGGTCCGTGATGTGCAAACTCGGAAATATCAAAAAGGTCACTGACCAGTTTGCTCATCATCTGACCGGAATTATTCCGGCTGTAATAGGAAAAAGAAAGCTCCTGATAATGGTCAAAAAGCTCCCGGCGCATATCACGCTCCATGTTTGCGCCCATCATATGTCCCTGATAGGTGACATAATATTTGCAGAGACTCTGCACAATGTACATAACAAAAAGAGAAACTGCGATCACAGGGAGGGCATGAAGAATCATAACCTTATCCTGTGTAAAGAGTGTTTTTGTCATCGTACGAAGGATCTGGGGATAGGCAAGATCCACCAGACTGATAACGGCCGCACAGATCAGGTCAATAAAAAAGACCGCTTTGTACGGGCCATAGTAGTGGATGAATTTCTTGATGGTATTCATCGAAAAAGTACCTCCGTTTTTTATGAAATGTGTGGTCTGACTGCGTCGAAAACATTGCTGTCAGACAGTCTATATTTATCTTAACATAAGAAAGAATAAAGTCAAGCTGGTTCCTTTTTATGGAAAAATCAATTTGCTCCTTGACATATCAATGCAAAAACCGTATAGTGTATTTCAGATTTGGTGTGTAACTGATGAGCAGGCATTAACCAGTCATAGATGTTATTATTTGACGTTTATGGGGGTTGGTGTCTTTTTTTGTTGCCCACTTAAAAGACTCCCGCTCCAAAACGTCGAAAGAAAAGGAGAGAGAAAACATGAAAGACAAGATTTTCGGAGTTTTGCAGCGTGTGGGACGTTCCTTTATGCTCCCTATTGCAATCCTCCCTGTGGCAGGCCTGCTTCTTGGATTCGGCAGTTCCTTCACAAATGAAACCACCATTGCAACTTACGGACTTCAGAAGATCCTGGGAGACGGAACGATTTTACATGCACTCCTGATCATCATGAACAAAGTCGGAAGTGCGGTATTTGATAACCTGCCACTGATCTTTGCGGTAGGTGTGGCCATCGGTATGGCAAAAAAAGAGAAAGAGGTAGCAGCTCTTTCCGCACTGATCGCTTACTTCGTTATGAACGTAGCCATCAATGGTATGCTGGTAGTAAATGGCAAGATCACGGCAGAAGGACAGATCGCAAAAAGCGTTCTGGAAGGTACCGTAACCTCTGTCTGCGGCATCCAGTCCTTACAGATGGGTGTGTTCGGCGGTATTATCGTCGGCCTTGGTGTTGCAGCTTTGCATAACCGCTTCCATAAGATCGTGCTTCCCAATGCACTTTCTTTCTTTGGCGGTTCCAGATTCGTGCCGATCATTTCTACCATTGTATACATGTTTGTGGGAATTCTGATGTATTTCATATGGCCGGTAGTCCAGAACGGTATTTATGCGCTGGGCGGCCTTGTGACAGGCAGCGGTTATATCGGAACCCTGATCTTTGGTATTATCAAACGTGCGCTGATCCCGTTCGGACTTCACCACGTATTTTATATGCCGTTCTGGCAGACAGCTGTTGGCGGAACCATGGAGGTTGCAGGCCAGATGGTACAGGGCGGACAGAATATTTTCTTCGCCCAGCTTGCGGATTCTGCACATGTAGTCCATTTCAGCGCAGACGCAACAAGATATTTCTCCGGAGAATTTATTTTCATGATCTTCGGTCTTCCGGGAGCAGCACTTGCCATGTACCGCTGTGCAAAGCCTGAGAAGAAAAAAGCGGCAGGCGGACTTCTTCTTTCCGCAGCCCTTGCATGTATGCTTACAGGAATCACAGAGCCACTGGAGTTCTCCTTCCTGTTCGTAGCCCCGGCACTGTTTGCAGTACAGGTTGTTCTTGCAGGTGCGGCTTATATGATCGCGCATATGCTGAATATTGCAGTAGGACTTACCTTTTCCGGCGGTTTCCTTGATCTGTTCCTGTTCGGGATCCTTCAGGGAAATGCAAAGACAAGCTGGCTCAGGATTATCCCGGTAGGTATCATTTACTTTATTCTCTATTATGTGATCTTCACCTTCCTGATCAAAAAGTTCAACTTCAAGACTCCGGGACGTGAGGATGACGACACAGAAACAAAGCTTTATACAAAAGCAGATGTAAACGCGAGAAAAGAAGCCGGAAAAGCCGGTGAAGCAGCAGGAAGCACATCCGCAGATCCGGTAAGTGAAGCTATCACAGCCGGTCTTGGCGGAAAGAAAAACATCAGCGATGTGGACTGCTGTGCAACAAGACTTCGTATCACGGTTCACGATGCGGCAAGAGTCAATGACGACATTCTGAAAACCACAGGTTCCAGAGGAATCGTGAAAAAAGGCCAGGGTGTCCAGATCATCTACGGACCACAGGTAACCGTGATCAAATCCAAACTGGAGGATTATCTGGAGACTGTGCCAAATGAGTATTTTGAAAGTGCAGAGAATGCGGATGCAGACAGCACGGGAGATCAGAGTCAGTCTGCAGCACGTACAGCAAATGATCAGAATATGCAGCAGTCAGCAGCCGGTGACAGCCAGAAGGCAGGAAGCACAGGCGAGACTGCTCAGAACGCAGGCCAGACATCCACAGCCAGCGCAGCTCAGTCAGAGAAAAAAGTTCTGAGAACAGCCATCGTCTACAGCCCGGTAACCGGTATCGCTGCAGATCTTTCCACAGCGCCGGATGAAGGCTTTGCGGAAGGAATGATGGGAGAAGGTGCCGTAGTCACACCGAAGGATCCGGTGATCTGTGCTCCGGAAGACGGCGAGGTAGAGTTTATTTTTGACACAAAACATGCTATCGGATTCCAGACAGATACAGATCTTCCGATGCTTCTCCATATCGGAATCGACACCGTGAAACTGGAAGGAAAAGGTTTCGAGATCCTGGTAGAGCAGGGACAGCATGTGAAAAAAGGTGAACCACTGATGAAGATCGATATCCCGTATCTCACAGAAAATGCTCCGTCCTTATGTTCCCCGATCCTCTGCACAGAGATCGAGGACAACCAGAGAGTACGCCTTCTGGCAAACGGAGAGATCAAGGCAGGAGAGCCGTTGTTTGCAGTGGAGACTGTGGAAGAATAAGAAATTTTTCAGCAATAATATAGATGATCATTTTATGGAAAGCGCGCCTAATGCCCGGGCGCGTTTTTCCTGTTCAGTGGTCATCAGAAGAGCTTTACACGAAAGACAGATTCTGTTACGATAAAGAAAATCGACAGCTGCAGACAGAAATGCTGACAGAATATCCGGGGCAGATGGTGAAAAAAATAAGGTAGAATGTGGAAAAGCAGCAGGATATATAAAGATGGTGGGGAAAAAAGATGTACAGAGTGAGCAAGGTATTGAACAATAACGGCGTCATTGCCATAAATATGGAAGAAAACCAGGAATATGTGCTTCTGGGAAAAGGTGTGGGATTCGGAAAAAAGGTCAGCCAGCGTTTTGAGATGCCTTCCGGCTGCACCCTTTACAGACTGGCTCAGGAGACAGAACGCGGTTCGGCAAAAGAGCTGGCAAAAAGTGTGGCGCCGGAGTTCCTTGAGATCGCAGACGAGATCTTAAGAGAAGCGGAGAAAACTTTCGGGGATACCATAGATAAGGGAATCCTGTTTCCGCTTGCAGACCACATTTCTTTTGCAGTGGGGCGTATCCGGGACCATGAGCAGATCAGCAATCCCCTGACGGACGACATCAAGGTGCTTTTTTACAGCGAATTCAAGGTGGCGGAAGTTCTGAAGAAGATCCTGAAAGAGCGGATGGATATTGAGATCGATGATCACGAGGTGGGATATGTGGCTCTCCACATTCACTCTGCACTTGGAGATGAGAAGGTGTCCGTTGCCATGCAGACAGCAAGAACGGTCCGGGAATGCATCGCCATGATCGAGATGGCTACAGGAAAAAAGATTGATGTCATCTCTCTGTCCTACAATCGTATGATGAATCACATCAAATATATGGTAGCCCGTGTCTCCACAGGGGAGACACTGAAACTGGATATGAATGATTATATAGAAGAAAAATATCCGGAATCCTACAGGATCGCAGAAGATGTCTGCGAGAGCTTGGGGAAAAGTCTTGGCAAAAAGCTGGATCCCATCGAGATCGGATATCTTGCCATGCATATCGAGCGTACGGTGGAGCAATAAATGCAAAAAATGCAAATTGCTGATTACTGGTCAATCGCGTTCATGGTCATACAGCAATGGGGAAGGCGGATAACTGATCCGGTACAGATATTTACACAATAAATTCAATGGCTTTTTTGACAGCAGTACTCATGGTAGTACTGCTGTTTGTGACCAGGCAGACTTCTCGCTGGGGAAGTGGCTCCTTAAGCTGAAGGGCAAAAACCTTCCCGTCATCGATCACTTCCTGAGCAAGTGGTTCCGGATAAAAACCGATTCCCAGATTGTGGACAATCATGGGAAGAACCTGGTCTGTAGTTGCTGCCTCAATGTCCGGATGAAAAGAGACACGGTTTTCCATAAAGTAATTCATATACATTTCTCTGGTGCTGGTCCCCTCCGCAAGACCTACAAAAGGCAGATCCTGAAGTTCATGGATGCTGATAGGAGCAGTGGTCAGATCCTTATATTTGCTTCCGCATACAAGAATCTCCCGGTAACGCAGGAGGCTTTTTTTCTGTAAAGGCTTGCGGATGGAGATCGGAGTAGTGACAATGGCGAAATCCACCGCATAATTTTTCAGTGCCTGTACAGCCTGGGGAGTAGAATGGTTGAAAAGGCGCAGGCGCACATGAGGATATTGTTCACGGAACAGCTCCAGCTTTTCCAGAAGGATCAGACGCAGGGCATTTTCACTGGCACCGATGGAAACCAGGCCATGCTCCAGCTCCCCGTTCTGTCGTATCTCCTCTTCCCCAATACTCAGCTGTTCAAAAGCCAGGGCAACGTGTTCGTAGAGCTGGCGGCCTTCCGGTGTAAGAGCGATTCCTTTGTTGGAGCGGAGAAAAAGAGTACATTTCAGTTCCTGCTCCAGGTTGTTCATACAGCGGGTGATATTTGGCTGGTTGTTATGAAGAGCCCGTGCTGCCTTGGTAAAACTTTTATACTGGGCTACATAATAAAAGATGCGGTAGTAGTCGTAAGTAATCATGTATAGTCTCCATCCTGTGATATGATTTTAATATGTTTACGATATTAATAATACTTTTTACATTTGCTTCTGAGCAAACTATAATACACCCGAGGAAAAAAATCAATGACGGGAGTGATTTGGAGTGGTTTCAGGAGGCAGAAAGCTGCAGAGCGCAGACAGGCAGATGTCAGAAGCTTTTATTACAAGTATATTTCTGGCAATGTCCGGCGGATTTCAGGATGCCTACACATATTTTACAAGAGATGAGGTGTTTTCCAACGCCCAGACCGGCAACGTGGTGCTGATGAGCCAGAATTTTATGACAGGACAGTGGGGAGACGGTTTAAGGTACCTGTTCCCTGTTTTAGCCTTTGCCATTGGTGTTGTAGCGGCGGAGCGAATCCAGAATACCTTTAAATATGCAAAAAAACTTCACTGGAGGCAGATGATCCTGCTGATCGAGATCCTGATCCTTTTTGCGGTGGGATTTATGCCGGGAGAATTGGATATGCTGGCAACCGTACTGGTATCCTTTTCCTGCGCCATGCAGGTACAGACCTTCCGGAAGGTGGGCGGTTATTCCTATGCAAGCACTATGTGCATCGGAAATTTACGAAGCGGCACGGCGGCGTTGTCCGTGTATTGTCGTGAAAAACGTCCGGAACAGCTGAAGCAGGCTCTTTATTATTTCGGAATAATTTTCTTTTTTGCCATTGGAGCCGGTGGCGGAGGAAATCTGTCCATGAGGCTGGGGATCCCGGCAATCTGGGTATCGGATGTTTTGCTTCTGATCAGCTTTATTCTGATGTTTTCCAGTAAACATAGAGATTAGAAAGGGTGAGGAATTGTGGAAAACAGCACATTATTCCCAAGAGAGGAAAAGGCGGAGCTTTTATTTGAAAAGATCCTGAAGGATCCGGAGGCGTGCAGACGGCTGACGGAGACCTTCTATGAATCCATGGATGCGGATACAGACATAGAATGCGGATATCTTCCTCCGGAAAAATTCGCCTATGCATTGCTGGACGCATATAAAAACCGTGATCTGACAGCTCTCCTTATGGCAATCTGCCAGAACAGTATGTTTGATCTTCTGCGAAATTCTTTTCTGGCACCGTTCAGGTTCAATGCAGATGGACAGGAGAATCCGGTGTTTCTCACAGATGAAAAAGGAAATTTTCTGCGGGAAAAGGGAATTCATGTAAGTGACAGGGATTACGACCGGTTCCGCAGGATATACAGGGAGAAGCAGGGCGTAAAGATGTATCTGGCGTATGGCTACCGGAAGCGCCATGCCTATGATGAAGATACCATGGAAGTAGAAGAGTACAAAATGGGCGAACATATCGGTGTGCTGCTGGTGTATGAGCTTCCGGACAGCGTAAGGGAAAAGGAAACGGAGGCACAGGCCTATGCGGCTGTATGGGATATCATGATGGCAATTCAGAAGAAGCTTCCAAGAGCTTTTGTGTATTATGGGCAGGATTCTGTGGAGGATGGTGGCAAACGTTATGACGGACTGGGAGTTTTTCTACCCATCCATAAATTTGCGGACCGCCTGGAAAAAATGATCGGGATCGCTGATGAGATCGTAATGAAATAGAGTGTACAAAAAAGGACTGCTTTTGTATTGCTCCGGTTATCAGAAGGATAGCTGATGACCGGAAGCTACAGAAAGCAGTCCTTTTTGTATGCCCATCAGGTGCAGTAGCGGAACATTTTGTCCGTAAGGATCCTGGCGAAAATAAGGCCCAGGGGAAGAGCAACGATGATCAGGATCGCAGCTGCAAACCAGGAGGCGGAAACATTCAGGGACATGATCCCCAGATTGTAGATCGCCCGGTAGAGATAAAGTCCGGGAACCATGATCACAATGGATGGTACGGTAATGGAAATCCTGGGATATCCCACTTTGGTTTTGATGAGGGAGGCCAGAAGTCCGGCTGTCAGTGCTCCGAAAAAAGCCGCGGCAGCAGGTGGGAAACCGGCAAGATCAACAAGCTCCAGACGCAAAGTGTTGGACAGTGCGCCGATGAAGGCGGCAGCTGCGGCTAGACGGACAGGGCTGTTGAACATGACCGAAAAGCCGAATACCCCGCAGAAGCTTGCCAGAAGCCGGAACAGTATCCTCTGAGCTGCCGAAAGCTCCAGAGGCAGGAAATCTACAGGCTTCAGATGAAGAAGCAGTGCCATCAGCCAGGCAGAGACAGCAGCCACCATTACAACAATAATGGCGTAGGCCAGTCGTTCCAGACCGGAACGCATATCCAGCTTGGCAAGGTCGATCCCGCTTGTGATAAACGGAAAGCCCGGAATGATAAACAGCATGGAACAGATGTATCCGGCCTCATGCTGGACGGAAATGTGGAACAGAAGCTCTGCCAGCTTCAGGAAGCCTGCATATACAAGACAGGCTGAGGAAACAGAAACTGCAATGCACATAAACAGAGTAAAATGATGCTTGCCAAGCTTGCAGCGGATGGCGTTTCCGATGCCTGCGCCTGCAAAAGCCAGGATCATTTCCAGCGGGCCACCGCCCAGAAGAAAAGTAAATGCACCACAGGCCAGTGCAGAAGCCAGTCCCAGGGCGGCAGGGGAATAAAGCCCGTGGATCCGCTCGATCTCATCTAACTGACTGTGCAGTGCTTCACCGCTCATATGGATACCCTCCGCAGGAAAATCACTGACAAAATGTTCCAGCCTGTTCAGTCTGGAAGTATTTACGCCGGTGGTAGTCAGACTAAGTGCATGGGAAAAACTGCTCTCACCGTCAAAGCAGGTGTAGCTTATAGACATCAGTCCGATATCTGCGGAGCAGGTGATGCCAAGTGCTTCTGACAATGTATTCATGGAACTCCGTACCCGCCAGGCACCGGTCCCACAGGAGAGAAGCATCATGCCTGTACGGCCGATCAGGGAAGCTTTTTCGGAAAGAGAAGCCTCGGTGATGGGCTGGCTGTTCCTGGCGCTTACGTAGTTGTGCCAGGGGATTTTCATATGATTACGTTTAACCGGAATATCTGACACAGAAATCACTTCTTTCTATATATTAAAATCATATAGTTGCTATTATAAATATATATAATAACTATAATCAGATATATTGTAGCCATTATTCTGAAAAAGTCAAGTATAGATGGAGTAAAATCTGACAGTACCAAAACGTCACTGTTAAAGATTTATCATTTTTTTGCGGAAAATGAATTTTTTTGGTTGCTTTTACGTACAATTTATGTATAATTGTGGATAGGGATGTTGGAATGACCAATTCCTATGGCAGGATGACGAGAACCTGCAAGAGTAGGTGGCTATCATAATTACTATTAAAGAAGAGAGGTAAATGTTAAGATGGCAAAAATCGATTTAACAAAGTATGGTATTACCGGAACAACTGAGATCGTGTACAATCCTTCTTACGAGACATTATTCGAGGAAGAGACCAAACCAGAGCTTGAGGGATTTGAGAAAGGTCAGGTCAGCGAGCTTGGTGCTGTCAACGTAATGACAGGTATCTACACAGGACGTTCCCCTAAAGACAAATATATCGTTATGGATGAGAACTCCAAAGACACAGTTTGGTGGACATCCGATGAGTACAAAAACGATAACCATCCGGCAACTCAGGAAGCATGGGCTGCAGTTAAAGATCTTGCTAAGAAAGAGCTTTCCAACAAGAGACTTTTCGTAGTAGATGCATTCTGCGGAGCTAACAAAGATACACGTATGGCTATCCGTTTCATCGTTGAGGTTGCTTGGCAGGCACACTTCGTAACAAACATGTTCATTCAGCCAACAGCTGAGGAGCTTGAGAACTTTGAGCCAGATTTCGTTGTTTACAACGCATCCAAGGCTAAAGTTGAGAACTACAAAGAGCTGGGTCTTAACTCCGAGACAGCTGTAATGTTCAACATTACAAGCCGTGAGCAGGTTATCGTAAATACATGGTACGGCGGAGAGATGAAGAAAGGTATGTTCTCCATGATGAACTACTATCTGCCGCTTAAGGGCATCGCTTCCATGCACTGCTCTGCAAACACAGACCTTAACGGAGAGAACACAGCAATCTTCTTCGGTCTTTCCGGAACAGGTAAGACAACACTTTCCACAGATCCTAAGCGTCTCCTGATCGGTGATGACGAGCACGGCTGGGATGACAACGGAGTATTCAACTTCGAGGGTGGATGCTACGCTAAGGTTATCAACCTTGACAAAGAGTCTGAGCCGGACATCTACAATGCGATCAAGAGAAACGCTCTTCTTGAGAATGTAACACTTGATAAAGATGGAAAGATCGACTTCGCTGACAAGAGCGTAACAGAGAACACACGTGTTTCCTACCCGATCAACCACATCGAGAACATCGTTCGCCCGGTATCTTCTGCACCGGCAGCTAAAGAAGTTATCTTCCTGTCCGCAGATGCATTCGGCGTACTTCCTCCAGTATCTATCCTGACACCGGAGCAGACACAGTACTACTTCCTTTCCGGATTCACAGCTAAACTTGCTGGTACAGAGCGTGGAATCACAGAGCCTACTCCTACATTCTCCGCTTGCTTCGGACAGGCATTCCTTGAGCTTCACCCGACAAAATATGCTGAGGAGCTCGTTAAGAAAATGGAGAAGAGCGGTGCGAAAGCATACCTCGTTAACACAGGATGGAACGGAACTGGAAAACGTATCTCCATCAAAGATACTCGTGGTATCATCGATGCTATCCTTGACGGATCTATTCTTAAAGCTCCGACAAAGAAGATCCCATTCTTCAACTTCGAGGTTCCGACAGAGCTTCCAGGCGTAGATCCTGCAATCCTTGACCCACGTGACACATATGCAGACGCTGCAGAGTGGGAGACAAAGGCTAAAGATCTTGCTGCAAGATTCGTTAAGAACTTTGTTAAATATGAAGGAAATGCTGCTGGTAAAGCACTCGTTGCTGCTGGCCCGCAGGCATAATCGATCATTCCAACTGAATACAGATCGTAGATTTGACCGGGAGTGGATTTATCCGCTCCCGGTTTTATAATATCTGTAATACCTTAAAATCCTACTATAAAATATAAAAAATCTTTGGCTTGACTAACAGATGGTGCAAGGTGTATCCTTTCTGGGAAGTCAAGCGGAAGACCCGCAAGACTGTAAAAATTCTCTTTGCACTGCATTACATTCGAACAGGATGCGAGATCAACAGTACAAACTGAGCAGGCGACGCCATTCAGAAACAGAGTATTTATCTGAGGGCGTGGGGCCGGGCCGCAGGAAGCGGCAGCGGATATGGATTTGAACGCAAATTGTGAAACAATTGCATTCATGAATATGTAGTGAAGCGGAAGATGAGTATCCGCTTTACTTTCAGACATATCTGCGGGACAGTGTATGTTTCGCAGGTATGTCTTTTTTACTGCAAAAATATGGATGGAACAGAAGGTAGAAACTGGGAGATCCCTATGTAGATAAGAAAGAACACCGGCGGAAATCGCAGTTCAGCGAGTAGTGAAAGAACCGCCGGTTTTTTCACGGAAAATGTTGTGCCATAAGAAAGACCAGAATCATATGCTAATCAAAAGGAGGTCCTGTTTATGGAACACACAAAAAACGAAACGATTATACACGACACAGATAAAGAAAGCTCATGGGAACAGCAGACGGCGATGAAGGTGTCCGGGATCAGTATCCTGGTAAATCTGCTGTTATCCATATTTAAACTTATCGCCGGTATTGCGGCGCATTCCGGAGCGATGATTTCTGATGCGATCCATTCTGCATCCGATGTGGGAAGTACTTTTATTGTTATCATCGGTGTCCGTCTTTCTGCAAAAAAATCGGACAAGGAGCATCAGTACGGACATGAGAGAATGGAGTGCGTTTCTTCCATTGTTCTTGCGGGGATGCTGCTTGTAACAGGTCTTGGCATCGGCATTACCGGTGTCCGTGATATTGTAAAAAGTACATCCGGCGGAACGATCGCCATCCCTGGAACCCTTGCGCTGATCGCGGCAGTGGTATCCATCGTGACAAAAGAGTGGATGTTCTGGTACACAAGAGGTGCTGCGAAGAAGATCAATTCCGGAGCACTGATGGCAGATGCATGGCATCACCGCTCTGATGCACTTTCCTCTATCGGAGCCTTTGTGGGTATCTTCGGAGCAAGACTGGGATACCCCATCCTGGATCCTGTTGCCAGTATCGTGATCTGCTTTATGATCGCCAAAGCTGCGATCGATATTTTCAGGGATGCTATTGACAAGATGGTAGATCACTCCTGTGATGCAAAAACCGAAGAATCGATGCGCCGTGAGATCCTCAAGGTGCCGGGCGTCAGAAGAGTGGATCTTCTTCGAACCCGCCTTTTCGGATCCAAAATGTATGTGGATATCGAGATCGCGGCGGCAGGAGAAATATCCCTCAACGATGCACATGATATTGCGGAAAATGTGCATCATACCATCGAAGATAAATTCAAAGACGTAAAGCACTGCATGGTGCATGTGAACCCCATCAATGGATAAAAAACAGGCCGCCGGAACGACAATGATAAGGTCGTTCCGGCGGCCTGTTCTTTGCATAGAGAAACACCCGGTAGGGGAGCTACCGGGTGTTTCGAGGGGAGTATAAATAATTAAATAAGGGGTTATGTAAAAAAAATTTTTGAAGGGTAAATTCTTTTTACAAGAATGATTATAATATAAACTGGAAAAAAAAGCAATATCATTTTGGCGAATAATCTCCAAACTTTTTGGGATACTATTTCCTGTAATAAAAAGCGGCAGAAAGCTTCAGAAAGCCGCAAAAATCAACTTCATCAGGAGGTAATTCAAATGGCGAAAAATTACGAAACAGACAGAAATGAGTCCAATTATGCGGGAAAAAATTACGGGGAAAGTGATTCCAGAAACTGCGGAAAAAACAGTTCCAGAAACAGCTCCAGAAATTCTTCTAAAAACAGTTCCAAAAACAGCTACGGCAACAGTTACGGAAACAAAACATCCGACGAGTACGATTCAGAGAAAGACAGAGAGTCCGACAGATACTAGATATTCAGGGTAAGTGATCCGGAAGATACTAGGCAGAGGATCAATACGCAATAAGCAGAAGCACCATTTTTATGCGGTACAGGATCCATCAGTCAGTTGGCCGGATCATACAGAAAAAATCGGAAAAAAAGCGGGAAAAAGTCAGAGCTGGCTTTCTCCCGCTTCCATACATATAAGGGAACATTCCTACAGAAGCTTCCATATAATATAGCAAAAAGAGGAGAGATTTTTCCATGTTTCAGATCGAAACTATCTCTGCCAAAATGCTGGATTATTATGTGGAGCGCAGTGACGCCGTTATCATAGATCTCCGGGATCCGGTCTCCTACAAAAAGGGACATGTCCGGAACGCAGTAAACATTCCATACCATGAGCTGGAAGAATATCTTGAGAAAAAACAGGATCAGAGGTACCAGTTTCCAAAAGATAAGATCCTGATACTATACTGTGACCGCGGTGGTGCCAGCATGCAGGCCGCCCGGAGCCTGGCAAGAGCGGGCTGCCGCACCCGGTCTGTGATCGGCGGATTTGCAGCCTACAGAGGCCGGAATCTTGTAAGCGGATAAAACAGAGTAATAGATCAGAGGAAACGGGAAATCGCAGGGCGGCATCGAAACGGAATCACTGTTCGTTCCGTGACCAGCATCGAAGGGGATTACGAATGCATGACTGGCAATGGCTTGTGCTTGTATT
This sequence comes from Blautia sp. MCC283, assembly GCF_018785565.1. Lineage (NCBI taxonomy): Bacteria > Bacillati > Bacillota > Clostridia > Lachnospirales > Lachnospiraceae > Blautia > Blautia sp. MCC283. Next base: position 3,049 of record NZ_WQQB01000045.1, on the reverse strand, counting down.
TTAAAGGAAATCATGATAATGTAAAGAACAGGAATAAAAATGACACAAACCACAAGGAGAAAAGATTATGAAATATATGTTCGCGTCCGATGTACATGGTTCGGCATACTACTGCCGGAAAATGCTGGAAGCATATGACGAAGAGAAGGCGGAGAGACTGGTACTTCTGGGAGATCTGCTTTATCACGGTCCGAGAAATGACCTTCCGAAGGAATACGCACCGAAGGAAGTCATCCGCCTTTTAAATGAAAGAAAAAATCAGATCTACGCAGTACGCGGAAACTGTGAGGCAGAGGTAGACCAGATGGTCCTTGACTTCCCGGTGATGGCAGACTACTGCATTCTCGCCATCGATGGAAAAACTCTGTACGCCACACACGGTCACATCTACAACAAAGATAACCTTCCGCCAATGATGGACGGCGACATCCTGATCCACGGCCATACACATGTGCTGAAAGCAGAAAACATGGGAAATTATATCCTTCTGAACCCAGGTTCCGTATCCATTCCAAAGGAAGGCAACCCGCCAACCTACGCAATCCTTGAGAACGGAATTTTTACAATCAAAGACTTTGAAGGAAATACAGTACGGGAGATCACTTTATGAATCTGTGGGAATTAACAGCGCCCTGCCATTTCGGAACAGAGGCGGTACTGAAACGTGAAATACTGGACCTTGGTTATGAAGTGACCAAAGTGGAAGACGGAAGAGTAACTTTTGAGGCAGACGCCCAGGGTGTGGCAGACGCCAATCTGTTCCTCCGCACCACAGAACGCGTCCTTCTGAAAGTAGGCGAAGTAAAAGCCGAGACATTCGACGAACTTTTTGAGAAGACCAAGGCTCTCCCATGGGAGAATTACATACCGAAGAACGGTAAATTCTGGGTAGCCAAGGCAAACTCCATCAAGAGTAAACTTTTCAGCCCATCCGATATCCAGTCCATCATGAAAAAAGCCATCGTAGAACGTCTCAAAGGCATCTACGGAATTTCCTGGTTCCCGGAAGACGGTCCGGAATTCCCAATCCGTGTGGCATTTATGAAAGATGTGGCCCTGATCGGGATCGATACTTCCGGCGTATCTCTTCATAAGAGAGGATACCGCCAGATGACCGTGAAAGCACCCATCACAGAGACACTTGCCAGCGCACTTCTGATGCTGACCCCGTGGAAAAAAGACCGTATTCTCGTGGATCCTTTCTGCGGAAGTGGTACCTTTCCCATTGAGGCGGCAATGATGGCAGCGGATATGGCACCTGGAATGAACCGCCACTTCCTGGCTGAGAGCTGGGAACATCTCATCCCGAAGGAATGCTGGGAAGATGCAAGAGAAGAAGCCAGAGAGCGGGTAAATCTTGATATTGAGACGGATATCCAGGGCTTTGACATCGATGCGGCAGCTATCAAGGCAGCACGGGCCAATGCAAAGATGGCAGGAGTGGACAAACTGATCCATTTTCAGCAGAGACCGGTCAGCGAACTCCGCCACTCCAAACCGTTTGGTTTTATTGTGACCAATCCGCCCTATGGTGAGCGAATCGAGGAAAAAGAGAATCTTCCGGCACTGTACCGTGAGATCGGCGAGAGCTATAAGCGCCTGGATCGCTGGTCCATGTATCTTATCACCGCCTATGACAAGGCAGAGAATGATATCGGCCGAAAAGCAGACAAGAACCGTAAGATCTATAACGGAATGATGAAAACCTACTATTACCAGTTCCTTGGACCACGTCCGCCGAAGAAAGGAAGTATAAAAGAATGAAAAAGATCATTTTTGCCACTGGAAACGAGGGGAAAATGAAGGAGATCCGAAGGATACTTGCGGATCCCCAGCTTGAGATCCTTTCCCTGAAAGATGCCGGAATCCATGCGGATATCGACGAAAATGGAAAAAGCTTCGAAGAAAATGCCATGATCAAAGCTGAGGCCATCTGCAAAATGACCGGTGAGATCGTTCTGGCAGATGATTCCGGCCTTGAGATCGACTATCTGAATAAAGAGCCGGGAATCTATTCCGCACGTTACATGGGAGAGGACACTTCCTACCACATCAAAAACGCGAACCTGATCGAACGTCTGGAAGGTGTACCGGATGAGAAACGTACCGCACGTTTTGTCTGTGCCATTGCGGCGGCTTTCCCGGATGGCAGAAGAGAGACGGTCCGTGCCACCATGGAGGGGCGCATTGGATACGAGGAAAAAGGCGAGAACGGTTTTGGCTATGACCCGATCTTTTATCTTCCGGAATATGGCTGCACTTCCGCAGAACTTTCCATGGAAGAAAAAAACAGGATCAGCCATCGCGGAAAAGCCCTTCGCCTTATAAAGGAAGAACTTGTATGAAGGTGCTGATCGTGAGCGATACCCACGGAAGAGATGAAAACCTGGAGATCGCAGTAAACCGGGAAGCTCCTTTTGACATGCTGGTGCATTGTGGAGACGTGGAAGGCAGAGAATTTTATATCGAAGCCCTCGCAGACTGTCCCTGCAGCATTGTATCCGGAAATAATGATTTTTTCTCCGATCTTCCAAGAGAAGATGTGATCGACATTGAAGGAAATAAGGTACTGGTGACACATGGTCACTATTATGGCGTGTCCATGGCTTTTGACCAGCTGGCAGATGCTGCAAAACAGCGTGGCTGCAATGCGGCATTTTTCGGACACATTCACGTGCCGGTCCTGGAAAAAGAAGACGGAATTCTTCTTGTAAACCCCGGAAGTCTGGCCTTCCCAAGGCAACGGGGCAGAAGACCCAGCTATGCAGTTCTGGAAACGGACGGAAACGGCGGGATGGATGTGGAGATCCGGTACTTATAAATAAGAAGTATTATATAGAAAAAAAGAAATGCCGCAGAGTTGTATACTCTGCGACAAACAAAAAGACGCCTGTACAATATTTACAGGCGTCATATGAACTAAAATTATTGGAGTAAATATAGAAACTATATCATTTTATATAAGATCAGGCAAGTTTGGTTCTCGTTCGATAGCACTACTGTGCTAAGCATAAGCGAGCTATCCCCGTGTGTCCCACGGTTGTGTTAT